>JANMBR010000019.1:0-27420 GCA_031360505.1 Acidobacteriota bacterium
GGACATCCCCGACCCGACCAACATCGGAAACCCGGCCGAGCTCTCCGTTCTCGAGTTCGCCCGCAGGATTCGCGAGGCCACCGGCACGCGGAGCGAGATCGTCTTCAAACCCCTTCCGGTGGACGACCCGAAGGTCCGCCAGCCGGACATCACGAAGGCGAAGGAAAAGCTCGGGTGGGAGCCGAAGGTGAAGCTGGAAGAAGGACTGAAGCGAACGATCGAGTACTTCCGGAGTCTCTAGCAGGCCGCTGGCGTTGCGCAACCGAAGTCTTGATCACCCGTTTGGGCCGTAGGGGCGAGGCATGCCCCGCCCGCCTCTGCGACGTCGTGACGACTGCGGGCGGCCGCAAGGGCCGCCCCTACGGCACCGGGAAGCGAGAGAGTTCCGCTGCAGGACACTCGCTACTCGCCGTCCTTTCCGATCGCCTCCACCGGACAGGAGTCCATCGCTTCCTGGCACTGCGCGTCTTCCTCGGCCGAGCCGGGCTGGCTGGAGACGTAGGAATACCCTTTGTCCTCGTTGCGCTGGAAGTTCTGGGGGGCGGTGACCCGGCAGACGTCGCAGTCGATGCACTGGGTGTCGACGTAGTACTTTCCGGGCACACTCTCGGGCACCTTGTCCTTGGGGTCGGCCATGAGGGCGGGAACCTTAGCATGCCCTTCGGCGGCCAACAAATGAGGGACGGCTCAAGAACGGCCCCTTGCCGGGCCTCTGGTCTAGACTGCCCCGCGTGCTCCGGCGCATCGCGTTCGCGTTCTTCGCGGTCGGCCTCGCAGCCTGCCGCCGCACGGCCCTTCCCGAGGTCGGCAGCGCGGACCGCGACGCGGCGGCGGGCCGGCGCATCTTCGAGCGCAAGTGCGCGTCGTGCCACAACACGAACGGAGACGGCAAGACGATCGTCGCGGGCCACCTCCCCTATGCCAGCCTGATCGACGGCGTGTGGCGCTCGGACGGCAGTCCGGTAGCCATCGAGAAACAGGTGCGCGAGGGACACGATCCGATGCCAAAGTTCCAGGGAAAGCTGACCGACGAGGAAATCCGCCAGGTCGCCGCCTATGTCGGTGCGCTCTCCCGCGCGGCCGATCAACGTGCCGGGGCGAGCCGAGTGCGGACGCGATGAGCCGCCGCATACCTCTCTTTCCGCTGATCGAGGTCGTCCTGCTTCCGGGAACCCTCCTGCCCCTCCACATCTTCGAGCCTCGCTACCGCTCCATGGTGGCCGACGCGCTCGAGGGCGACCGCACGATCGGCATGACGATGTTGAAGCCCGGTTCCGATCCGTCCGGCGAGGCCCCGGCGATCCATCACATCGGGACGGCCGGAGAGATCGTCGAATCAGAAGCCCTCCCGGACGGGCGTTTCAACATTCTCCTCGAGGCGCGCTTCCGGTTTCGCGTGCTCGACGAGGCAGCGCCCGACCCCTACCGCGTGGCGCGTGTCGAGGAAGTGCGGACCCTTCCCTTTCCCGAGGCCGAGGAGGGCGAGAGGATCATCGCCTCCGCGACCGGGCTCTTCGGCGAAGTCGCGCGTGCCCTCGACCTGCCTCCCCTGCCGTCCGAAGCGATCTTTCCCGAGCGGCTTGCCTCCGAGATGGCACTGCGCCTGCGCTACGCCCCGCCCGAGCTCCAGGCGCTGCTCGAAACCGACTCGCTCGCTTCCCGCTTCGAGACCCTTCAGGGCCGGATGCGCGAGTGGAAGGAGCGCCTCGACTTCCTCGCGCCGTTCCGGCCGCGGGACCTGGACGCAAGGCGAAACTGACGAGCGAAGCGAGGGATCCCGAACTCGACCGCGGCAGCGGCGGCGACCTCTACAGCGAGGCGTTCAACGCGCGTTCATGCGCCCAGCTGCGGATCGCCTTGATCTGCTCTTCCATCGTGACGGCGAGCGGCACGGTCGCGGCGATCATCCGGTAAAGGTCGTCCTCGGTGATCGCCCTGCTCTCCGCGTAGGCGTCGACGACCCCGGAGATGACGGCTTGCTCGATCTCGGCGCCGTTCCAGCCGTTGGTGGCCTTGGCAAGGAAGACGAGGTCGAACCGCGCCACGTCGCATCGGTTTTTCGCCAGGTGGATGGCAAAGATCTGCTTTCGCTCCTCCTCGTTGGGAAGGTCCACGAAGAAAACCTGGTCGAACCGTCCCTTGCGGATGATCTCGGCCGGGAGCAGGTGGATCCGGTTGGCGGTCGCCGCGACGAAGACGAGGGCGCTCTTCTCCTGCATCCAGGTCAGAAAACCGGAAAAGATGCGCGACATCGAGGCGTCGCCGCCCTCGCGGTATCCGCCGACGCCCATCTCGATCTCGTCGATCCAGAGGACCGCGGGAGAGACGGACTCCACCGCGCGGAGCGCCCGGAGAAAGGTCAGCTCGGGATTGTCGGTCCCGAAGACGGCGTTCATGTCCAGCCGGAAGAGCGGAAGGTTCCACAGGGTCGAGATGGTCTTGACGCAGAGGCTCTTGCCGCATCCGGAGATCCCCATGAGGAGGATCCCCTTCGGGATCGGGATGCCGGCGTCGAGCGCCTCCTTCGAGAAAAGGGCCTGGCGCTTCAACAGCCAGGCCTTCAGGACCGCGTAGCCGCCGATGTCGTCGAGCGAGAAGCGCGGGGGCACGAACTCGAGCACCCCTTCCTTTCGCGACATCTGCTCCTTCTCGCCGAGGACCTCGAGGAACCCGGCCTCGTCGAAGGATTTCCTCGCGGAGAACACCTTGGAAGCGAGGTGCCCGATCTCGTCCGCCGTCAGGCCGCGCATCGCCAGCGACAGCCGGCGCATCTGCGGTTCGTCGATCGCGATCGACAGTCGCCGCCGCAGGTGCCCGTCCAGGATCTTCGTGATCTCGTTGTCGTCCGGGAGCTCGTACTCGACGACGTAGATCTCCTTCTTCACGTCGTCCGGGATCGCCAGGCGGGGAGAAACGATCAGCACGTGCCGGCCCCGGTCCTTCAGCGCGCGGTACAGGTCGCGCAGCCGCCGCACGATCTCCGGGCGGCCGGAAGTCGGGAAGTCCTTCAGGAGGTAGAAGCCCTTGCCGGACGCGGCGAGGATCGCTTCGAGGCAGCGCAGCGGATCCTTCGTGTCCGGTACGAGCGCGCCGTCGACGACGAGCCCGTCGACGACCGACCAGACGCCGTAGGGACAGGGCGCACCGTAAAACGTTTTCGCCAAGTGCTGCGCCAGTCGCTCGACCCGCGTCTCCTCCCAGCTCATCACGTAGATCAGCGGGTGGCCCCCGAGCAGCGCCTTGCGGATCCGCTCCATCGCCCGGTTCGGGACGGCGACGGGGGTCGTGACGGCTGTGCTCATCGAACGGATTGTAACGCGCCCCGGTGCGCCGGGCGGTTACAATGCCCGGCGATGGCAAATCCCGAGCACTGGAAGCTCCTGGGCACGCCCGGCTGGAACGAGTGGCGAGTCAAGAACTCGAATGTGACGCCGGACCTGACCGGCGCCGACCTCGCCGGGATGGACATTTCCGGCAAGGACCTCAAGCGCGCGGACCTGACCCGCGCGGACCTCTCCCGCGCCACCGTCGCGGGAACGGACTTCACGCGCGCAACGCTGCGGAACACGAAATGGGAGGGCGTCTCGGGCCCGGGCGCGATCCTCGAGCACTGCGACCTCGATTTTCTGGATTTCACGAAGGCCTTTTTCGCGGGGGCCCGCCTGCGCTCCGCCTCGCTCCAAAGCTGCACGCTGGTGGGAACGGACTTCGCCGGCGCGGACCTCTCCTTCACCCGGCTCGAGGGCGCCGACCTCTCCGGCGCCAACCTCGCCGGCGCGGTCCTCAAGGACGTGAACTTCCGCGGCATCAAGCTCGCCAACGCGCACTTCGACGGCGCCGACCTCTCGCGCGCGGTGTTCGAGGGGGTCGGGGCCTCGCGCGGCTCCTTTCCCAGCGCAAACTTCACCGGCGCGAACCTCAAGGGCTGCGACCTGAGCGGCGCCGACCTGCGCCGCGCAAACTTCACGAGCGCCAACCTCCGGCAGGCGGCGATGAACGCGGCCGATTGCGAACGCGCGGACTTCACCGACACCGACATGGAGCTGACATCGGCCGTCGAGACCAACTTCACGGCGGCCACCTTCAATCGGGCCCGGCTCCGCAAGGCCGACCTGCGCCGCGCCGTGTTCCTCGACGCCGGCGGCGCCGAGGTCAGTTTCGCCGACGCGAAGCTGACCGAGGTGGACCTGCGCTCGGCGCGATTCGAGAAGGCCAATTTCCAGGGCGCGGACCTATCCAAGGTCGTGCTCCGGCGGGCCAACCTCAAGCCGTACAGCTTCGTCGGCGCCTCCTTCTCGGGAGCGGACCTGACCGAGGCGCAGGCGGAAGGCGTGAACTTCTCCCGCGCGGACCTCTCCCTCGGGAGCTTTCGCCTCGCGAACCTGAAGCGGGCCGACTTTTCCGGCTGCCGCGGCTTCGAGGCGGACCTCTCGGGATCCCTGCTCATCGGCGCCAACTTCTCGGGCGCCAGCCTTCAGGACGCGGACCTGCGCTTTGCGCGCGCGATCGGCGCCAACTTCACCGGCGCCGAGTTGAAGGGCGCCGATCTCGCCAACTCGGACTTCACCGAAGCCATCTTCAAGAAGACGAAGTTCTGGGGCGCCACCGCCCGCCGCGCCAAGCCGCCGAAGGGCCGTGGCCTCCTCTTCTCGTTGTCCACGACGTTCTCGAAGGCCAAGGAGAAAAAGACCAAGGCCGCCGATGAGAAGGAATCCAAGCGCCAGAAGCGCATCGCCGATCTCGAGGCTGAGGCCTCGAAGAAGGCGCCGCACCTCACCGGGAAACGGTAGGCAGGGGGCAGTCTACAGTCGGCAGCGAGCGGCGACTCACCGGCCGCCTACGGCTTACTGCCTACTGACTTCACCGGCGTCGCCTCCGCGACCGCTCTTTTCAAAGCCCCTTCCAGGCGCTGCCCGGCATCGCGATCGATGATGAACCCCCCGGGCCGCTGCGAGACCCGCGCGATCGTCTTGGCCGCCCCGGGGTGCAGAGACAGGACCCACGGCTCCCCGGACTTGAGGCGGACCGTCACGGTCGCCGTGGCCGGCTCGAGGGCTTTCATCGTGGTCTCGTCCACGAAGCCCCGGCTCTTCAGGTCGAGCAGCGCTCCGAGCGCGTCGTCGGCCGCGGCCGCCAGCACGGGGCGGCCGCCCGAGCTCCATCCGCCTTGCTTCTGCTCGAGCGCGAAGCTCGTCTTGCCGAACGTCGCGTCGATGCCCGTGGCATCGCCGCGGCCGAAGCCGATCAGCGACCGTCCGCGGAACGCCTCCGCCTCCTTCGAGAGCTCGTCCACGACGTCGCGTTCGACGGTCAGGACCTGTCCGTCGCGCCGCGCGTAGACGGTGTTGCCGTCCGAACGCGTCGCGCCGAAGTCGACCGCGGTGACCGCGCCCTTCGCCCCCGTGAGCGAAACGCGGAAGAGAGCCGGGTTCAGGCCGATCGCCGCCAGGTCCTGGCTGCCATGAATGAAATCCCGGACCCGCAGCCCGAGGAGGGATGCGGCCAGGCGGTCGACCTCCGCCCCGTCGGCCAGGTCGGAGATCGGCTCGACGAGCCACCAGGCTCCCTGCTTGCGGGCGAAAACGAGGCGGCCCCGTCCGCGCAGGATTTCCAGCCGCGTCATGTCCGCCGGCGCCCCGCCGAAGACCTCCCGGCTCTCGAAGTCGTCCGCGTTCTTCTTCAGCGATGCGAGCACGGCCGCCGGCACGAAGAGGACCTTCTGCGTGCCCTCCACGCGAGCCGCCACGACGTCGGTCCCCGGGATCGCGGCGCCGAACTCGATCGTCCGCGTCTTGCGGGACTTGGGGTCTGCCGGGTCGCCCCACACGATCGTGGCCTTCGCCGCGGGCTGATCCAGGCCGTAGTCGGCCGGCCGGGCATCGTTGGGGCTGGCGTCGTCGCCTCCGGCGCGCTTGAACTCCGTGAGATCGGACAAGACGCTGCCGATGGCAAACGGGTCGGCCGGGTATTTTTCGGGCCGGATCATCTTCCAACCCGCTTCGCCGGCGCGCTGGAACTCGAGGGTCTCGCCGGCGCGGGCGAGCTCGATCCGCTCGACCTGCTCCTGGGGAATGTCCCAGTACAGGTCGCCCTTGCGCGTTCGCTCCTCGGTCGTCGGCATGCGGCGTTCGAAGAGAAAGATGAAGCCGAAGAGGGCGGCGACCACCGCGGTCAGGGCGAGGAGCTTTTTCGCGGACACGAAAACTAATCCCGCCGCCGGTACCAGACCCAGATTCCGACCAGGATGGCGAAGGCCGGCAGGCCGACGATGGCCGCCCAGCCGATCCGGATGACCTGGCTTTCGGTCAGCGACAGCGACGCCTGCTCCAAGGCCTTCGGCGGGATGCCGATCTGCTTTTCGCTGCCGGCGAGCCAGTGGATCGCATTGGCGAAGAAGACGCCGTTCGCGCCGTTGGCGATCGCCCCATTGGTCGCGAAACGCGAGCTGCCGACGATGACGGCGCGAGGCGCCATCGGGTCGGGCTTCTTTTCGTCCGCCGGCCCGAGCGCCACGGCGAGCGAGACGGGCCCGGGCGTATCGCCTGGCTCCTTCTTGATCCCGACGTCGAGCTGCTTCAGGTTGGTCTCGCCCCATCCGTCCTGGGAAGTCTCGACGAGCATCGTCTCGGACACGCCCTCTGGCGGCTTCTCGGCCCGGGTGACCGAGCGGGCGAGCTGAAAGATCACCGGCAGCTTTGCCGCCGAGAGCGAACGGACGATGGGATGACTTCCGTAGCGGTCGGCGAGCACGACCTCCGCGCCCATCTGGGCCAGGGCGTTGGCGGGGTCGATGACGATGTCGTCTCCGAGCCGGATGCCGTACTTGTTCAGCAGGCCCTTGAACCCGAGGTCCGGCGGCGGCGAGCCGGGGCCCGGGATCACCGGGTCGAGCAGGAGCAGGACGCGCCCGCCTCCGGCGAGGTATTTCTCCAGGGCCTCCGACTCGGGCGCCAGGAAGGCCAGCTGCGGTCCGGCAACGACGACGACGGCGGCGTCGGCGGGCAGCCCGCCCTTTCCGAGCGAGTCCCAGGTCGCGACCGTCATGTTGTCGCGTTCGAGCATCTGCTTGACCTCGGCGTAGCCGCGGCCGCGCTCGGCGGAGTCGAGCGACTGCTCGTCGTGCCCCTTCGAGAACACCACCTTCGGCTGCCGCGACTCGGTCACCGACAGGATCGCGGAGGTGAAGGCTTCCTCGCCCTTGAAGGCCTTGACGCTCGGCGCGCCGCCCATGGCTCCGGCGAAGTCGAAGTCCGCGAGTTTGTCCTCCTCGACGTACTTCTTGCGGTCTCCCGAACGAAAGGCAATCGTGTTGACCCTGGCGCCGGACTCCTTGAAAAAGACCTCGGCGCGCGCCGGGTTGCGCTCCGGGTCGAGGAATTCGACCTCGATCTTCGGGCTGCGCGCCTGGTAGCGCGAGAGGAGCTCCTTGACCTCGGGCAGCAGCCGCGAGCGCTGCGTCATGAACACGGTCACCTGGACCGGCTTCGAGAGGGCGTCGAGGGTCTTCTTCGTCGTCTCCGAGAGGGAGTAGACCTGCGACCGAGTCCAATCGAGTCGCTTCCAATGGCGCGTCGAAAGGTAGTTCACTCCCAGAAAGAGCGCGGCCGCCAGCACGATGCCGACCGTCGAGGCGGAGAGGCGCGTGGAGCGGGCGCTCACGGCGTCTCCTTCTTCGAGTGCAGGATCGTCGCGGCGAGCAGCAGGAAGAACGCCGTCCCCGAGAGGTAGTACACGATCCGGCGCGTGTCGACGACGCCCCGCGCGAACTCGTCCATGTGGTCCCAGATGTTGAGGTAGCCGATCAGGCTCTGCCTCGCCGGGTCCGAGCCCGACTCGAAAAGGCCGACCGAGAACACCGGGATCAGGATGGCGAAGGTCAGAATGGCCGCGAGGATCTGGTTCTTCGTCAGCGACGAAGCGAAGGTGCCGATCGCGAGAAAGTACGCGCCGAGCAGCGCGATTCCGACGTAGCCCGAGGCCGCCGCGCCGAGGTCGACGGATGTCTTCGCGCGGAGGAACAGGATGAACAGGACGCTCGGCGCCCAGAGGACCAGGTAGAAACCGAGGGCCCCCAGGAACTTGCCGACGACCACCATCGTCTCCGAGACCGGCGAGGTCAACAGAACCTCGAGCGTGCCCGAACGCCGCTCCTCGGCGAGCAGGCGCATCGTCAGGATCGGGATGATGAAGAGGGTGAAAATCCAGACGTACGTGTTGGTGAACATCAGCGACAGGAACCGCTCCCGCGGGGCTCCCGGCGCCGACAGGAAGGCGACGATGCGAGAGAAGATGAGGCCGTTCAGGAACATGTACGCCGTGAGGATCACGTAGGCGAGCGGCGACAGAAAATAGGCCCGCCACTCCCGGCCGACGATCGCGAAGAGCTTCCTCACGAGGGTTCCCCCGGCTCGGCGACGGCGACGTCGGCGGGCGCCGCGGCGGCCTCGTCGTGGCGCGTCAGGCGGACGAACACGTCCTCGAGCGAGAGCGCTTCGCGGGCGAGCTCGCGGAGGACCCAGCCGTTCGCAACCGCAAGGCGGAAAACGTCGTCCCTCGGATCTGCGCCCGGCTCGCACAGAATGCGCGCCCGCGTCTCCCCCTCGGACTCCTCGACTTCGACCGCAGACACGCCGGGCAGCTTCGCGAGCCCCTCGCGGACCGCCACGCTGCCCCTCCAGGCCGCGCGCAGCGTCGGCGTGCCGGCGAGCTTCGAGCGCAGTTCCGCGGGCGTCCCCTCGGCGACGATGCGGCCGCGGTCGATGATCAGCACGCGGTCGCACACCGACTCGACCTCGGGCAGGATGTGCGTCGAGAGCAGCACGGCGCGGTCGCGCCCGAGCTGCCGGATCGTCTCGCGGATCTTGATGATCTGCACGGGATCCAGGCCGATCGTCGGCTCGTCGAGGACGAGCACGGGCGGCTGATGCACGAGGGCGCCCGCCAACGCCACGCGCTGCCGAAACCCCTTCGAGAGGCTTTCGATCCGGCGGCCGGCCACGTCCGCGAGCAGGCACCGGTCGAGCGCCTCGGCGACCCGCCCACGCACGGCCCTGCCGGCAACGCCTTCGAGGCGCGCGCGGAAGGTCACGTACTCGGCCACGCGCATCTCGAGGTACGTGGCCGCGGACTCGGGCAGGTAACCGATCGCGGCGCGGGCTCGCATGGACTCGGCGACGACGTCGTGGCCCGCCACCCGCGCCGAACCGGAGGTCGGCGGGAGGAAGCCCGTGAGCACGCGCATCGTCGTGGTCTTGCCGGCGCCGTTGGGCCCGAGGAAGCCCACGATCTCCCCCCGCTTGACCGAGAACGTCACGTCGTCCACGGCGAGGCGCGTGGGATATCGCTTGGAGAGGCTTGTGACTTCAATCATGCGCGAACGCGTTCGAAACGCGCCGAAGAATAAACCATATTCCCGCAAAGAGGACTCGGTATCATCACTCCCGTGATTTCCGTCGAGTCAGTGACCAAGACCTACGGCCGCTTCGGCAAGGCGACCCGCGCGCTCGACGCGGTGTCGCTCGAGGTGCGCCGCGGCGAGACGCTCGGCCTCATCGGCGGCAACGGCGCCGGAAAGACGACGCTGCTCTCCTGCCTGCTCGGATTCCTCAGGCCGGACTCCGGCCGGCTCCAGATCGAGGGCCGCGCGGTCGACGACCTGTGGGTCCGCGCCCGAACCGGATACATGCCCGAACGCCTCGGCTTCGACCGGGACCTCTCGGGTACGAGCTTCCTCGCGGTCCACTGGCGCCTGTGCGGGGGCGACCCGGCGCGCGCGCGCATCGAAATCCCGGCCGCCGCCGAGCGCGTCGGCCTCGACCGGTCTGCCCTCGGCAAGAAGCTGCGGACATACTCCCGGGGCATGTTGCAGCGCATCGGCATGGCGCAGGCGACCCTGCGCGAGCCCGCGCTGCTCTTCCTCGACGAACCCGCGTCGGGGACCGACCCGCTCGGCGTGGCCATCGTGCGCGAGCAGATCCTCGCGGCGAAGTCGAGGGGCGCGACGATCGTCCTGAACTCCCACCAGCTCAGCGAGGTCGAGAGGGTCTGTGACCGGGTCGTCTTCATCGACCACGGCCGGCTCACGCGCACCGAGACGCTCACCGGCGAGGCCGCCTCGCGGCGCCGCTCGGTCATCCGCGTGCCGCCCGACCGGCTGGAACCGGCGCGCGCGGCGCTCGCCGCGGCAGGGATCGCGGCCGAGCCCGGGCCGGAGGCAACGCTGCGACTTGCCGAAGCGTCCGAATCGGACGTCGCCCGGGCCGTGAAAACACTCGCGCTCGCCGACGTGCCGGTCCTCGAGGTCCGCTCCTCGGCCGAGCTCGAAGAACTCTTTCGCGAGGCGCCCCCCGCATGATCGTGATGGCCGAGCGCTTCCTCCGCCAGAAGTTCGAGAGCCCGCTCGTGTCCGTCACGCTCGCGGTGCTGGCGCTGCTGGTCGCGGCTCCCCCCGCCCTGTCGAACGGGCCGGCACGGCTGGTCGCCCTGCTGCTGATCGCGTCCGGCGCGGTCTCGCGCGACGCGTCGAGCGGCGCACTCCAGATGATCCTGGCCCGGCCCATTTCGCGCACCGAGTACCTCGGAGGGCGCCTGCTCGGCGTCATGGCGGCGTATGCCATCTTCCTGGCCGCGGCGGCCGTCTTCGCCCTCGTCCTTTCGTTCCAATTCGGCGGCACGGCAACGCTCTCGGCGGCGCTGCCGCGCGCCCTGCTCGGCGCCCTGCTCGACGGGCTCCAGGTTGCCGTCCTCCTGCTGCTCCTCTCCACGCTGCTTCCGTCCTATGGAGACGCGCTCGGCTACCTTTTCCTCTGGATCGCCTTCTCCGCGGCCGCCGGTTTCGGGACCGCCGTCGGAAGAGAGGGCCTGGCGAAGACGGCGCGCACGCTCCAGGCAAACCTGCTGCCGGACGTCCGATGGGACGCCGTGCTCGCCGGACGCAATGTTCCGGCAGAGGCGCTCGGGCGCTGGGCCCTCGCCGTCACCCTCTGTTTCGTCCTGGCCGCCGTCGTCTTGAGCCGCAGGGAGTTTGCCTATGGACAGGACTGAAGCCGCGCCTTTTCCGCGGTCGCAGTCGCGGCTTTCTCCGGTCCTCTTCTGGGCCCTGCTCGCCGCCGTCGTCCTGCGCGTCGTCACCGGGGTCATGGACCGGGGCGCCGACGCCGTGGGACTGGTCCACTGGCAGCCGCGCGAGACGGCGGCCGCCCTCGCGAAGGCATCGGGCAAGCCGATCCTCTACGACTTCACCGCGGCCTGGTGCGCGCCGTGCAAGCTGGTCGACCACGACTGGGAGGACCCCGCCCTCGCCGAGCAGGTCAACTCCGGCTTCATCGCGGCCCGCGTCGTGGATCGAACGCGGGAAGACGGGCGCAACCCGCCCGAGATCGCCGAGCTTCAGCGCCTCTACGACATCGCCGGATTTCCGACGATCGTGGCCGCCGCTCCCGACGGCCGCCTCATCGCGAAAATCGACGGCTACCGCGGCAAGGAGGCGATGGCGCAGTTTCTCGAGGAGGCCCAAAAGAAACCGTAGGGGTGGGGCTCGCCCCCGCCCGAGGGCGGTGCAGGCGGCGCTCTAGTCCTCCGAAACGACGACCGGGCCGCCGGAACGCACGAGGGTCACCGCCGCACCCTCGGATTCGGTCAGGGGCTTCTCCCACCATTCGCCGTTGCGGCCGCCCTGCTCGGCGTAGAGCCCCGCCGGCAGGACCCCCACGGAGCGGTTCCGGCCCGACTGCTTGGCGAGGTACATGGCCCGGTCGGCGAGCTTGAGCACCTCGGTGAAGGCAAACGTCCGCGTCGAGTCCGGGTACCAGGGAAACGGCGCCCATCCGACCGAGCACGTGCGCCGGACCTTCTGTCCATTGCCCAGGTCGAAGGGGTCCGATCCGACCGACTGCATGACGCGGCCCGCGAGGACGTCGCCGCGCGAGCGGTCGGCGTCGCGCGAGATGAGCAGGAACTCCTCGCCGCCCCAGCGGATGAGCCGATCGGAATCGCGCACGACCTGTGTCAGCCGCCTGGCGACCTCGGCCAGCACGCCATCGCCGCGGTCGTGACCGAACTCGTCGTTGACTTCCTTGAAATGGTCGATGTCCACGATGTAAAAGATCAGGTCGCAGTTGCGCGGCCGATTCTGCGCCGGGGTCGAATGGACGCGCAGCGTTCGGTTGACGTCGTCCTCGATGACCGTCGAGAAGAAGCGCCGGTTGCGCGCCCCCGTCAGGGCATCGGTGAACGACGCCTCGCGCAGTTCCCGGTTGGCCGCGGCGAGCTCGGCGCTGCGGGCGGCCACGGCCTCCTCGAGGCGCCGCCGCTCGGCTTCCAGGTGCCGCGTGCGCCAACTGACCACCGCGACCACGGCTCCGGCGGCGAGCAGCACCCAGAGGAGGCGCGCCCACACGGTTTCCCACCACGCGGCGCGGACTTCCAGCTGAAAGACGGCCGGAGCCCGCGACACCTTTCCAGACGCGGCAACGCAGATGACCTCGAATCGGTACTTGCCCGTCGGCAAAGCGGGAAACCGCGCCTCGGTCAGCTCGGTCTCCGTCCACTGGTCGACGAGCCCCTGCATCCTGTGGCGATAGCGGACCCGGCGCGGCTCGATGAAAGTCAGCCCCGCCCAGGAAACGCTGAAGTTGCGCTCGTCGGCGCCGAGGACCACGGGCCGCGCGGGATCGATCGGGCGCACCCCGGCCAGGACCGCCGTGAGCACGACGGGCGGAGCCGGCTGCGGAGCGGCTGTCGTACCCGCTTCAAATCGGATCAGGCCCTGACTCGAACCGAGCCAGACGGTGCCGTCGGGCTCCGCAGAGAAGGCATTCTGGTCGAGGTCTTCGCTGACCATGCCGTCGGGCTTTCCGTAGTGCGCGGTCCGCGTCCAGTCGGCCGAAAAGACATCGACGCCCGTCCCGGTCCCGATCCAGAACGCCCCGGAGGAATCCCGCCCGAGCAGGACGACCTTGTTCGAGATCAGCCCGCTGGCGGTGGTGATCGGCTTGACCGTGATCCGGTCGCCCTCGATGATCACTTTCGCGGCGCCGATCGACTCCCGGTAAGCCACGACCGCGCTCCCATCGGCGGCGAATGCGATCGACGAAAGAAAGTCGTCGCGCAGCCCGTCCTCGCGCGTGAACCGGCGCGGCGAGGAGCCGCTCAGGCGAAGGATGCCCTGCTTGCTCGCGGCGTACAGAATGCCGGCCGGGTCTTCGGCGAACCCGCGCACGTTGTCGGGCTTCTCGCGGCCGAGCACAACCCGCTCGAGAACGCTTGCGCTCGAGCCCGCAGGCAGCCGGTAGAGCCCCTCGACGGCTCCGAACCAGACTTCGCCGTCGGCGCGAACGTGGATTGCGGCCACGCGGAATTGTTCGGGTGCGGCGCCTTCGGCCGCATAGCGCCGCAGCTTGCCGTCCGGCATCATGCGCGTGACGCCTCCGGGCCAGGAGCCGATCCACACGCTGCCGTCGCTTCCCGCGGCGAGCGCTGCGACCGTGTTCCCGCCGAGGCCGTCCTCGACTCCGAACCGCCGGATCTCGCCCGAGACGGGGTCCAGCCGATTGAGCCCCTGTTCGGTCCCCACCCAGATCGCGCCGGGGCCGGGCGTGGTCTTTTGCCGCACGACGGCCCAGACCACCTCCTGGGAGAGGCCATCCGAACGGGTCCAGTTCGTGAACTCGCCGCGCCCGAGCCGCCGATCGAGCCCGCCCCCGAGCAGTCCAACCCAGAGCGAGCCCTCCCTGTCGACGAACGCCGACAGCGCGGCGTCGGAAGCCAGCCCTTCGCGCCGCCCGATCAGCCGCCAGGCGCCGCCCTGCTTGAAGGCGAGGCCCTGGACGGTCGGCACCAGGAGGTCGCCCCGATCGTCGAAGGCGAGGCGGCCGACCTCGCTCGACTCGGGCAGGCCCTCGTCGTCGCGCTGGAACTTCTGACCGCCCCTGGGCAGGAGGTAGAGGTGCTTGACGGTCCGCACCCACAGGCGCCCCGCCTGGTCGGAGCGCACTTCGTCGATCGTCTCTTGAGAAGGGAGTCCGCGCGGCCGGCCGAACTCGACGACCCTCCCCGACTCCTTGCGGAAGAGCAGGCCTCCCCGCGCGAAGTACAGCGCGCCCGCGGCATCCACGTGCACCCCGCCCACGGCGCCCTCGCCGACGGCATTCGCTTCCTTGTCCGCCACGTAGCGGTCGTCCTTGCCCGAGAACAAGCCGCGGTCGGTGCCGACGTAGACCGTGCCTTGCGCGTCCGACGCCACGCCCTGGTGGCTGACGGCGAACGGCCCGAGCTCCGTCTTGCCGCCGACGACGACGAACCCTCGCCCCTGGAACCGGGCGAGCCCCGCGGCCGTGGCCGCGTAGAAGCGGCCGTCGGCGGTCTCGTAGAGCTGGTAGATGCGCGTCTGGGGGAGGCCCTGCTTGCGGCTGAACTTCGTGAAGGTGCGGCCGTCGAAGCGAAAGAGACCGTCGTCCGTCCCGGCCCAGAGAAAGCCGATGCGGTCCTGCAGAACGCATTCGACGGAAAGATCCGACATACCTTCATCCTGCGCATATGTCCGGAACATGAAGCGCCCGAGGAAGGACGGTTCGGCGGGCCGCGCGGGCTCGCCCGGCGCCACGGCGCAGAGCCCGGCGAGCAGAACGGCCGCGAGCGCACGGCGCAGCGGGAGCCCCGCCCGCTCCAAAACTCGCGATCCGGCGGCTCTCTGCACGGTGTTTTTCAGCGAAGGGACTTCTCTTCCATTATAGAGGCTGGACCGGCTCCCCGCGCCGCGAGCGGGTCGGCGAGGAACGGCCCGGTGACGCTGCCCGCGTTGCCGCGGATGTCCTCGGGAGTGCCCTCGGCCACGAGCCGTCCGCCCTCTTCGCCGCCGCCCGGGCCGAGCTCGATGATCCAGTCGCTCGCTTCCAGAAAGCCCAGGTTGTGCTCCACCGCCAGCACGGAGTGCCCACGCGCGATCAGGCGCCGCAGCGTCGCCAGCAGGCGGTCCACGTCCCGGGCGTGGAGGCCCGTGGTCGGCTCGTCGAAGAGAAAGAGGGCGCCGCGCGTCGCAGCCGCACGGATCCCGAGAAAGGCCGCGAGCTTGAGCCGCTGTGCTTCGCCTCCCGACAGCGTCGCGGTGGGTTGTCCGAGTCGGATGTAGCCGAGCCCGGCCTCCAGCAGCGGCTCGAGGCGGCGCACGACTTTTTCGTCGGCGCGAAAGAACAGGGCGGCGTCCTCGACGGTCATTTCCAGCACGTCGTCGATGTTCCGGCCGCGCAGGCGCACGGCGAGGACGCGGGGCTGGAACCGTCTGCCGTCGCAGGCCTCGCAACGGACGGTGACGTCGGCGAGGAACTGCATGTCGATCGTCTGCCAGCCCGTGCCCCGGCAGGCCTCGCAGCGGCCCCCGACGGAATTGAACGAGAAGTCCCGCGGCGTGATGCCGCGAGACAGGGCGCGGCCGGAACGGGCGAAGAGTTGGCGGATCTCGTCCCAGGCTTTCGTGTACGTCACCGGATTCGACCGCGCCGAGCGGCCGAGGGGGCTCTGGTCCACGAGCAACAGCTCGGAGACGCCCTCGAGCCCGTCGATGCGGTCGTGCTCCCCAACCTCGAACGGCGCCGCGCCGCGGACCCGCCGCGCATACGCGCCGTGAAGGATGTCGCTCACGAGCGTGGACTTCCCGGAGCCCGAGACGCCGGCCAGCGCCACGAGCCGCCCGAGGGGGACGCGGACCGTGATGTTCTGCAGGTTGTGCTGCCGCGCGCCCACGATGGTGATCGCGCCTTCGGCGCGGCGGAAGGGGACGACCCGCGGGCGGCCGGGCCGCGCCGCGCGGTTTGGCGCCGGGTCGTCCGGCGTGAGGCGCGAGGGGCGAGTCGGCTTGAGACGCCGGCGCAGCAGCTCCCCCGTCGCCGAGTCCTTCACGCGGGCAAGGGCGCGCGGGGTTCCCGCAAAAAGCACCTGGCCTCCACCGCTGCCCGCATCGGGGCCGAGGTCGATCACGTGGTCCGCCGCCTCGATGGCCTCGGGATCGTGCTCGACGACGACCACCGTATTGCCGCGGTCGGCCAGCCGCCGGAGGATCGCGAGCAGCCGCCGCGTGTCGGCGGCGTGGAGGCCGATCGTCGGCTCATCGAGCACGTAGAGGGTCCCGGTCAGAGCGCCGCCGAGGGCCGATGCGAGGCCGATGCGCTGCGACTCGCCGCCCGAAAGCGTCCGGGCCGCGCGCGAAAGGGTGAGGTAGTCGAGCCCCACGTCGTTCATGTAACGCACGCGCGCCTTGAGCTCCGCGACGACCGAGCCGAGGCGCGCCTGCTCCGCCTCCGAAAGCACGAGCCCGTCGAGAAAGACCCGGAGGTCCTTGAGCGACAGGTCCACCAGCTCGGCAATCGTCCTGCCGCGAAAGCGGACCCAGAGGGCCGGGGCCGCGAGCCGGGCGCCGCGGCAGGAACCGCAGAGCGTGTAGGCGCGGTAGCGCGCCAGCAGGACTCGAACGTGGATCTTGTAGCGCTTGGTCTCCAACCAGTCGAAGAAGCCCTGGACGCCGTAGAAGTCCCCGCGCCCCTTGATCAGGATCTCCCGTTCGTGGGCCGACAGGCGCGACACCGGCACGTCGGTGCGCACCGAGTAACGCCGGCAGGCGCGAAAGAGGTCGTCGTAGGCGGATTCGTACGCCGGCGTGTTCCAGGGGGCGATCGGGCGCTCCCCGAGCGTCAAGGTGCGGTCGGGAATCGCCTTCTCGAGGTCCACGCCGATCGAGCGCCCGAAGCCCTGGCACGCCGGGCAGGCTCCGAGCGGGGAATTGAACCCGAAGAGCGGCGGCGTGGGATCGCGGAATTCGCGCCCGCAGCGCGGGCAGTGGAGACCCCGCCGGAACGTTCGCACCCGATCCTCCATCCGCGCCTCGAGCGATCCGGCCAGCGCGAACGCCGTCTCGACCGCGGCCGCGATCTCCGGCCGCGCCGCGGCCCCGACGACGAAGCGGCCCACGACCAGCCGCAGGCGGCCTTGCGCATCGAGCAGGGGCGCCGCCGCGTCGCCGATCTCGACGACCTCGCCCTCGGGCGACAGCGCCCGGAAGAATCCGGCGCGCTTGTACTCGGCCAGGCGCGCTGCCTCGCCGGCCGCCTTCCTGCGGCGCCCCGACGCCGGGGCCTCCGAATCCTTCCAGGGCACCGGCGCCACGAGGACCGCCCGCGCGCCGTCCTCCGCCGCGCACAGCTCTTCCACCGCGCGGTCCACGCCCCCCGGCACGGCGTCGACGCCGCAACCGGGGCAGACGGTCGTGCCGCCGTGGGCGTAGAGCAGCCGCAGCGAGTCGTGGATCTCCGTCTGCGTTCCCACCGTCGAGCGCGCGTTGCGCACGCCATTCTTCTGCTCGAGCGCGATCGCCGGCGGGACAGGCTCGATCGAGTCCACGTCGGGCCGGTCGAGGCGCTCGAGGAACTGGCGCGCGTAGGTCGAGAGCGATTCGACGTAGCGCCGCTGCCCCTCCGCATAGAGCGTATCGAACGCCAGCGACGACTTGCCCGAGCCCGACACGCCGGTGATGACGGTCAGGCGGCCGAGCGGGATGTCCGCCGAGATGTTCTTCAGGTTGTGTGTCCGGGCGCCGCGGATGCGGATGGGGGTGGGACGGAGTGGATTTCGCTTCTTCACGAGATGACCGAATCGGTGAACTTATCAGACCGTGAAGGTCTACCCCCCGTGCTTCGGGCACACCGTCGTCGGCGCGGTCCCCTCGATGAACACCTCCGTCGCGGGCTTCGGACAGCCGGGCGCGGCGAGGAATCCCGTCTCCCGGTCGATCGTCGCCGTCACGATGTCGGACGGG
The DNA here is from genome assembly GCA_031360505.1 of Acidobacteriota bacterium. Classification (GTDB taxonomy): domain Bacteria; phylum Acidobacteriota; class Thermoanaerobaculia; order UBA5066; family Gp7-AA6; genus DAHUXD01. The sequence goes on from JANMBR010000019.1 coordinate 17,804, forward strand.
ACCGGAAAATCCTCGGCGAAGACCTGCGAGGGAACCGATCGCGCGAAGTCGGCGAAGATCGGCACCGCGGCCTGCGTTCCCGAAAGGTTCACGCCGCGGTTGTCGTCGTAGCCGACCCAGACCACCGCGAGGAACCGCGGCGAGAAGCCCACGAACCACGCATCGCGCCCGTCGTTGGTCGTGCCGGTCTTGCCGGCCAGCACGCCGGTCAGGCCGCGCGCGCGGGCGCCCGCGGCGGTCCCGTGGTCCACCGCTCCCTTCAGGATGGCGTTCACGAGGAACACCGCGTCGGCCGGAAGCACCGGGGAAAGCGGCGCCGCCTTGCGGTCGAGCACGCTTCCGTCGCCCGTCATCACGCCCACGATCGCGTTCGGGACCACGCGGACGCCGCTGTTGGCGAATCCCGCGTACGCGCCTGCGATCTCCATCGGAGAGATCTCGAACGCCCCGAGCGCGACCGAGGGATAGGCGCGCAAGCGCGACCCGATGCCCGCGGCCTTGGCCGCGCCGAGCACGAACGGAAGACCGGCCATCAGCGAGACACGCACGGTCGGGATGTTGATCGAGCGCTCGAGGGCCTGTCGCGCCGACATCGGGCCGCGGTAGTCGCCGTCATAGTTGCGAGGGGTCCACGACTCCTCGTCGGACTTCTGCCCCCACTCGACCGTGATCGGAGCGTCCATCAGGATCGTCGCCGGCGTCACGGGGGGGTCCATGTCGCGCCGGGCGAACGCGGCGAGGTAGACGAACGGTTTAAAGAGGCTGCCCGGCTGACGGTGAGCCTGGGTGACCCGGTTGAACTGCGAGAGCCGGTAGTCGCGGGCGCCCACGAGCGCGCGCACGCCGCCCGTCTGGGGCTCGAGCACGATCAGCGCACCCTGGAGCGGCGCCTCTTTCGAGGCCGAAGCCAGCCGCTTGTACGCCTTCTCGAGATTTTCCAGGCCCTGCGTCACGGCGCGCTGCCCGGCCTGCTGGAGGTCCACGTCCAGGGTCGTGTAAATCTGAAGGCCTTCCGTCTGGAGCTGCTGGCCGTAACGCTCGGCGAGCTCACTCTTGACGAAATCCACGAAGTGCGGCGCGCGGGTTCGGTCCTCGACGCGGGTCCTCGGCGTGACGGGTTCGGCCATCGCGGCGCGCAACGCCGCCTCGTCGATCTTGCCTTCCTCGTGCATCAGGCGCAGGACGAGGTCGCGCCGCTGGCGAGCGCGCTCGGGGTTGCGGTACGGCGAATAGGCGTTGGGAGCCCGGATCATGCCGGCGAGCGTGGCGGACTGGGCCAGGTCGAGGTCCGGGACATCCGCCCCGAAATAGTAGCGCGCCGCTTCGCCGACGCCCGTCACGGAGATCGCGCCCCGGCGCCCGAGATAGATCTCGTTCAGGTACGCCTCGAGGATCTCCTCTTTCGAGTAGCGGGCGTCGAGCACCACGGCCATGATGGCCTCGGTGGCCTTGCGGCGCACCGTGCGCTCGGGCGAGAGATAGAGGTTCTTGACGAGCTGCTGGGTCAGCGTCGAGCCCCCCTGCTTCATGCCGCCCGTCAGGGTCCGGAACACCGCCCCGAAAAGGCGCCGCACCGAGACGCCGGTGTGGCGAAAGAAATCCCGGTCCTCGGTCACGAGGATGGCATCGACGAGCGACTGGGGCGCCTCGGAGACGCGGATCACGGTCCTGTCCTCGAGGTCCGCTCCGAACACCGACCCGAGCAGCTCCGGCTCCAGGATGAGCGCCGGAACCGGATCGCCCGCCGCGTCGGTCAGCGCCCGCACGCGCCCGGAAGCGAACACGACGCGCATGCGCGCGCCCGGGAACGTGCGCCCCGGGTAGCGGAATCCGCGGGTGTGGATCTCGAGAACGTCCTTCTCCTGCCGGAAGTGGCCGGGCCTTTGCGGCGGCCCCTCGGTCTCCCGGTAGAAGAGCCGTCCGAGCTTGGCCGAGAGCGCCGGGATCGAGGCCGCGTCGCCGGGGCGCAGCGCATAGAGGTCCGAGTAGATTCGCGACGGGAGGTTCCACCGCCGGCCGTCGAAGCGCGCGACGACGCGCGTCGTGAAGTAGCCGAGCGCGATCACGCCGGCGAGCAACAGGCTCCCGAAGCCGGCGAGGATCGGAACCCGGTGCCGGTACACCCACATCGGCAGCGAGACCAGCCGCGCCCGCGGGGATTCTTCTTCGTCCACGTCCACGTCCACGTCAGGCCACCCGGGCGTGAGCATAACGTCATAACATCCCCTCCGCTTGGCCAGAAAAAAGCTCAAGGAACCGATGCGCCGCGCACGCGCGGATGTCGGAGCGATCGCGGCCGCCGCAGTCCTCGCCGCCGTCCTGGCGGGGACCGCGCTCGTCGTCGACACGAGGGCGGCGGCGGCATTCGATGCGCCCAAGCGGCTGATCGCGCTCGTCGGCACCGCGATCGCGGCGGCCGCGGCCTTCGCCTTCTCCCGCCGCGCGCAGCCCGCGCAAGCGCGGCCGTGGAGCGACGGCCCACGAGATCGGCGCGCCGCCCTCTGGCTCGCGGCGGCGGCGCTCGGGTTGGCGCTCGTTGCCGCCCTCGCCTCGGCGCGCCGCGGGCCGTCCCTCGATGCCGCGCGATCCCTCGTCGTGCTCGCGGCGCTGCTGCCGCTGGGCGCCTCGCGCGTCGCGGAGAAGGGCCGATCCTGGCTCGTCGGCCCCTTCCTCGGCGCAACGGCGGTCAACGCCGTGGTTTCGATCCTCGAGAGCCGGGGACGCTTTCAGCCATTCCTGCTCGAGACGCTCGGGGATCGGCAGAACACGGGGGCCTACGCGGGCAACGTAGGCTACCTCGCGATCACGCTCTCGCTCGCCAGCGTTCTGGCGCTGGGTCTCGTGCTGACGGCGCCCGGACTCCGCGTCCGCCTCGCATCGGGGCTCGCGCTCGGCCTCTTCGCCGTCGCCCTCGTCGTCAACCTGAATCTGACCGCCCTGACCTCGGCGCTGGCCGGAGCCTCCGTGCTCCTGGTCGTGCTGTATCGCCGGCGCGCGGCGCTGCCGATGGCGGCGGCGCTGCTGGCCGTCGGCCTGGCGGTCGTCGGATACGCGCCGCTGCGGGATCGGGCCCGGGAGTTCGCGAGAGCGGCCCGGATAGGAAACTGGGACGCGCTCGTTTCATTTCGCGGCGGCCCCTGGGCGGCCGCGGTCGAGATGACGCGCGAGCGGCCCCTGACCGGCTTCGGGCCCGGCACGTTTTCGGCCGAGTACGTGCCGCACCGGCTCGCGGCGGAGATCCGGACGCACCGCCGCTTCGTGGCCCCGCTCTTGACCAGCTCCTACGCCGAGGCGCACTGCGACTACCTGCAGGTGTTCAGCGACGCCGGCGTGCCGGCCGGCCTGCTCGTCCTCGGGGCGGTTGGGTGCCTCTTTGCTGCGGTCGGCCGAACGGCGTGGCGGACCAGGACCGCGGAGGCCGCGATTCTGGTCGCGGTGCTGGCCGCGGGAGCCGCGGCCGCGCTGACATGGTTCCCCCTCCAGCGGCCGGTCACGGCAGTCCCGCTGCTGCTGGCGGCGGGCCGCGCATGGCGGATCTCGGGTGAAGACGAAACCCGGGCAACCCCGACGTGAGGCTCGCGCGCGCTGCCGCCGTCGTCGGCATTCTCGCCGCTCTCGCCTGGCCCGAGTTTTCGCGGTACGCCGCGGAGCGCCGCATCGGATATGCGACCGCGACGTTCCGAGCCCTGCTCGACCGGAGCTCCGACCCGGAAACCGCCAGGAACATTGCGGCCGCCGGCGAGCTCGCGCTCACGACGACCGGCAGCCTGCCCGACGATCCCCGGCCGTGGGTCCTCGCGGGCTCGTCCTGCCTCGTGACAGGGCGGCCCGAACGCGCCCTCGAGTTGTACCGCGAGGCCTTCACCACCGGGGAGCGCGCGGAGATCGACCTCAACGTGGGCCGGGCCTACGCCATGCTCAATCGCTCCAACAGCGCCGCCGCCGCCCAGCTGCGCGCCGGATGGATCAGCCCCGAGATCCTGGAATCGCTTGCGCCGAACGTGAAGGACCCGTTGCTCGTCGAGATCGGGCGGCTTTCGGAAGAACTGCGGCAGGGAAAGCTGGCGGCGCCGCCGCCGCTTCCGCCGGAAGAGCGGCGCTAGCGTGCTGAAACTGAACTCGTCGGTATTCGGGTGCCGTAGGGGCGGCCCTTGCGGCCGCCCGCAAAAGTCACGCGGTTGCAGAGGCGGGCGGGGCGAGCCCCGCCCCTACGCCCCAAACGCGTTTAGTTCCGGTCGCGGAAAATCCGGCTCGACCAGATCCCCCACACGTGCAGCTTGTAGAGCAGCATCGTCTTGAGGATGGCGAGGCCGTAGCGCACGGAGGGCCCAAACGCGATCTGCGAAGCCTCGTCGAAGTAGCGCGTTTCGATCGGGATCTCGCAGATGCGCAGCCCCTTGGCCATCCCCTGGGCGATGATCTCGGTGTCGAACACGAAGCCGTCCGAGTTCGACTCGAGATTCACCGCCTCGAGGTACTTGCGCGTGTACGCGCGGAATCCGCTGTGGTACTCGGTCAGGTAGATCAGGAACGTCGCATTCTCGATCGCCGTCAAAAGGATGTTGCCGAGGTACTTCCATTTCGGCATGCCGCCCTGGATGGGCTGGCCGCCCAGCATCCGGCTGCCGAACGCCGCGTCGTAGCCCCGCGACAGGCCGTCGAGCAGGTGGGGGATGACCGTCGGGTCGTACTGGTGGTCCGGGTGGACCATGATGACCACGTCGGCGCCCCGCTCGAGGGCCGTCCGGTAGCAGGTCTTCTGGTTGCCCCCGTAGCCCCGGTTGCGCGGGTGGACGACGACATGGATGCCGAGGCCCTTCGCGATCTCGACCGTGCGGTCGCGGGAGCAATCGTCGACGAGGATGATGTCGTCGACGTGCGTCTGCGGCACGTCGGCGTAAGTCCGCGCGAGCGTCCGCTCCGCGTTGTAGGCGGGCATGACGACGGCGACCTTCCGGCCGCGCGGCGCGTCAGATCCCACGGCGCGTCAGGACAACCGGCAGCGTGCGCAGCAGGATCGCGAGATCGAGAAACAGCGACCAGTTGTTCAAGTACGCAAGATCGTAGCGCAACTTGATGTCGGGCTCGCTCGAGTACTCGCCCGACACCTGCGCGAGACCCGTCAGGCCCGGGCGCGCCGCTTGACGCAGCGCGTAGCCGGACACCGTCTTCGCAAACCGTTCGGCGAATTCCGGCCGCTCCGGCCTCGGGCCCACGAGGCTCATGTCGCCGCGCAGCACGTTCCAGAGCTGCGGGATCACGTCGATCCGCGCGCCGCGCAGGGCGCGGCCCATCACCGTGACGCGCGGGTCGTCCGGCACGGCGAGCACGGCCCCCGTTTCGATTTCGGCGCCCTTCTTCATCGTGCGCAGCTTCCAGAGCTCGAAGCGTTTTCCGTCCCGGCCCACGCGCGTCTGACGGTAGAAGACGCCTCCCGGCGACGTGCCCGCGACGAGCACGGCCGCCAGGGCGAGGCCCGGGGCCAGCAGGAGCAGCGCGGCCGCCGAAACGACGACGTCGAAAGCGCGCTTCAGAAAGCCTCCGGCGCCATCGAGCGGCCGCACGCGCGCCTCGAGCAGCGGAAGGTCGCCGACGATGCGAAAGCGCAGTCGCCCGATCATCGTCTCGAACGGCGACGGCCAGACGAGCAGATCCGCGCGCCAGGCCGGAGGAATGCGTTCCGGGATCTCATCGCGCCACCAGGCCGCCTCGGGCGTCAGGATCACTTCGTCGATCTCCCGGGCTTCCACGATCGCGAGGAGGTCCTCGACCGGGCCCAGAACGGGCACGTCGGCCGGCCCCCCGTCCCCCTCGCCGATCAGGCCCACGAGCTCGACGCCCGTCCAGGGGTGGCGCCGGATCGTGTCGGCGATGAGCGTCGCGGCCCGGCCGGGGCCGACGATCACCGCGCGCCGCCGGGGCTGCGGGAAGACGCGGTCGAGCGCCGTCCTCCAGACCGAGAGCGCGAGGCCGTTCACGAGCAGGTAGATCACGAGGACCGAGCGCGGAAAGGAGTACGGCTGCGCCAGGAAGTAGACCGAGGCGAGCGTCAAGAGCTCGAGAAACAGGGCCGGCAGCAGCAGGCGCGCGAGCGGCTCCCGGAACCGCTCGTGGTCGCGGTACAGGCCGAAGAGCCAGAGCGCCATCGCCTGCACGGCCGCCACGATCACGATGTTCCAGAACGTGAAGCGCACGCTGCCGGCCGGCAGCAGGCCGAGCGTGCCGGGAATCGCGAAGTGCGTCCGCAGGAAGAAGCCGGCGTACAGGGCCGCAATCGCGATCGCGAGGTCGCCCGCGAGCGCGACCGTGCGGAATGCCGACGGGCGGCGGCGCGCCATCAGGAGCGCGCCGTCCGCACCCAGACCGGGCGCGCGTGGCCAGCGAGCCCCGCGGCCACCCCGAGCGCGAGCGCGACGTTCAACACGCTGAAATAATAGAGCCTCCCCGCGGCGCCACCCAGGCCGGGCTTCCACCGCGCCGCGGCAAGCAGCAGGAGCGCGAGCAGAATCGCCGCCGCGCCGATGGGCCAGAGCGCCGGCGAAAAGAGCGCCGCCACCGCGGCGGCAAGCCCCAGCAGGGGCGCGAGCCAACGGGCGGCCTTGCGGGACAGGAACGCCATGGTCAGCATCGGATGGGCGCCCGCGTCGTACAGCCAACGCTCGCGCCGCAAGACCTGGCCTGCGCCAATGCCGATGCGAATGCGCCGCGAAACCTCGGCGGCGACGTCCCTCGCCGTATCCTCGCGCGCGACCGCGTCGCCCGCGAAGACGATCCGGCGTCCGGCCCGCGCCACACGCACGGGGATCAGAAAGTCGTCCATCGAGGTCGTGTCCTCCGCGAGCGGCAGGACGAGCTCGCGCCGCGCCGCGTAGATCGCGCCGTTGGCGCCGAGGCAGATCCCGAGGGCGCCCTCGGACTCCTTCATCCGCGTCTCGCGGTCCCAGAAGTCCGACTCGGGCGTCTCCCGGGCGCCGTGCGCCCGCTCGAAGATCAGCCGGCCGCACACCGCGCCGACCCGGGGATCGTCGAACGCGCGCGCGAGGGAGGCGACCGCCCCCGGCTCGAACCGCGTATTCGCGTCGGTGAAGACCAGCAGGTCGGCCGTCGAGTTGCGCACCAGGTCGTTGAGGACCGCGGCCTTTCCGCGCCGCGACGCGAACTCGACGACGCGCACCCGCGCCCCGCCCGCCTCGCGCGCCAGAGCCGCCGTCCGATCCCCGCAGCCGTCGCAACCGATCGCGACCGAATAGTCCGCGACGCCGTTCTGGGAAACCAGGTTGGCGACGCGCGCGCCGATCACCGACTCCTCGTCGGCCGCCGACAGCACGACCTCGACCGAGAGCGGCGCACCCGGCGCCGGCACCGGGGCCGGGGCGAGCCCGGCCGCCCGTCCGCGGATGAGCGGCGGGTAGACGAGGTACGACCACGCAAAGAGCGCGGCCGCGCACAGAGCGAGGACCACGGCCGCGACCGTCATGCGCCCCGCGCCGTCCGGTCCGCGAGCTCGCGCGCAAACTCCTCGCCGATCCGCTCCCAGTCGTACAGAGCCTCGACCCGGGCGCGCGCGGCGATCGCCTGCTTGCGCGCGGCGGCGCGGTCGGCGAGCAGCCCCGCCACCGCCGCTGCGAATCCGGCCGCGTCCTCGCGCAGCAGGATCTCGCTCTCGGGCACGAACTCGAGGCCCTCGGCGCCGATCGGCGTGGATACGACGGGCACGCCCGAGGCCGCCGCCTCGAGGATCTTCAGCCGCGTACCGCCTCCGGCGACGAGCGGCACGACGGCGACCGCGGCCCGGGCCCAGTGCGGGCGAGTGTCGGCGCCTTCGCCGGAGAGCGTCCAGTCCTGTGCGGCAAACCCGAGCAGGTCCATCGGCGCTTCGCGCCCCAGGATCTCGACCCGCGCCGAAGGCCTCGCCCGTTTCAACTCCGGCCACACCCGCGCGCGCAGCCAGCGCACCGCGTCGGCGTTGGGCGGCCACGACAGATCGCCGACGAAAAACACGACCTCGTCCTCCGGCGCTTGTGCCCGCATCCGATAGCGCGCCAGGTCGACTCCGTTGGCCACGACCATCGCCTCCGCGGCGGCGCCGAGCCCCGACAACGCCCCCGCGTCGCGCCGGGACACGCACGAGAGGCCGGCCGCGCGCCTGGCCAGGTCGGCCTCGAGGCGACGGACCCGCGGCGCCTGCAGACGGGCAAACCTGGCGGCGGCGCCCCCTTGCGGATCTTCGCCGGTGCGCCGCCAGATCTCGGAATCCAGGTTGTGAAAATCGATCCAGACCGGCGGCCCGGCCGCGAGCGCCGCCCCACCCACGTGGTACGAGTGCGCCACGATCCAGGACGGCCGCTCGGCAGCCACCGCAGCCGCAAGGCTTCGCGAGAGGCGCCGCGAGCGATAGAGCCGTTCCGAGTACGCCTGCGTCGAGGCGAGACTCGCGGCCGCCGCCAACGCCCGGCGCAGGCGGCGGGGCGGTTGGGAGATCCACTCGACGTCCACGCCGCGGGGAAGCTCGCCTCCGCCGTAGGAGCGCTCGGGGTCGAGCAGCGAGAACGCCCGCACGCGAAAGTGCCCCGCCAGCGCCGCGAGGAGATGGTAGTTGCGGATCGCGAGGCCGTCGCGCGTCGGGTGCGGCGGCCGCGGCAGGACGCTGAAGAGCAGCGGCTTCATCGGGGCCGCATTATGGGTGACGGCGGCGCGACAGGGCCGCGCGGTAGCGCAGGCGCCGGGCGCGGCCGCGCTCGCCCGGCGTCACGAGCGCCGCCGCGTACCGCACGACGGCTCCCGCGTCGAGGACCAGGCCGGCAAAGAGCGAGGCCGCGCGGCCGTGGTGCTTGCGCGTGTAGCGCACGAGCGAGGCGTGCAACTGGCCGAAGAGCCGATCGCCCCCGGATCTCCCGCCCGCGTGCACGACTTGCGCCGCCGGCTCGTAGAAGAGCCGCCAGCCCGACTCCCGCCAGCGCGCCATGAGATCGGTCTCCTCGGCGTAGAGGAAGAACTCCTCGTCGAAGCCGTCGACCTGCTCGAAGGCGGCGCGCCGCGTGAGCAGGGCCGCGCCCATGAGGGCTTCGACCTCGCGCGCGCGCTCGTGATCCTGGCGGGTCGCCGCGTGGCCCCCGAACGGCGCGCGCCCGCCGGAGAGAAATGCGAGACCCGAGCTCTCGCAGAAGATTCTCCAGGGAGTCGGAAGCAGGCGGATGGACCCCTGCAGCGAGCCGTCCGGATTCCGGAGGCGCGGCCCCGCCGCGGCCAGCCCCGCGTCGCGGTCGAGGGCGTCCGCGAGCGCCGCGACCGCCCCGGGGCCGACGACGGCGTCGGAATTGAGGAACAGAAGGTATGGCCGGCTGGTCTGCCGGGACCCGCGATTGCAGGCCGCACCGTACCCGCGATTGGCACTCTCCGTGACGAGCCGCGCTCCCGGCGCCTCGCGAGCGAGCTCTTCGCCGATTCGATCGCCCGAGGCGTTGTCCACCACGATAACTTCGGCCTCCGGCGCGGTCCGGGCGACGGCAGCCGCGGCCATCGCCGTCTCGCCGGGCGTGCGGTAGTGCACGATGACTGCCGCGACCTTCCCGCCCGCCCGCCCGGCGCTCATTCCCCCCAGAACTCCCCGCTCCAGA
>JANMBR010000036.1:0-9678 GCA_031360505.1 Acidobacteriota bacterium
CAGCCAGCGGACCAACGCGCGGCGCCGGGCAATCCCCGGGTCGGGCAAGGGAGTGGGGATCCACGGACGGTTCGTCGGCCTTGCGGTCTCGCCTTCGCCGGCGGCCTGCGCCCGCTTGAGCGCATCGTCGATCAGGCTCAAGCGACCTCCCCTTCCAGCTCCCGGATCGCCCGCCCCACCGCGCGCGCCTTGAGCTCGTAAGTCCCGTTGACGTAGCCGTAGAGCAGGACCTTGTCGCAGACGGCGTTGATGAGGCGCGGCACGCCCTGCGCGTAGCGATGGACTTTCCGGATCGCCCACGGCGAAAATGTCGGGCGCCCGTCGGCGCCGGCGACCCGCAGACGGTGGTGGATGTACCGCTCGGTTTCGAAGCGGTTGAGCGGCTTCAGGTGGTATCGCACGGTGATCCGCTGGCGCAACTGGCGCAACCCCCGCTGGTCGAGTTTCTCGCGCAACTCCGGCTGCCCGATGAGAACGATCTGCAGCAGCTTGCGCTGATCGGTCTCGAGGTTCGAGAGCAGGCGCACTTGCTCGAGCAGCTCGGGCTCGAGGTCCTGCGCCTCGTCGATCAGGAGGACCACGTCGTTGCCGGCCGCGGCCTGCTCGAGGAGAAAGCGGTTCAAGATCTCGAGGTACGCGCTGCGGTCGAGCTTGCGCGGCTCGAGACCGAGCTCGACCAGGATCGTGCGCATCATCTGCGTGGCCGTGATCATCGGGTTCAGGATCAGAGCCGTCTTGCAGTTCTCCCCGAGCTCCGTGAGGATCGCGCGGCACACCGTCGTCTTTCCCGCGCCGACCTCGCCCGTAATCTGGATGAACCCCTTGCGCTCGCGGATGCCGAAGAGGATGTGGTTGAACGCCTCGCGGTGCTTGTCCGAGAAGAAGAGGAATCGCGGATCCGGAGTGATGTTGAAGGGCGCCTCGCGGAATCCGTAGAACTCGTTGTACATGCTTTCCGGAGCAAGCTTAGTGCAGGACAGAGAAGACCCTCCCCCCCTTCTACGCAGGAGGAGGGTCGCGGCGTCGCGCGGGCCGCCCTCAGGAGGCCAGCGCCACGGGCGGCCGGCAGTCGCCGCACGGGTGGAACCCCGCCTTGACCGCCTCCTGCTCCGAGCGGAACCGAACGGTGTTCGAGACCACCAGGGTTGCGATCCCGCCGCAGGTCGGGTAGCAGAAGTGCTTCGCCTTCGCGTTGCCGAGATACCGGACCCCGGAGGCGGCGAGGCGCTCGAGCAGCTCCGGCTGCGCGCCCTCGACCTCGAGCAGCGTGCGCTTGTTGCGCGGCCCGCCGAGCGAGTAGTTGCCGATGTGGCCGTCGCTGCGCACGACCCGGTGGCACGGGATGAGCAGCGGAACCGGGTTCTTCGCCAGCGCCGAGCCCGCAGCGCGCACGGCTCCCGGTCGCCCGATCTCCCTGGCGATCCAGCTGTACGGCCGCACCTCGCCAGGAGGAATCTCGAGCGCCTTCAGCAGGACGGCCCGCTCGAACTCCGAGAGCCCCCGCAGATCGAAACGCAACCCGCGCTGATCCTTACCCTTCCCCTTGACGTTGCGGACGAGCGCGCGGACCGCGGCCGGTGGCACGGACTTCTCGGCATGGATCTGCCGCCCAAAGTGCTTTTGGAACCCGCGCTCGAACTCGGCCGCGGACTTGGCCCGCCGCACCATCGAGATACCCGCCTTGCTGTGCGCGATGAACACCGGGCCGACCGGCGACTCGAGCCGCCAGTAGGAATCGGCCAGGCCCACCCGCCGCATCACGGCCGGGAGCAGCGTCGCAGGAGCCTTCTCGATCGCCAATCCCCGCAGGGCGCGGGCCACCGTCAGAGCGTCTTTCATCGTCTTCACTTTTTCACCCCCTCCCGGCGCGATGCCACGAGGGCTTCGCGCAGGGCATTGACTCCACGATGGACATTCGACTTCGCGGTTCCCACCGGCTGCTTGAGCACGCGGGCCACTTCCTCCAGGCGCAGGCCTTCGACGTACCGCAGAATCAGCGGGGCGCGGTAGCGCTCGGGCAATCCCGCCACGAGCGAAGCGATGTCGGCGCGCTCTCGCGAAACTTCGTACCGCGTGTCGGGCCGCAGCGCTTCATCATCCGCCGCCTCCCACGCCGTGTCGCCGCTGCCCGGCAGCGGATGGTCGAGCGAGACGACCTTGAGCTTCTTGCCTCGGAACCGGTTGCGAGCGACGTTCAAAGTGATCTGGTAGAGCCACGCGCGCAGCGCCATCGCGCGGATGCGTTCGGCCGGATAGCTGCCGAGCGCGCGGTAGGCCCGCACGAAGGCGTCCTGCGCGACCTCCTCCGCGTCCTCGCGGCTTCCGGTCAGGCGCAGGGCAAACGAGAAGAGGCGGTCCTGGTAGGTCGTTACGAGCTGCTCGAAGGACCCGTCGAGGTCCTGCGCCAGTCCATTGCGAAGCGCCTCGTCCTGTGTCGCGACCAACGCCTCACCTTTCGCCTGCTCCGGCTGCCCCAGCACCAACCGGAAGCCGGACGCTCCTCCCGGTGGCCTCGGAACCTGCCCCGTGCTCGGGGCGCATCGACTGATCATCATGCCCTCCACCTGGTCCTGAAACACGGCGGGAGGGCCGTTGGTTGCAGCTAGTGTTCCGTAACCGAAGGCTTGATCACACGTTTGGGCCGTAGGGCGGGGCTTGCCCCCGCCCGCCTCCGCGACACCGTGACATTTCCGGGCGGCCGCAAGGGCCGCCCCTTACGGCAACCGAAGCGTACGGGTTCTGTCGCAGCACTAGCGGGGACTCCTCACCCCCTACCGCCGGGAGAGGGAGCGGACACTCGTCGGCCTAAGGCGGAGGCAATGAGCTCGGCGTGGTGGCGGCTGTTCTCGATGAAGATCCGGCCGATCTCCCGGCCGCCCAGGATCGCGCCCGCCAGGTAGAGGTCCGGGACGTTGGACTCCAGGGTCCCCGGATCATGGGCCGGAACGCGCGCGTCGCCCTCGAGCCGGATTCCGCAGCGCTCGAAGAGCGCGAAGTCCGGCTGATACCCGATGAGCGGAAAGACCGCGTCGGCGGGGACGGCTTCTTCGCCCCCCGGGGTCGCGACCCGCACGAGCTCGGGCAGGATCTCGAGAACGCTCGAGCCGAAGAGCGCCCGGATCGCGCCCGCCGCGATGCGATTCTCGAGGTCGGGCCTGATCCAATATTTGACCCGCTCCGAAAGCCCCTCGCCGCGATGCACCAGCGTGACCCGCGCGCCGTGGCGATAGAGATCGAGTGCGGCCTCCGCCGCCGAGTTCTTTCCACCCACGACGACGACGTCGCAGCCATGGAACGGATAGCCCGACACGTACCGCGACTGGACGTGCGGCAGATCGGCGCCGCGGACCTCGAGCCGCCGGGGGTTGCCGAAAAAGCCGGTGGCGAAGACCGCGGCCAAAGCCTCGAATCGTTGCGCCCCGCAGCGCCCGGTCGCCTCAACCACGAGGCCTCCGCCCGGGCGCGGCGTCACCCGCTCGATCGCGGTTTGAGCCATCACCCGGACGCCGAACCGCTCTGCCACGCCGCGGTAGTACGCGAGCGTCTCCAGGCGGGTCGGATGCGCCTCCGGCGCCGCAAAGGGAACGCCCGCGATGTCCAGGAGATCGCGCGTCGAAAACCAGCGCATCTCCTCCGGAAAGTGTTGGATCGAATCGAGGATGCCACCGCGGTCGTAGCAGACCGCGGCAATTCCCTTGATGCCCAGCTCGACCGCGCAGGCGATTCCGGTTGGACCTGCGCCGACGATCGCAACAGGATCGCTCACGCCGGCATTCTACCGGCCCCTCCTACAGCCCCTGGATCCTGACCGATCCCCCGTTCGTGTGGAGGCGCAGCGTGTTGCCGCCCTTTCCCATCGTGCCCTGAAGGCTGCCGCGGGAGATCTCGCCGCGGACCTGGATCGGCAGCTCCGTCTTGACCGAGCTGCCGGAAGCGTCGATCGCGAGGTCTGCCGCGGAGTCGATGGAGACTTCGATGCCGCCGCCCGACGTGTCGAGGGAGCCGCCGCGGGAATTGCCCTTCGCGAACGAAGCCGCGATCCCCCCGCCCGAGGTGTCCGCCTGGACCCGGCCGCCCGCGTCCACAATACGAATACTGCCGCCCGAGGTATCGGCGTCAATGTCGCCGGTCACCTTCTGGAGCTCGATCGACCCGCCCGAAGACTGGGCGTGAACAGGCCCGTCGATCGAAGCGGCCTCGATGCCGCCGCCCGACGTTTCGACGCGCACCCGGCCCTTGATGTCCTTGAGGTCGATCGACCCGCCCGAGGTGTCGCCATCGAGGTCGCCGTCGAGGTCGCTCACAGTGATGCTGCCGCCCGAGGTATCGAGCTTGGCCGCCATGCGCATCCCGGAGACCTTGATGCTTCCGCCCGACGTGTTGATCGACAGCCGCGTCTCTGCGGGAACCCGGATCTCGTAGTGCACCGATCCCCCGTTGCTCGAGAACCAGGACGACGTGAGGTGCTTCTTCTTGGCCACGACGCTCGCAGACGCCGCCCCCTCCTCGAAGCGGAACGTGAGGATGTCTTCGAGCTCCTTCCTCTTCGAGGTGATCACGATCTGCGCGCCGGCGTCCGGGCTCGCGGTCACGGTGACCGATCCCATGTCGGTCTCCAGGCGGAACGCGCCCCCCGGCGAAAGCGTCAGGTTCTTCTCGATCCGGGTCTCGGCCAGGGCCGGCAGCGCGGCCAGGAGCAGGCCAGCACCCAAAGCGAGCCCTCGGTATGCACGACAGTTCATAGGATCCCCCTCTTTCCCCAATACGCAGGGGGACCGGGGAGGTTCCGGGCCGCGGCTACTTTCCCGGCAGGGGCCCGCAAGCCGCGCTAGCCGAGTGCCTCTTTGAGCGGCGTGTACGTCCGGCCCTGCGCCTCCGCGACCGCACGGTACGTCAGCTTGCCGCCGTAAGTGTTGACGCCTTCGGCCAGATGCGCGTCGTCCGCGACCGCCTTCTTCAGGCCCTTTCCGGCGAGCTGGAGCGCGTAGCGCAGCGTCGAGTTGGTGAGAGCGAAGGTCGACGTGCGCGCCACGGCTCCCGGCATGTTGGCCACGCAGTAATGGATCACGCCGTCGACCGTGTAGACGGGGTCGGAGTGGGTCGTCGCCCTCGTCGTCTCGAAGCAGCCGCCCTGGTCGACAGCTACGTCCACGGCGACCGAGCCCTTCTTCATCTGCGAGATGAGGTGCCGCGACACGAGCTTTGGCGCCGCGGCGCCGGGGATGAGCACGGCACCGATCAGGAGGTCCGCCCTGCGGCAGCCTTCCTCGAGCGTAATCGGGTTCGAAGCGATCGTCTTGACGCGACCGAGGAAGATGTCGTCGAGCTCCCGCATGCGGTCCGGCGTCACGTCGAGGATGGTCACGTCGGCGCCCATGCCCGCGGCGACCTTCGCCGCGTTCGTGCCGACGACTCCGCCGCCGATGATCACGACCTCGGCCGGCGGCACGCCCGGAACGCCCGAGAGCAGGATGCCGCGGCCGCCGTTGGACTTCTGCAGGTAGTAAGCGCCGACGTGCACGCTCATCCGACCGGCCACTTCCGACATCGGCGTGAGCAGCGGCAGCGAGCCGTTGGCGGCGGTGATCGTTTCGTAAGCGACGCCGGAGACCTTGCGCTCGAGGAGCATGTCGGTCAGCGCCTTCGCCGGCGCGAGATGGAGGTACGTGTAGAGGATCTGGCCCTCGCGCAGCCGCTGGTACTCGGGCCCGACCGGCTCCTTCACCTTGACGATCATCCCGGCCTTGCCGAAGACCTCGTCGGCCGTCGCCAGGATTTTCGCACCGGCCGCCACGTACTGCTCGTCCGGAATGCCCGACCCCTCGCCGGCGTCATGCTCGACGTAGACCTCGTGCCCGGCCGACGTCAGCGCTTTCACGCCCGCCGGCACGAGCCCGACCCGGTTCTCGTTGTCTTTGATTTCCTTCGGCAGCCCGACGATCATCCGCTCTCCTCTCGATCCACAGCCGCGAATCCTCTCAATGGGTATCGATCTGCGCCTTCTGCAGCTTGCCCGAGAAATCCACGTAGATCGACTTCCATTCTGTGAACACATCGAGACCGGCGATGCCCGCCTCGCGGTGGCCGTTGCCCGTGTCCTTGATGCCGCCGAACGGCAGGTGCACCTCGGCGCCGATCGTCGAGGAATTCACGTAGAAGATCCCGGTCTCGAACTCGCGCATCGCGATGAAGGCCTTGTTGACGTCCTGTGTGTAGATCGAGCCCGACAGGCCATACGCCACCGAGTTCGCCACCTGGATCCCCTCTTCGAGCGAGGAAATCGGCACGACCGTCGTCACAGGCCCGAAGATTTCCTCCGCGGCGACGCGCATCTTCGCGTTCGCATCGGCAAAGACCGTCGGAGCGTGGAACCATCCCTTGCCGAGGGCGCCCGAGGTCAGCTTCTCGCCGCCCGTGACGAGCCTCGCCCCCTCGGCCTTGCCGATCTCGACGTACTTCGCCACCGTCTCGCGCTGCTTCGCGGAGACGCACGGCCCCATGTCGACCTTGTCGTCGAGGCCGTTGCCGACCCGCAGGGCCCTGACGCGGCCGACGAGCTTTTCGAGGAACGTGTCGTAGACGGCCTTGTGGACGAGCAGCCGCGACGAGGCCGTGCACCGCTGGCCCGTCGTGCCGAACGCTCCCCACACGGCGCCGTCGACGGCCAGGTCCACGTCCGCGTCGTCCATGACGAGGATTGCGTTCTTGCCGCCCATCTCGAGGTGCAGGCGCTTGAATGTCGGCGCGCAGGCCCTCGAGATGCTGCGCCCGACCTCGGTCGAGCCCGTGTACGATACGACCTTCACGTCGGGGTGCTGGATGAGCGGATCGCCGACCTCCCCGCCCGAGCCCATGACCACGTTGAAGACGCCGGCCGGAAGCCCCGCTTCCTCGAACACGCGGGCCAGCGCAACGACCGATGCCGGGGTGTCCGTGGCCGGCTTGATGACGATCGTGTTACCGGCGATCAGCGCGGCCATCGACTTCCACGCCGGGATCGCCATCGGGAAGTTCCACGGCGTCACGAGGGCGCAGACTCCGACCGGCTGGCGCACGCACATCGCCCACTTGTTCGGCAGCTCCGACGGAGTCGTGAAACCGAAGAGCCTCCGCCCCTCGCCCGCGGCGAGGAACGCCATGTCGATCGCTTCCTGGACGTCGCCGCGCGTCTCCGCGAGGACCTTGCCCATTTCGCGCGTCATCAGGCGCGCGAGCCTTTCCTTGTCGCGCTTCAAAATCTCGCCGGCGGCGTAGAGAACCTCGGCGCGACGGGGCGCCGGCGTGTTCTTCCAGCCGGGGTAGGCCTTCTTCGCCGCCGCGACGGCGGCTTCCACGTCCCGGTGGTCGCTCTTCGGGAAGAGGCCGACGAGGTCGTCGTTGTCGGCGGGGTTGCGGTCTTCGAACGTCGCGCCCGAGGCCGCCGGGATCCACTTTCCGCCGATAAAATTATGCTGCGTTTCGACCGCGATCTCCGTCGCCATCAGTGCTCCTCCACTTTCTTCTGGACAGGGTCCTCGGGCGCGTCCACCGCGGACATTGCCACGTTGCCCTGGAGTTGAGCTCCCTCGGCAATCACGACCTTGGGAGCGTTGACGTTTCCCTGCACGAAGGCGGAAGCGGCGAGTTCCGCGCGCTCGTCGGCGCGGATCTGCCCGTGCACCCGCCCGCTCACCACGACCGACCGGCCATGGATGTCGCCTTTGACCTCGCCCGAGGCCGCGACGGTCACCCTGCGATTGACTTTGATGTTGCCCTCGAACCGGCCGTGGATCAGGACGTCCTCGTCCCCGGTGATCTCGCCGACGACGCGAGCCTTGGCGCCGATCACTGTGGCCGGCGAGGGCGATGCGGCTCCGGTGCGCTCCTGACCCGCAGAAGGCTCCGGCACGCTGTCTGTTTTCCCGAAGATTGCCACTCACCCTCCCGAGAGGCCGGTAAGTCTAACAAAACGACGGCCGACACCGGCGCGATACGATCCCGCGCAACCGGAAGCAGGAGAGCAGCATGCAGGCACGAAGCCGGACGGACAGCCTTGCGATCATCGTAGCGGCCCTCGCTCTCGCCCTCGTGGCGTCCGACCTCTCCGGACAGTCCGCCCCGTCGCAGAGATCTGCGTCGCCCACGCCTTCGCCCTTCGACCCACGGCGCCCGCCCGCGCGCGAGCTCGAGACCCGCGTCCCGGACGGATTCACGCTCGCGGCCGTCGGCGACCTGATCACGACCCACCCGCTCGCGCAGACGCTGCCCGCTGATCCGGACTTTGCCGCCATCGTGAAGGTGCTCCGCGATGCCGACGCGACTTTCGGTAATTTCGAGACGACGGCGATCGACGTGGGGCGCTTTGCAGGACAGTCGTACCCGGGCCGCGATGACTGGCCGCTCGTCGCACTACCCGAAGTCGCGAAGGACCTGCGCGCCCTCGGTTTCGATCTCGTCTCGAGGGCCAACAACCACGCGATGGACTACGGAATCGAGGGGATGCGCGAGACCAGCCGCTGGCTGGATGAGGCCGGCATCGTCTATGCCGGGATCGGTGAGAACCGCGGCGACGCCCGCGCGGCCCGGTACCTCGAAGGGCCCGCCGCGCGGATCGGCCTCGTCTCGATGGCCTCGACATACCGGGACTACGCCGAAGCGCTGCCGCCGCAGGGGCGCGCTCCGGGGCGTCCCGGCATCAACGCGCTGCGCACGACGAAGACCTTCATCGTTACGCCCGAGACGCTGCGCCAGTTGCGCGCCGTCAAGGACGCGCTCGAGGCCCCCGGCAAATCCTGCGAGATGCCGGCCTCCGAGACCGAGCGCCGCAAGCAGGCCGACGCGAAGGCCTCCGAGGAGTTGACGGTCCTCGGCACGAGCTTTCGCGCAGGTGCCGCGTCCGGCGTCCGGTACGACATGAACCCGATCGACCTCGAAGAGATTCTGCGCAGCGTGCGCCTCGGCAAGCAGCACTCCGACCTGCTCGTCGCGACGATCCACTCCCACGACACTGGGCTCGGCTGCGAGGAGCCGGGAGACTTCCTGCCGCTGCTGGCGCATGCCGCGATCGACGCGGGAGCCGGCGTCTTCATCGGCACGGGCGAGCACCGTCTCATGCCGATCGAGATCTACAAAGGCCGACCGATCTTCTACAGCCTCGCGAACTTCTTCTGGAGCGACATGCAGGAACCGCTGCCCGCCGACCTCCACGAGGACCATCGCGACGTCCTCACGAAGGCGTACGGCCCGAATGCAAAGCCGACGGACGCCGACCTGAACGCGGTGATTAACGCGGCGGGTTTCGACGACGAGCGCGTCTTCCAGACCGTCGTGGCCGTCTGCCGGT
Organism: Acidobacteriota bacterium; assembly: GCA_031360505.1. GTDB lineage: Bacteria > Acidobacteriota > Thermoanaerobaculia > UBA5066 > Gp7-AA6 > DAHUXD01. The sequence goes on from JANMBR010000036.1 coordinate 9,323, forward strand.
GGCAGGGCGGCAAGGTCGCCGAGGTGCGCCTCCACCCCGTGGACCTCGGCTACGGTCGACCCCTGACGAAGAGCGGAACCCCCCGTCTCGCATCCCCCGCCATGGCCCGCTCGATCCTGGAGCGCCTCCAGCGCATCTCGCAGCCCTTCGGGACGACGATCGAGATCGAGGGGGGCGTCGGGGTCATCCGCCTCCGCTAGTCTGGATCACCCGTTTGGGCCGTAGGGGCGGGGCTTGCCCCGCCCGCCTCTGCAGCACCGTAACTTTGCGGGCGGCCGCAAGGGCCGCCCCCCGGTCCGGACGGAGGCGGCGCGTTCGTGACGATGCGGGCCGCCAGGACCGCGCCGACCGCCGTC
>JANMBR010000057.1:0-6353 GCA_031360505.1 Acidobacteriota bacterium
CTGGCGGGTGTCGGGGTACTACATCAAGTAGGGCCGGAGTCCGGAAAGTGATCCGGAACGCCCCACCCCTTTCCGGGGAACCGTCCGCGGGCGAGGCCTGCGCGGAGATACTGGATGCTCCGCAGGATCGCCTCCTCGAGCGCGAGGCCGAGCGCGAGGTTGGCGGCAATGGCGGCCGACAGGGTGCAGCCGGTTCCGTGCGTGGCGCGCGTGCGGATCCGCGGCGCGACGAACTCGGTGAAGAAGCGTCCGTCGAAGAAGAGATCGCGCACGGCACCCCCTCGGGCGTGTCCGCCCTTGATGAGGACCGCGCGGGGCCCGAGCTCCGCGATCAGTCCGGCCGCGAGGCGGCGATCGGCCGGGCTGCGAATTCGGATTCCGGCCAGGGTTTCGGCTTCCGGAAGATTGGGCGTCACGAGGTCGCAGAGCGGCAGCAGGCTTACGCGCAGGCTGACGAGCGCCGCCTTCGAGAGCAGCCGCGCTCCGGACTTCGACACCATGACCGGATCGAGGACCACGTTCTTCGCGCGATGGCGCTTCAGCGCCGTGGCGACGGCCCGAATGCGCGGCGCGTCGAAGAGCATGCCGATCTTGACGGCGCGGGGACGGAAGTCGTCGAAGACGGCGTCGATCTGCCTGCCCAGGAACCCGGCCGAGAAGGTCTCGACGCCAAAGACCCCGAGGCTGTTCTGGGCCGTTCCCGCGGCAAGCGCGGTCGTTCCGTGGACGCGGTGAGCGGCGAACGTCAGCAGGTCCGCCTGGATCCCGGCCCCCCCGCCCGAGTCGGAGGTCGCGATCGAAAGGGCGGTGACCGGACGAAATCGGCGCGCTCGAGAGGTCTTCTTCATAGAATGGAGATCTTATGGCCGACGACGCGCCCCTGACGATCACGCCCGACGCTGCCCGGCGGCTCAAGGCCGAGGCGGACTTCTCCCGCGCGGTGCTGTCCATTCGCCACATGCTCGGCTGCGGTGGCACCGGGTTCCGGATCTCGGTCGAGGAAAACGCTCCGGATGAGGGCCACCGATTCGAAGCGGCGGGGATCCCGGTCGTCATGGACGCCCACGCGTTCCAGAAACTCAAGGGCGCGGTGCTCGAGATCGATCCGGATCCGGCGGGAGATGGCTATCGGCTGGATCACCCCGATGCCGTGATGACGACGTTTTGTTGAGCGGGGCGCAATGAAGGACTCTGGCCCGGCGCGGGCGGGCCGGCAGGCGCCGCTCGAGATGACGGCCGAGGAGTTTCGTTCTGTCGGCCACACCCTCGTGGACCGTCTCGCGGACTTCCTCGCGACGCAGTCGTCCCGCCCGGTGGCACCCGGCCTCGAGCCCGAGCAGGTCCGGGCTTTGCTCGCGAGCGGGGGGCCGCCGGAGCTCGGCACGGCCGCGGGACCGCTGCTCGAGGAGGCGGCAAAGCTCATCCTCGACCACTCGACCCTCTCGGGGCATCCGCGCTTTCTCGCGTACGTGATCTCGTCACCTTCGCCGATCGGGGCGCTCGCGGATCTGATGGCGGCGATCGTCAATCCGAACGTGGGCGCCTGGGACTTGTCCCCGATCGCGACGGAGATCGAGGCGCAGGCGGTGCGCTGGATCGCGGGGATGCTCGGGTTCCCGACCGACTGCGGCGGCCTTCTGACGAGCGGCGGCAACATGGCGAACTTCGTCGGCTTTCTCGCGGCGCGCCGGGCCAAGGCGTCATGGGACGTGCGCGTGGAGGGAGCGGCGCGGCGTGAAGGCGGGCGTCTGGCGGTCTACACCTCGGCAGAGACGCACACGTGGGTCCACAAGGCGGCGGATCTCTTCGGCCTCGGGACCGGCGCGATCCGATGGGTTCCCACCGACGACGCCCAGAGAATGGACGTCGACGCCTTGCGCCGGCAGGTCCGCGAGGACCGCGCGTCCGGTTGGCTGCCGATGCTCGTCGCCGCTACGGCCGGAACCGTCAGCACCGGCGCGGTGGATCCGCTGCCCCGGATTGCCGCGGTCTGCCGGGAAGAAGATCTCTGGTTTCACGTGGACGGGGCCTACGGCGGTTTCGCGGCCGTGGTTCCCGGGGCGCCCGAGGACCTGCGCGGTCTCGCCCTGGCCGATTCGGTCGCTGTGGATCCGCACAAGTGGCTGTACGCGCCGCTCGAGGCCGGGTGCGCCCTGGTGCGCGACCGCGAGTTGCTCCGCGACGCGTTCGAGTATCACCCGACCTACTACCACCTCCGGGAGGAGGGGGAGACGAAGGACGAGGCGATCAACTACTACCAGTTCGGCCCGCAGAATTCGCGGGGGTTCCGGGCCCTGAAGGTGTGGCTCGGCCTGCGGCAGGCGGGGCAGAGCGGGTACCGGCGGATGATCTCCGAAGACATGGCGCTGGCGCGCGCTCTCTACGCGCAAGCCGAACGGCATCCCGAGCTCGAGGCGTTCACGCTCGGGCTGTCCGTCACGACGTTTCGATACGTGCCTGCCGAACTCGCCGGGGATCCGTCGCGGGACGAGGAGTACCTCGACCGCCTCAACACCGAAATCCTCACGCGGCTCCAGCGCGGCGGAGAGGTGTACCTCTCGAACGCGGTCGTCCGCGGGCGCTTCCTTCTGCGCTCGTGCGTCGTCAACTTTCGCACGACGGCCGAGGACATCGCCGCGATCCCGGAGATCGTGGCGCGCGTGGGGCGGCAAGCGCATCGGGACTTGAGGCAGGCGTAAGGGCGGCCGAGGACTTTCCGTCAGGCGTGGCACAGGATGTTGCCGCGCGTTCGATGCGCCTGAGCGTAGTCGGCGAGGAGCGCGTCCACCCGGCTCACGACTGGGATCCTCTCATTCAATCCGAATGAGCAGGCGCCGAGGCCGGTCCCCGGGCGCAAAGCGCAGCGCCCGGAGAGCGTCCATCGCGCCGGCCGGGGCCGCCTGCGCCGTGGAGGGCTCGCGCCTGGCGAGGAACCCGTCGTTCGCCGAGGGCAGCACGTCCCGCACGCGCCCCTGGGTCTCGACCACGACCACGAACTCGGATCCGCGCAGCGGCGCAAAGCGTTCATCGGGAAGATGGGAGATCAGCGCGGGCGCTGCGCCCTGGCCATCGAGGGCGCGCACGGAAAGGCGAGGCGGCGCCGGGACGACGGGGTCGATTGCGTTGGCGGCGCCGGCCTCGCCTCCCGCGGGATCCGCGGCCGTCACCTCCCTCCGCAGGACCGGCGCGGCCGCTTTCGCGCGCGGCGCCGCGGCGCCCGACGGGCGGGCCTTCTCGTTCTCGGCAGGTGATTCGGCGACGACCTCGGCGAGAGCCTTGAGCGGCGCGGCCGCCGCCTCATCCTTGGCGGCTTGCGGAGCCGGAGCGATCGGTGCTGCCGCCGGCGGGCGAGCGTCCGCGCGCGTCTGCGGCGCGCGGTCGGGCTCCTTCGCCGGGCCGGCATCCACGATCCGGGCGGAGATGGAAGGAGGCATCGCCGGCACCACCGGCGCCTCCGGGCGGCGCAGGAGCGCCGGCGCGGAAATCAGAATCACGAGCAGGGCCGCGACGAAGATGCCGGCCCACCGGATGTCGATCCCGAACATGACGCCGAACGGCCGGCGCGAAGGTGACTGCGCGCGGATCTTGCGGAGGATTCGGGCGGAGAGGTCCGCCGCTGCGGGCGCCGGCTCCGCCGACCGGAACGCGGCCAGGCTCTGCGAGAAGGCGAGCGCGGCCTCGCGGCACTCCACGCACGCCGCGCGGTGAGAGTCGAAGGCGTTCACTTGCGCTGCGGCGAGCTCACCGTCGTGGAGCCGGGACAGGAACTCGCTGGACCGGGCGGGGTGGAGGTCGTTCATCGGAACCTTCCCGAGAGCATTGGAGTGAGGATGTCCTTCAGCTGCCCGCGGCCGCGCGCGATGCGCGACTTGACGGTGCCGATGGGCAGCGAAAGGGAGACGGCAATCTCGTCATAGCTCCATTCTTCGATGTCGCGCAGGACCACGGGCATGCGGAATTCGGGGGGCAGGCGCTTGAGCGCTTCCGTGACGACACGCCGGGATTCGCCCGTGCGCGCCTCCTCCTCCGGGCCGGCACCGGGCGATTCGGCTTCGAGCTCTGGCACGGCGTCGGTGCTTCCGGCAAAGACCCTTCGAAAGCGGCTGCGCGCTCGATAGCGGTTCTTGACGGCGTTGTGAGAGATCGCCGCGAGCCAGGCGCGCGGAGGCGCGTCGCCGCGGAAGCGGCCGAGCCCGCGATAGGCCTTCACGAAAACGTCCTGTGTCATATCGTCGGCGTCGCTCTCTCCGACCGCACGCGCCATCCACCGGTGAACCGTCGCGGTGTGCCGTCGCACGAACGCGCCGAAAGCCTCGTCGTCGCCCCCGCGAGCGGAGGCGAGAAGCTCTTCGTCGGTCCTCTCCGGTTCCGTCAAGGGCGAATCGCGCCGCGCCGAGGGCGCAAGCGCGATTCTACGGCGGATCCGAGCCGCCTCAGCGGTGACCGTACGGGTCGGGTGCGTATGCGTGCTCGAATCCGCGGGCGCCGTCCCGAGCGAAGAGCTCGTCCTCGCGCGGGATGAGGCCGAGGCGGACCAGTTGGGGCCGGAACTCGTAGCGGATCGCGATGCGAGCCGCGGGGGTCGGGTCCTCGTCAAACGCCGCCCACTGCACGTGAAAGTCGGTTTTGTCACCGATGCCCGTGGCCGCGTAGGTGTCGGCTTCTCTGGCCGCAGCTTTTGACCTGGGGCTCGGGGCCGAAGAGTTGGCGCCGCGCTCGGCCTCGGCCTGGGCGGATTCGACGCGCCGCAGCCTGCCGGCCGCCTCGTCCTTCGAGGCGATCGCCGGATCGCGCCGCTTCTCCCGGAAGTAGACAGCCTCGATCGTGCCGACGTTGGTGGTATCGCCGAGCCACTTCGCGTACGAGCTTGCTGTTTCCGTGAAGAAGAACTTCCGCGCCGTTTCGCCGGAGATCTGCCAGCCCGGAATGTCGGCGGTCTGGGCCGGGGCGAGGATCCACTTGGTCGCCGCGAGGTCGGAGGTGCGCTTGGCGTCGATCACGTTGCGGCCGTCCACGGAGAGCGCCACGGCCACGCGCTCGGAGGTCGGGTTTGTGAGCCGGATCGTGAATTCTCTGCCCTTGAGCGCCTCGATGTAGATGCGCCCACGGCCGGCGTATTCGGGGACGGGCCTACCGTCCACCAGGACCGAGACTGTGAATCCGGCGCCTTCGTGGGCGCGCAGTGCGGCCGCGGCAGCGAAGGCGCAGGGCAGTAGCAGACTGACTTTGAACGAACGTGTCATGGTGTCCCTCCGGAAGGAAGGGACACCGGGATGCGAGGAAGGTTCCCGCCGGAGCGAGGGGGCAGAGGGTCAGGGTGAGCGGGGCGTCAGGCCGGCAGGCCCGCCTTCAACGTCTTCTCCATCCGGTCCGAGAAGGTGTCGACCTCGGCGAGCGTCGTGTAGACGCTCGGCGTGATCCGCAGTCCGTTGAACTCGGCGTGGATGATCGGGGTCGTCATGATGCGGTGTTTGTCCCACAGGTACGTCTGAAGCCTGGTGGTGTCGAGTCCGTCCACGTGGATGAGCGCAATTCCGCACGACTCGGTGTCGTTCAGGGGCGTCAGGATCTTGAACCTCGGGTCCGCGGAGGCCAGGCGCAGAGCCCAGCGGTCGCGCAGGTAACGCAGGCGGGCGGCCTTGCGGTCGGCGCCAATGCCGCGGTTGAAGGTGATCGCCGCGGCGATGGCGTTGTGGTTCGCGGCCGGGTGGGTGCCGATCTCCTCGTACTTGCGGATGTTCTCGTCCATCTCGGGCGGCGCAGCCATCAGCGGCCAGATCGCCTTCTGCTTATTTTTGCGGACGTAGAGGAAACCCGTGCCGATCGGGGCGAAGAGCCACTTGTGCAAGCTCGTCGCGTAGTAGTCGCACTCGAGGTCGTCGCGCTTGAACGGGAATTGCGCGAAAGCGTGGGCGCCGTCCACGAACACCTCGATGCCGTGCTCGCGTCCGAGCCGCACGATGTCGCGCACCGGCAGGATCTGGCCCGTGAGGTTCGTGATGTGCGTGACTTCCATGACGCGGGTGCGCGGCGTGATGGCCTTTCGGAAGGCGTCCACGACGACGGCCGGCGATGAGGGGGGAACCGGGAAGCTGACCTGCTGGACGACGATTCCCTCGCGGCGCGCGCGCTGCGCCCACGAGGTGATCATGCGGGGGTAGTTCTGCGTGGTCTGGATGACCTCGTCGCCGGGCTTCAGGTCGATCCCGAAGATCAGGTTCTCGAGCGACTCGGAGGCGTTGCGCGTGATCGCCATTTCCTCGGGGTCGCAGCCGAACTCGGCCGCGAGCTCGCGGCGGCAGGACTCGATCCGCGGCTCGAGCACGGTCCACATCTGGTAGACCGGCATCTCG
>JANMBR010000075.1:0-5751 GCA_031360505.1 Acidobacteriota bacterium
CCGTGCCACGAGGTCATTCCATTCCGGAAACTCCGTCTCCGTCAGAACGCGCGCGACGACTCCCGGCTTCACCACCCCAGTTTGCGCCTGAGCCGGGTTCGGATCCAGACCCGGATCTGCCCGAGGCTCGGTCGGGGATCGCTTGCGGACCAGACGAGCTGCTTGGCCCCGATCCAGGAACGGAAAAACGGCCAGGGGCCGCCGCGCCCCGCCTTCCAGTCGGCGAGGCCGGCCTGGAAATCGAGCCGGGGAGCGATGCAGCGGCGCCCGACGGCGTACTTCGCGACGGGCTCGACACGCTCGCCGAGCGAATCGCGATAGGCCATGTTGCACACGTCGAGGCCGCAGGATGCCGCAAAGCCGACGAACCACCACGGGCGCGCGTTGACTTCCAGGATCTTGAACACGCCATCGCGTTCGTCGTGCTTGAACTCGGCGCTGAACACGCCGCGGTAGTCGATTCCGCGGAGCAGCCGGTCGAGACTCTCCGCGGCGCTAGCGACGTCGGACAGGGGGATCGTTTCCGTGGCGGTGCTGTTGCCGAAATCCGCCGGGTACATCCGGATGCGCCTCCGGGCGAGCATCCCGCAGAGGCGCCCGCCGCGATCGATGTAGCCCTCGACGAAACAGTGGCGGTTTGCCGGCCCGGGAATGTATTCCTGCAGCAACATCTCGAAGCCTTTTCCGGTCGCGTCGTCATAGAGACGCACGGCGTCTTCCAGGTCGTCGAAGCGGATCGCCTTGACGCCGTACGCTCCGGCGAAAGGCCCGGACTTTGTGGGTTTGAGAAAGGAGTCGCGCAGGAGTTCGGGGGAGAGCGAGCGGAGGGCGCCCGGTTCGCGCAGGATACTCGTCCGCGGATGGGGCACGTCGAGAGCGATCAGCGTTTGAGCGAACGCGCCCTTGTCGACCAGGCGGTGGAGGATCTCGGGAGGCGCGACACTGCTCGGAAAGCGGCTGGTCAGCTCGGGTCGCAGGCGACTGACGGCCGTCGCCCACCGATCGGACGTCGGCAGCAGAACCATGCGCTCGATGTCGAGCGAGGCGAGCCGCGCGTCGAGGTCGCCGTTGGGGATCTCGGTGCCGAGCTTGCCCGGCAGCGGGCGATACCACCGCGAACGCTTGAGGAGTTCGTCGGTTGTGCCGGCCGCGTACAGCGGGATGCCGCGCCTGCCCAGGCAGCGCATGGAGGCGAGGGCGGTGATGCCCTTTCCGAGGATCAGAGCCGGCGCCGGCTTACGCAGTCCTTCCAATGAAGTTTGAGAGTCTGTCATTTGTTTCTAATGCCGACGTGGGACCTTGGGAAGCGCCAATATTACAGGGCCGGCGGCCACGCTGTCGTGTTCGGTTTGACACGTCTGTGCCCCGGGGGTAGCCTCTTCCATCTCCAAGTATCCGCAAGCCTCTGAGACCGCTACGCCTCGACCCTCGACGCGCGCGTTTTGGGCGGTCGTCCTTCTCTTTGGAGCGGCCCTGGGCGCCCTGGCCTTCGGCGCCTGGGCCGGGTTCCCCGTTTTCGACGATGCCTACCTGGTCCTCTTTCTGAGGGAGGCCGGAGTGGGCGCGCTCGAGGCGCAGCATCCCCACCGCCCGCTCTTCGGCCTCCTGCTGAAGTGGTCCGCAGAGGCGTTCGGACTTGAGCGCGGCCCTTACGTCGCGATGGCCACGGTCTGCTGGGGGCTCCTCGCTTGGCAGACCTCTCGCCTCTCGCGGCGCCTCCAGCCCGCCGTGCCCGAGCTTGCCGTCCTTGCGGCGCTGCTCGTTCTGTCGCCGATCCTCGTCACGACCCAGTACACGACGGCGACCACGGTGCTGCCCGCAAACATCCCGGTCTCTCTCTGCATGGCCGCCTTGCTGGTGTGCCTGAAGGAAGATGGACAGGGCGACCGCTCGAGGCTCTTCGGCGCGGCCGGGCTCGTCGCCCTGTCGGTGGTGCTGAGCGAGTACGGCATCGCTGCCGGTGCGGCGTGCCTCGCGTTCCTGGCGGCGTGCCGCAGGTACCGCGCCTGCGCGGCGCTCTTCTTCGGGACCGCCGGCGGCTACGCCATCTTTCGGGCGCAGGCGGATTTGAGCGTTCGCGCCAAGCAGTCCCCCTCGGCGCAGATCGGCATACTGCTGGGCCACCCGCACCTGGCGGTGCTCCGATTCCTCGAAGGCCTCTGGCGTTGCTTCGTGGGCGCCTGGGCGACGGCCGCCGGAGCGATCCGGCTCAGCTTCTCGGACGGGTCGACGCTGGTCGCGGCGCTGGTCGGAGTTCTTGCGATCGTTGCCATCGCGCTCGTGTTTCGCCGGTCGGACCCCGACGCGCGCGGGCCTTTGGGCGGCAGGCAACGGCTCGGCCTGTTCCTCGCGGTCGCCGCGGGGATTCTCCCGGTGGTACTCGCCAACCGGTCGCTGACGAGCGCCGACCCGTACGAATCGCGCTACCTGCTGCCAGTCCTTCCATTTGCCGCGTTGGCGGTCGCCTTCGGCGTGCACCGGATGACGGCGCCGCGCTTTCGCAAGGCCGTGTGCGCCGCACTCGCGTTCGTGGCGGCCTATCGGGTCGTCGCGGGAGCGTTCGAGGCGAGGCAGGAGCAGCAGCGGATGGAAGAGATCGGCTCCCTGCTGCGGCCCCTCGTGCGCGATTCCGCCGGGATCACGGTCGCGGTCGTGCCGGACAAGTGGAAGCTGGATGGAAGCGACATTACGCCGAAGGTGACGTGGACCTGGAGTGACGAGGACGCGAGGCGCGTCTGGGTGATGCCGGCCTCGCGCGGTGCGGCGGAATTCGGGCCGCGCGGGAAGTGCCGCGAGACCGACCGGGTCGCCCTTGCTCCCGAGATGATGGCGACCGAACGCACCGGGGTCCTCTCGCACCTGGTCTGGTTGTCGGCGTGGGGACGATCGACGGGCGATCTCGAGCCGTATTGCGTCGGGCCGACCCCTTAGCCTCGGCCGGCGGCGGAAAAGACGACTCGCGACCCCCGGGGGTGACTAAGACTTCGGCGGGGTGGGCGAGTTTGCACCGAGGCCGATCGATCGCCGGACCAGGTAGAGCGGCCGCTGCTTGACCTCCTCGTAGATCTTGCCGAGGTAGACGCCGATGACCCCCATCAGGATGAGCTGAATCCCGCCGACGATGGCGACGAGCATGATGATCGAGGTCCATCCGGGCAGGGTGGTCCCGGTCACGAAGTGCACGTACAGCGCGTACAGCGAGTAGAGAAATCCGAGGGCGGCCAGCGCGACGCCGGCATAGATGGCCGCGTGCAGCGGGATCGCCGAGAAGGAGACGAGCCCGTCGATCGCCAGGCGCGCCATGCGGCGCGGCGTGAACTTCGACTGCCCCTCGCGCCTCGCGGGCGCTTCGTAGGGAATGCTGGTGGAGCGAAAGCCGGCCCAGACCGTCAGGCCGCGCAGAAAGCGTGTGCGCTCCCGGATCTCGCCGAAGGCCCGCACGACCGATCGGTCGAGGAGGCGAAAGTCGGCGGCGTTGGCCGGCAGGTCGATTCCGCTCAGAGAGCGAAAGAACCGGTAGAAGAGGCCGCCCGTCGCGTTCTTGAGAAAGCCCGCGTCCGCCGTCGATCTGCGGATCGTGTGGACGACCTCGAATCCCTCCTTCCAGCGGTCGAGGAGGGTGCGGATCAAGGCCGGCGGGTGCTGCAGGTCGGCGTCCATCACGATGACCGCGTCGCCGGTGCTGTGGTCCATTCCCGCGGTCAGGGCGATCTGGTGGCCGAAGTTGCGCGAGAAGGACACGAGCTTGACGCGCGGGTCGGTCCGGTGGAGCTCGGCGACATTCTCCGCGGATCGGTCGGTGCTGCCGTCGTCGACGAAGATGAGCTCGAAATCGGGTGCGACGCCTTCGAGCTCGTGGCGGAGCTGCTCGTAGAGCAGGGGAATGTTGCGCTCCTCGTTGAGGACCGGGACCACGATCGACAGTCTCATGCGGCCCTCCTGAAACCTTCAAAAGCCCGCGTTTACCGTGTTTATCATAGGGCCCGGTGCGGGGCCCGGGCCGGTCGGGAGTCCCGGGGTCGATTGACAGGCCGCCGCCCAGCAAATAGCCTTGCGGGACACGGGGACAAGATGATGAAGAAACTCAGAGGCTTCGCGGCAGCCTTTTTCGTCGCACTCGGCCTTTCCGCCGCTCCGGCGTCGTCCGCGACGCTGCCGGCCGGATTTACGGAAGTCTCCTACACGGGGCTTTCGAGCCCGACGGCCATGGCGGTCGCCTCGGACGGGCGCATCTTCGTCTGTCAGCAAGGCGGGAAGCTCAGGGTCATCAAGAATGGCGTGCTCCTCTCGGCAGCGTTCGTCACGCTGACAGTCGATCAGACGGGGGAGCGAGGGCTCCTCGGGGTCGCGCTCGACCCGAACTACGTGTCGAACCAATTCGTGTACCTGTACTACACCGTGCCGGGATCGCCCGCACACAACCGATTGAGCCGGTTTACGGGCAACGGGGACGTCGCAGTCGCCGGCAGCGAGGTGATTCTTCTGGAACTGAACAATCTCTCGAGTGCGACGAACCACAACGGGGGCGCGCTGCATTTCGGCTTGGACGGCAAGATCTACATCGCGGTGGGCGAAAACGCGAATCCATCCAACGCGCAGACGCTCAACAACCTGCTGGGCAAGATTCTGCGGTTGAACTCGGACGGATCGATCCCGGACGACAACCCGTTCGTCGGGAACCCGCCGCCGGCGCGCCACGAGATCTGGACGCTGGGGCATCGGAATCCGTTTTCCTTCGGGATTCAGCCGTTCACCGGACGCATCTTTGTCAACGACGTCGGTCAGAACACCTGGGAGGAGATCGACGACGAGATCGCGGGACTCAACTACGGGTGGCCCACGTGCGAGGGGCCTTTCCTGCAGGGCACCTCCACGCCCTGCAACAACCCGCTGTACACGGACCCCTTCACGTACTACGGCCACACGGGCAGCCCGACGCCCTGCGCGGTCACCGGCGGCGACTTCTACAACCCGCAGGTGCCGCAGTTTCCGGCGGACTACGTCGGCAACTACTTCTTTGCGGATTACTGCGGCAACTTCATCAAGCGGATCAACCTCGACACCCAGGTCGTGACGGCATTCGCCACGGGGATCAACGCGCCGGTGGACATCGACGTCGACGACTACGGCAACCTCTACTACCTGGCGCGTGGCTCGGGCGCGGTTTACAAAGTGACGTATACGGGCAGCAACGCGCCGGTGATCACGCAGGATCCGCTGAGCCAGCTGATCTCGACGGGGTTCCCGGTGACCTTCACGGTGGCCGCGTCGGGTGCGGCGCCGCTGTCGTACCAATGGCAGAAAAATAGTGCGGACATATCCGGGGCGAATCTGCCTTCGTACACGCTCGCGTCGGTCGTTCTCGGTGACGACGGCGACCAGTACCGGTGCATCGTGTCCAACGCCTTCCCGCCGGCGGCGACGAGTGCGCAGGCGATCTTGAACGTGACGACGAATCAGCCGCCGACAGCGACGATCTCGACGCCGCCTCCGGGGACGACGTACAAAGGCGGTGACACGGTCGTCTACTCGGGGTCGGGGTTCGATCCGGAAACGGGCGCGCTGCCCGCGAGCGCGCTGACGTGGTGGGTGAATTTCCACCACGACAACCACATCCATCCGTTCGTGCCGCCCACGAGCGGCTCGACGACCGGCTCGTTCATGATCCCGGTGCTCGGGGAGACCTCGCCGACCGTCTGGTACCGGATCCACCTCCTCGTCGTGGATCCCTTTGGGTTGACGAACGAGACT
>JANMBR010000081.1:0-1936 GCA_031360505.1 Acidobacteriota bacterium
GTGTCGCAAGGCATGTTGCCCAATTTCTTTCCGGACGCGGCGAGCGAGCCCGAGTTCAACTCGGTCGACGCGTCGCTCTGGTACGTCGTGGCCGTCTACGACTACTTCGAAGCCATGGCCGCGGCCGGGCGCGTGGCATCCCAATCCAGCGTAGGCAGGCTCCAGGATGCGATCGAGGCGATCCTGGCGGGCTACGCCGCGGGGACGCGCTTCGGGATCCGCGCCGATGCAGACGGGCTGCTCGTCGCCGGGCAGGCCGGCGTGCAGCTGACCTGGATGGACGCGAAGGTCGGGGATTGGGTCGTGACGCCGCGGATTGGCAAGCCGGTGGAGGTGCAGGCCCTCTGGTTGAACGCGCTCTGGATCGCCGGCGCCTTCTCGGACAAGTGGAGAGAGCTCCACGATCGGGGCCTCGCATCCTTTCAGGAGCGATTCTGGAATGAGGCTGCGGGCTGCCTCTACGACGTCGTGGACCCCGATCGCGCGCCCGGTACGGCGGACGCCACGTTCCGTCCGAACCAGATCTTCGCGGTGGGCGGGCTCGCATTTGCGCTGCTCGAGGGCGAACGGGCGCGCAGGGTCGTCGATGCCGTCGAGGCGAAGCTCGCGACGCCGCTCGGCCTGCGCTCGCTCGCGCGGGACGATCCGGCTTACACGTCGCGCTACGAGGGCGGGCCGCTGCAGCGCGACGGCGCCTACCATCAGGGGACCGTCTGGCCGTTTCTCGCGGGAGCTTTCGTGGACGCGTGGGTGCGTGTCCGCAACGGGACGGAGCAGGCGAAGTCCGAGGCTCGCGGGCGATTCCTTGCGCCTCTCATGGCCCACCTCGACGAGGCGGGCCTGGGCCACGTCTCGGAGATTGCCGACGGCGACGCACCCCACACGCCGCGCGGCTGCCCGTTCCAGGCCTGGTCTGTGGGGGAGCTGCTGCGGATCGACCGGGTCATCCTGGCTCCGAGGTGACACGGGGTCTCATTGTGTGACTTTTCTCAGCCCCTCCTGAGGCAACTCACGCTTTGAGAGACCTGACCCCCTAGGGCTTCGAATCCACGCCAGTTGGGCAGGGCCCTGCGGCCCGGATCGGCGGGGTCTTCGTTCGGGCCGGAGCCTGTGATTTGATGCCCCGAAATCTAAGGAGATGAGACGATGCCTGGACAACGAAGCCGCCTGATGGCGGCGATCCTGAGCCTTGCCCTGTTGACCGTTGCGCCGCTCGCGGCGCAGGTGGTCACGGGCGACCTGGGCTCGCCGAGCGCCGCGACCACGATCCAGGGGAACCAAATCCCGGCGCCCCCGGCGCCATTCGGCGGAGTGATCAAGGATACCGTCCAGGGTTCCAAGACCTGGTGGCCGCCGCGCGTCGTGCCCCCCAAGGGTGCGCCCAATGTGCTGCTCATCATGACCGACGATCAGGGATACGGCGTCTCCGGCACGTTCGGCGGCGTCATCCCGACGCCGGGGCTTGACCGGATCGCGAAGTCCGGATTGCGGTATACCCAGTTCAACTCCACCGCAGGTCTGAATTCTGAATTTGAGCCTTGACCGCACAGCATCCTTGGAGCGTTGTCAAACTCCGAAGTTTTCAGACCTGACCCTCAGGAAGGAGCTTTCGTGCCCACACTGATGGATCGCGCGTCCCGGCTGCGCCGGTTGATTCACTCGGTCTCGAGCGGCTTGAAGTGGCTGCCGCCCACGGTTACTCGCCTGACGGTCGGCTGGATCTTTCTCCAGTCCGGCTGGGGCAAGCTGAACGATCTGCCCAAGGTCGTGGCGTTCTTCACCGACCTCGGTATTACGGCGCCGCAATTCCAGGCGCCGCTGGCCGCGACGGCGGAGTTCGTTTGTGGAGCGCTGCTGCTCGTCGGTCTCTTCACACGCGTTGCGAGCTTGCCGCTCATCGCAATAATGCTGGTCGCGATCCTCACGGCAAAGAAGG
>JANMBR010000098.1:0-7395 GCA_031360505.1 Acidobacteriota bacterium
CGTGGTTTTCGGTGCCGTAGGGGCGGCCCTTGGGCCGCCCGCATCAGCCACGGTGTAGCGTTATTGAGGCCGGCGTCCCTCTTCCGGCTCGACCGTCCCCGTGCCGAACAGCAGCCGTCCATTCTCCAGAGCCGTATCGCGCAATGTGATGGACAGCGCCTCGACGAGGGTCGTCACCGGGTAAACCTCGATCGACTCCCGCACTTGCCGGGAGAGGTCCTCGAGATCGGCCTCGTTGTCCTTGGGAATCAGGATCCTGTGGATGCCCGCGCGCACTGCCCCGAGGATCTTCTCCTTGAGTCCGCCGATGGGCAGCACGCGGCCCGAGATCGTGATCTCGCCGGTCATCGCCAGGTCGTTCTTGACCGGGCGGCCGGACAGCGCGGAAACGACCGCGGAGGCCATCGCAATTCCAGCCGAAGGTCCGTCCTTCGGAATCGCGCCGGCCGGAACGTGGATGTGGATGTCGCGCTCGAAGTCCTTCTCGTCGATCCCGAGCCACGCGGCATGGGAGCGCGCGAAGGTCCAGGCGGCGCGAGCCGACTCCTTCATGACGTCGCCGAGCTGACCCGTCAAGATGAGCTCGCCCTTGCCGCGCATGAGCGAGGCCTCGACGAACATGATGTCGCCGCCCTGGGGTGTGTAGTACATGCCGGTCGCGATGCCGACCTGGTCCTCGCGGGCCATCTTCTCGGGATGCACGCGCGGGCGGCCGAGCAGGGGGTGGACGTCTTCGCGGGCGACGGTCTGGCTTTCGATCTCGCGGGCCGCGATGCGCCGCGCGACCTTGCGGGCGAGCTTGCCGAGCTCGCGCTCGAGCTGCCGCACGCCGGACTCGCGCGTGTAGCTCGTGACGACCTCGCGGATCGCGTCGTCGGAGAGCGTGAGCTGCCCGGACTTCAAGCCGTTCTCCTCGACCTGGCGCGGCACGAGGTAGCTCTTCGCGATCTGGAGCTTCTCTTCTTCCGTGTAGCCGGCGAAGTTGACGACCTCCATGCGGTCGTAGAGCGGACCCGGGATGTTCTGGATGAAGTTGGCCGTCGCGATGAAGAGCACTTCGGACAGGTCGAACGGGACGCCAAGGTAGTGGTCCGTGAAGCTGTCGTTCTGCGCGGGATCGAGCACCTCGAGCAGCGCCGAGGCCGGGTCTCCCTGGAAGGAGACGCCGAGCTTGTCAACCTCGTCGAGGAGAAAGACCGGGTTCTTCGAGCCCGCCTGCTTCATGCCCTGGAGGATGCGGCCGGGCATCGCGCCGATGTAGGTGCGCCGGTGGCCGCGGATGTCGGCCTCGTCGCGGGCGCCGCCGAGCGAAATGCGGACGTACTTGCGGCCCATTGCGCGCGCGATGGACTTGGCGATCGAGGTCTTGCCGACGCCCGGGGGGCCGGCGAAGAGGAGGATGCGGCCCTTGCCGGAGCGCTTCGCGGCGGCGGGCTTGTCCGTCCTGTCCTTGTCGGCCTCGCCCTTCACCTCCGCGTTGTCGGCCCCGTCCTCTGCCGTCGCGGCGCTTTCCCGTTCGTGCGCGAGCTGGCGCACGGCGAGGAACTCGAGGATCCGATCCTTGACGTCCTTCAATCCGTAGTGATCGTTGTCGAGAACGCCGGCCGCCTCGCCGATCTCGAGCTTTTCGTCGGTGCGCGTGTTCCACGGCAGCTCGGCGATGTTCTCGAGGTACGTGCGCACGACCTGGGACTCCATGGACTCGCGGCCGATGCGCGTGAGCCGCGCCCACTCGCGGTCGACTTCCTTGCGCGCCTCCTCGGGAAGATCCAACGCGTCGAGCTTGGCGCGCAGCTCCTTCAATCCGTCGTCCGAGCCCCCCTCGCCCTCGCCGAGCTCCTTCTGGATCGCCTTCATCTGCTCGCGCAGGTACATCTCGCGCTGTCGGCTGCCGATCTCTTCCTTGACCTTGGACTGGATGTCTTCCTGCGCCGAGATCACGTCGACCTGCCGCTGCACGTGCACCAGCACACGGCGCAGGCGGTCTTCGACCGAGAGCGTCTCGAGCAGGGCCTGCTTGTCGGCGACCGGAATGTCGAGGTATCCGGCGACGAGGTCGGCCAGGCGCCCGGGCTCGTCCACTTCGGCGAGGATCTGATCGACCGTCTCGTCCGGCAGGCCGAGCTTACGGCCGAGCTCGGCGGCGCGCTCGCGCGCTTCGCGGTGGAGGCCGGCAAAGGCCGCGTCGCGCGTATCGAGCGGGAGCATTTCCAGCGCGTGCTGGACGGTCGCCTCGAGGTAGCCGTTCTTCGGGGCCACGCGCAGCGCGATGCCGCGCGACTTGCCCTCGAGCACGAGGCGGATGCCGCCGATGCCGCGCTGGATCGAGCCGAGAGTCGCGATCGTGCCGATCGTGTAGAGATCGGTCGGCGACACGCTCTCCGACTCGTGGCGCTGCGCCACGGCAAAAACGAGCCGCTCGGGCGTGCTCATCGCGGCCTCGATGCCGCGCAGGGTCGCCGCGCGGCCGGCCGAGATCGGAAAGGTCACGCCAGGAAACAGGACGGCGTTCCGCATCGGAACCACCGGAAGAGACGAAATCTGTGGCGACTGGGCCATCGGTACTCCTTGTCCACTTCGGAGGACGTCTCAAATACGCCCGAACGAGTCGGACGGGTTCAGCAGGCAAAGCCCGGCACCGGGCAGAACGGTCGAGGAGGGGGAGGGATTCCCGCTCGATCAGCCGATGCGGCGCAGGATGGCGATCGAGACGTCGTCTTCGGGAGCTCCGGGGCCGCGATGGGCCTGGACCTCGCGGGCGAGGGCGGCAGCGATCTGCTGCGTCGGCAGTCGGATCGCGGCGCGCACGGTCGATTCGATGCGCGCGTCGCCGAAATCCTGGCCGGCGGAGTCGCGAGCCTCGGACACGCCGTCGGAGTTCAAGAGCAGAATCTCTCCCGCCTCGAGTCGCCCGTATTCGACCGGCCAGGACATATCGGGCTTGATCCCGAGCGGGTACGCTCCCGCGCCGAAGCGCTGCCGCACGCTGCCGTCCGGGCGGATCGCGAGCGGCTGCGGGTGGCCCGCGATCGATCCGGTGAACGAGCCGTCCTTCGAGAGGAGCAGGTAAACGCAGCCGAAGAAGGCGCGCGGGCTGCCGGTGCGAGCGAGGATGCGGTTCAGCGTTGCGAACATCGCCGGAGGGGCGGCGTCCACATCGAGCTGCGTGCGAAACGCAGCATGCGCCACGGCCATGACGAGGCCGGCCGCCATCCCGTGCCCGGAGGCGTCGCCGAAGAGGACGGCGAGGCGCCCGTCCGGAAGCGGAACGAAGTCGTAGATGTCGCCCCCGACCATGTTGGCGATCTCGTTGTGCGCGCCGAGCTCCCACGATGCGGTCTTCGGAAGGTCTTTCGGAATGAGGCTCGCCTGCAGAGCGCGGGCGAGCTCGAGCTCGTCGCGGAAGTTGATCTTGTCCACGAGCTCCATGCCGAGGAGCAGCGTCAGCAGCGCCGCGGCAGCGCCGAGGAAGCCGCTGTCGAAGTCCACCCGGTACGAGGTCTCGCGGCGGACGCCGTCTTCGACCTTCTCCTCGTGGTGCTCGAAGGTCGGCGAGAAAATCGAAAGCAGGAAGCAGGCGAGGACGACGAGGAACACGACGCGGCGCGCCGGGGCGAGGCGCTTGGACAGCCCGAAGAGCACGCTGTTGGTCGTCTTGAACCAGCGCTTCCACCTCCTGGGCTCGCGCGCGAGCGCGTCGCTGTCCTCGGAGGTCAGCTTCTCCTTCGCGTGCTTCCACTCGGAGGAATACAGCCCGGAAATGTCCGCGCGGCCGACGTCGCGAAACGTCGAGCGGAAGAGCTCCATCCAGTCGTGGCCCGAGGGCATCGTTTACCGGAGCCCGTCCACGAGGTAGAGCGCCGAGAGCTTGCGGAAGAGCGAGTAGGCGCACGTCTGGCCGTCGGCGGAGAGCCGCACGAGCGGGCTGTCCGTGGCGCCGGCGAGATCCGAGGGCGCGATGCGCTTCCAGGGGACGCGGGCGCCCGAGGCCAGATCGAGGCGCGAGATCAGGAACGGCATGACCTTCCATTCCCGAATGTAGATGCCGCGGCCGTCCTCGGTCCACCGAACCGGGCGCTCGCTCGCGCGGTCGATCGCTTCGATGCGTCGCGGCTCGCCTCCATCGAGGGAGAAGATCCAGGTCGAGCCGTCGTCGGAGTTGACGGCCAGAAAGGATCGACCGTCGGGAGAAATGGTCCGAGTCATGCCGGGCGTAAAGAAGCCTTCGGGCGTCACCGGGCGCGGCGCGCCGGACGGAATGGCGCGCGAGTATACCCTCGGTCGATGCCCGGGCTCCACGCCGCCATAGAGGATTTGCTTGCCGTCGGGGGACCAGGAAACCGACAGCATCGCTCGCTCCGCCGAGGCGACGAGCGGGATTGCTTGCCCGGCACCCGTCGGCAAGACGACGTCGGGCTTGGAGGGGTCAGGACCGACGATCACCCACTTCCCATCGTAGGAGAGCCCTCTGGCGTTGCCGGGGCTCAGGCGAACGATCGGCGAGCCGTCGGTCTGTCGAAGACCGGCGACGTAGGATTCGCCGCCCTCCTCCTCGATAAGCAGAGTCCTTCCGTCCTCGGAGAGATCTGTGGCCAGGGTCCAGTTGAGCCATGAGAGGTCCCGATCTTCCAGGGCGCCCGGGCCAACGACCTGCACCGAGGTCCGCTCCAGATCGTGGGTCAGGAGCACGCGTCCGGATTTCGAAATGTCGCGCAGGGTGAGGCTGCCCGGCACGGCGGCGATGCTGCGCACCTTTCCGGAGAGGTTCGCCGCGAAGAGCTCACGGGCAAAGGCGCGGGACGCCGTGAACCAGACCTCGCGGCCGTCGGGCGACCAGGCCAGTCCCTGCTCGGAACTGAACGGCCCGGCGATCGTCGTCTTGCGGCCGGCGAGGTCTACGACACTCACCGTCCCTCCGTCGTCGATGCGGGTGGGATGGTCGAAGAAGGCGACACGGTCTCCCTTCGGAGAGATCCGCGCGTCGCTGAGGTGGCCGACCGTCTTGAAGAGGACCTTGTCCGGCGGGAACTCGAGCTGGGCCCCTTCGGCGACGTCGCGGACGAGCGCCATCGTCGCGCCGTCCGGCGCCCAGTCCGCTTCCTGCACTTGTTCGCGGATCTCGTGCGGCGCGCCTCCCGTCATGGGTGTCTGGGCGAGCGTCCCGGCGCACGTGCCGTTGTGGGTATCCACACAGGACAGCGCAAGGTTCATCTCGCCGGACTTCGAGATCCCGAGGATCTCGGCGGGGGGAAGCTGGAGCGGAATCGAGTCGCCCGTTTCGGGACGCTTCAGGAAGAGCTGGGCGGGCAGGCCATCCCACTTCGCGCTGTAGACGACGCTCTGCCCATCGGGCGCAAAGCGCGCCGACCCGATCGACCCGCGGCGAAAGGTGAGCTGCTGAAATGACGGCACCGGCCGATTCGGCTTCGTGGCCCTTCCCGCGACGAGGCCCGCGGCGGCGGCCGCCGCCACGGCGGCGATTGCGGTCACCAAGGGCAGCTTTTTCCGCGCGCGCCCCACCACGCCGCGCGGCGCTGCGGTGAGGGAGGGGGAAAGCCCGGACACCGCCTCGAGGTCGTAGGCGATGTCGCGCGCGGATTGAAACCGCTCCTCCGCGCTCTTCTCGAGGCAGTGCGAGACGAGCCGCTCGAGCGGCGCCGGGATGCTGCGGCCGGTCTCGACGAGCGGAGCCGGCTCGTCCTTGAGGATGGCGCTCATCACGTCGGCCGACGAATTGCCGCGAAAGGCCCGGCTCCCCGACAGCAGCTCGTACAGCACCGCGCCGAACGCGAAGATGTCGGAACGCGCGTCCGCGGGCTGCCCGCGGATCTGCTCGGGAGACATGTAGCCGACGGTGCCGAACACGGACCCGGGCTCGGTGCCGCGCGTCTCCGTCGGCGCTTCGGTCAGCGGCGAGGATGTCTCGGGCCGCGAGAGCTTGGCGAGGCCGAAGTCCAGGATCTTCACGCGGCCGTCGTTGGTGACGAACACGTTCTCGGGCTTCAGGTCGCGATGGACGATGCCCTTCTCGTGCGCGGCGCCGAGTCCGCGCGCGATCTGGAGGGCGTAGTCGACCGCCTTGCGGGTGGGCAGCGCGCCGGTTGCGAGCTTTTCGCGCAGGGTCGCACCCTCGAGCAGCTCCGCGACGACGTACGGCGCGCCATCGTGCGACCCGATGTCGTAGATCGCCATGACGTTCGGATGGTTGAGCCGGCCCGCCGCGCGCGCCTCCAGCTCGAAGCGGCGCAGGCGATCCGGATCCGCGGAGTAAGACGCGGGCAGCACCATGATCGCGACCTCGCGGTCCAGGCGCGCATCGCGCGCGCGATAGACCTCGCCCATCCCCCCCGCCCCGATGGGAGCGACGATGTCGTACGGGCCCAGTCGCGCGCCGGTAGCGTTGCTCACAACTCCTGGCGAGCGTACACCAGCCGAACATGTCGGCAGCCGGGGCCAACCTGCGCTGCGCGCTGGCGACGTTTAGAAGCCGAGAAGCGCGAGCTCGTCGATCAGCGTGGCGACCTGCGGGTGCGCGGCGAGCTCCTTGTAGAGCCAGCCGTGGCTTTCCCGCAGTTCGGTGAGGTGCTTGCGCAGGGCGTCGCCGTCCTTTCCGGTCGCGGCCGCGCGCAGCCGCTCCACCGCGGCGCGCGAGGCGTCGTCGAGGCGGTCGCCGACGGTCGCATGGAGGGCGTCGAAGGACTCATGGACTCGGGCGGCGTGGTCGTCGGCAGGAGGTTTGTCGGTCATCACGGTGGAGCGTATCAAAGCGCGCGCGCAAGCTCGGCGAGCGAGTCGAGCGTTGCGTCGGGCCGGACTGCCGTCCGCTCGAGGTCCCCCGTGCGGAACTTGCCGGTGCGGACGAGGATGCCCCGCATTCCGGCCGCCTGGCCGCCGTGGACGTCCGACTCGAGATCGTCGCCGATGACGGCCGCGTCGGCCGGGGCGACGCCGAGGGACGCGAGGGCGGCGGCGAAGAACGCCGGCGCGGGCTTGCCCACGAGCGTTGCCTGCTTGCCTGAGCCGTACTCGAGCGCCGCGGCGAACGCCCCGATGTCGAGCATGAGGCCGTCCCGGTCCTTCCAATAGCGGTTGCGCGCGAGCGTGACGAGCTCGGCGCCTTCGAGGAGCAGGCGGAAGGCGGGATTCAGGCGCGCAAACGTCATGCCCTCGCCGAGATCGCCGAGCAGGACCGCGTCGGCTTGCGCCTCGACCGGCTCGATCCCCTCGAGATCCTCGAGCAGCGTCTCGCGGGCAAGAAGGTGGCAGCGCCGGAGGCCCTTGCCGAGCAGATACTCGCGCGCGGCCCGCGGCGCGGTGAAGATGGCGTCGGGGTCGAGGACGAGTCCCATCGCGGCGATGTCCCGGACGATGACCGAACGCGGACGGCTCGTCGTG
>JANMBR010000099.1:0-10696 GCA_031360505.1 Acidobacteriota bacterium
CTGACCATGTGGGTCGTCTGGAAGCTCTTCAAGTTCTTCGACGACATCCTCGGCGGCGAGCTGCGCACGCGCGGGATCTCGGTCATCGGCCTCGGGTTCGTGCTGCTGAATGCGCTGCTGCTTCTGCTCGGATTCGTCGCCGCGAACTTCTTCGGCAAACGGGCCTTCGCGATGTGGGACCGGCTCATGCACAGAGTTCCGCTGATCAACAAGATTTACGCGACGCTGCGCCAGATTGCTGAGCTGCTGCTCGGCCCCGCGCGCGTCGGGTCCTTCGGCAAGGTCGCGATCGTCGAGTTCCCGTCGCCGGGCTCGTGGGGTATCGGGTTCGTGACGTCGACGGCCGCGGGGGAGGCCGGAGAGAAGCTGAACCGGAGGGTATGCAGCCTTTTCATCCCGAGCGCCGTCAACCCGACGACCGGATTCCTGCTCGTGGTGCCCGAGGAGAAGGTGACCTACCTCGACATGACGCCCGAACAGGCGATGAAGATGATCGTCTCGGCGGGAGCGCTGGTTCCGCCTTCTTAGTTTGGTGTCGTAGGGGAGGGGCTTGCCCCCTCCCGTCCCGCGGGCGGCCACAAGGGCCGCCCCTACGGCTCCGCGGATCTCTTCCTGGCGGTGAGCAGCAGCTGCTCGCTCGCGAGCATTTCTGGCCGCATCATCCAGCGAAAGAGGTTCTCTTCCCCCCGCGCGTGCGCGTCCCCGCCGCGGTGGCGCAGGGTCTCGATGCGCGTGGTGATCCAGACGAAGGGGTAGAAGAGCAGCAGCCACGAGTGCTTCCACTTGAAGCGTGTGAAGTCGAGGCGCTCGACGTCCAGCCCCGCCTGCCGCAGCAGCGTGTGGAGCAGCGGAAAATCGATCGGGTTGATGTGGAAGGCGTACAGGTCGTCGGGCGCGAGGTCCCATCCCGCGCGGCGGCGGATGAGCTTGTGCGTCCCCGTGAAGAAGAAGTGCCAGCGCGAGTGCAGGCGCGCCACGTTCGGCGTGGACATCACGAGATGGCCGCCGGGCGCGAGGACGCGGCCGATCTGCCCTACGATGGGGATCTCGGTCGGAAGGTGCTCCGCCACTTCGCACAGGACGACGAGGTCGAACGCGGCGTCGGGATAGGGCAGGGGCCGCGTCAGGTCGACGTCGGGGTCGATCGTGACGGCGTCGGTGTGCAGTGGCCCCGACTGCGCGGTCAGTTTGTAGTCATCGGCGCGAAAGTGCGTCCCGCGCACCGTGCAGCCGTCGCCCGCGAGCGCGGCCGCAATCTCGCCGCGGCCGGCCGAGAGATCGAGCACGCGCAGGCGCGGATATCCCGGAAGCCGCCGCGCCGCCCGAAGGACCCCTTTGAGGACATGTGGTTGCGGCATCGGTTCAGCTTGGGGTCAGGTCTCTCAAAGTGTGAGTTTGCCTTTGCGCGAGATCGGATCCTGCTATGACTCTTGCCTCTAAAATGAGGAAAGTCACACTTTGAGAGACCTGACTCCGATTTCGGTCTGGCCGCGCATGTAGGGCTGGAGCGCCTTCGGGATCGCGACGGAGCCATCGGCGCGTTGGTAGTTTTCGAGGATCGCGACGAGGGTCCGGCCGACGGGCAGGCCCGAGCCATTCAACGTGTGGACGAACTCTGGTCTATCGCCCTCGGCGCGGCGCAGGCGGATCGACGCGCGCCGCGCCTGGAATGCCTCGAAGTTCGAGCAGGAGGAGATTTCCTTGTACGCGTTCATGCCGGGCAGCCAGACCTCGATGTCGTAGGTCTTCGCGGATGCGAAGCCGAGGTCGCCGGTCGAAAGTGAAACGACGCGGTAGGGAAGCTCGAGCCGTTTGAGCAGCTCCTCGTTGTGCGCCGTCAAGGTCTCGAGCGCGGCCGCGGATTCCTCCGGGCGGACGAACATGACGACCTCGACCTTGTCGAACTGGTGCTGGCGGATCATGCCGCGCGTGTCGCGCCCGGCCGCGCCGGCTTCCGAGCGGAAGCAGGGCGTGTACGCGGTGTAGAGCAGGGGAAGTTTGTTCGCCGGGAGGATCTCGTCGCGGTGGAGGTTCGTGACCGGGACCTCGGCCGTCGGAATCAGGTAGTAGCCCTCGCCCGTCTGGAAGAGGTCGGCTGCGAATTTCGGCAGCTGCCCGGTGCCGAAGAGCGAATCGGCGTTGGCGAGAAATGGAGGCAGGACCTCGGTGTAGCCCTGCTCGTCGGCGTGCACGTCGAGAAAGAACTGGATGAGCGCGCGCGACATCCGCGCCGCCGCGCCGAGGAGCACGGTGAAGCGCGCGCCGGCGAGCTTGACGCCGCGTTCGAAGTCGAGGATGCCGAGGGCGGGGCCGAGGTCCCAGTGCGCCTGCGCCGGGAACGCGAACTGCGGCGGCGCGCCCCAGGTGCGCTCGACGACGTTCGACGTCTCGTCCTTTCCGCGCGGCACGGAAGGCTGGGGCACGTTCGGGACGCTTTTCTCGACCGTGGCGAGCGTCTGGTCCGCCTGCTCCGCCCGTTCCTCGAGCACTCGGATCTCTTCTTTCAGCGCCTTCATTTCCGCGAGCGCCTCGGGAGCCGGCTTGCCCTTGATGGCGCTCAACTCGTTGCGACGGCGGCGCTGCTCTTCGAGCTTCGTCACGGCGTCGCGGCGCTCGCGGTCGAGCGCGACGTAGCTCTCGAGCCCGGCGTTGCCGAAGCGCTCGGGCATCTCGGCCATGAGGCGCTCCGCGTTCTCGCGCAAGTACTCGCGTGGTAGCATCGTGGACGCGATTTCATATCGCGCACGCCGATCGAGTCAACCTTCAAGCGCTTGAACGGGGCCCCTCACCTTCCCGACGTGGACGCCATCGTGGTCAACCGCGACGGCGGCAGCGCTCTTTTCCGCGCGCTGGCCTCGCTCGAGCGGCAGAAGGGCGTGGCGCTCTGCGTCCTCGTCGTGGACAACGATTCCTCGCCGCAGGAGCGCGCCCGGATCACGCGGGAGGCCCCGGCTGCGCGGGTGGTTGCCTTTTCCCGCAACCTCGGGTTCGCAGGCGCGGCCAACGAGGGCATCGCGCGGACGCGCGCGCCGTTTGTGCTGCTGCTCAACAACGACGCCGTGCTCGAGCCGGACTACGTCGCGCGCCTGGCGGCGCGGCTCGAGTTCGACGGACGGCTGGCCGCGGTCCAGGGGCTCGTCTTGACGGAGGACGGGCGGCAGATCGACACGGCAGGGCTCGAGTGGAACGCTCGCGGCGAGGCGGTTCCGGTGCTTTCGGGCGCGGACGCCTCGCTCGCGCCGCGGGAGCCGTTCGAGGTGTCGGGTGTCTCCGCCACGGCAACGCTCTACCGTCGCGAGGCGTTCGAGGCAGTCGGCTCCGGCGGTGCCGCGTTCGAGAACGGCTTCTTCGCGTACTACGAGGACGTGGACCTTTCGCTGCGCCTGCTGCGCAAGGGCTGGCGGTTCGCGTGCGACCCGCTCGCGTCCGCGCGGCACGAGGGGTCGCGGACGGGACGCCGCACGCCCTGGCGGCGGGCGTTCTGGACGCTGCGCAACCGTTGGCGCACGCTCTTTCGCAATTTCGCGCCGGCGCTGCTGGCGAAGAGCTTCCCGTCGTTGCTGCGCGCCGATCTCGCGCACGCCCGCGCCGTCGGCTGGACCGGGCTCGCGCTGCCGCTGCTGGTCTGGCCGCGGTTGCCGTTCCAGGCGCTGCGCTCGCGGCACGAGCCGGGGAGGCTGACGCAATGGCCGGGGCGCCCGTGAACATTCGCGAGATCACGGCGATCCTGGTGTCCTGGAAAGACGGGGAAGATCTGATCGCCGCGGTGGCGGCTCTGGCCGCGGCCCGCGCGCGGATCGCGCCGGGCGCCGTGTCCGTATCGCTCGTCGTCGTGGACAATGGCGGCGGGCTCTCCGAGCGCGCCATCCGCGACGTCTGTCCGGATGCAACGGTGCTTGTCAACGCGGAGAACCGCGGGTTCGGCCCCGCCGCGAACCAGGCGGCCGCCGCGGCGCGCGGCGACGTCCTGCTCTTTCTCAATCCCGACGCGCGCGCCGAGGGGGAGCCGTTCTCGGCCATCGCCCGCGCGTTCGAGTCCGACGATCGCGTGGTTGCCATCGCGCCGCGGCTCGTGGAGATGGACGGCGGCCAGGCACCTTCGGGACGGCTGCATCTGGCGCCGCCGGGGCGCGAAGACCAGGCGACCTTCCAGCTCCGGCGCCTGCCGTCGCTCGGATCCGATGCCCGAGAGCTGTTGCTGATCGACCACCTCGCCCCGAACCATGCGGCGCGGAGGCGTTCTCGCTACGCGGACGAGGATCGCGACGCTGCGTTTCCCGTCGAGCAGGCTGCGGCGGCCGCGCTCGCCGTGCGCAAGGAGACCTTCGCCCGGTGCGGCGGCTTCGACGAGCGTTACGTTCCTGCGTGGCACGAGGACGTGGACCTGTGCGCGCGCCTTGCCTCCGAGGGGACGATCCTGTACCTGCCCGGGGCGCGCTTCCGGCACCGCGGCGGCGAGTCCGCGTCGCGCCTCGGCTACGCGCGCTTTCTTCCGGTCTTCTACCGAAATGCCTTGCGCTATCGCCGCGACCACTACTCGCTGCCCGCGCGAATCGTGTACCGCATGCTCCTCGCAAAGGGCATGATCCTGCGCCTGGCCCTGCTCCCGTTTCGCCGCGATGTGCCCCGCTCCCGCTCCGAGGCGGCCCGTGCCTACCTCGCGGTGCTCGCACTCGCCTTCGTTCCTGTCGAGTCCCATGCTTCCTGACGTCTCCATCATCGTCGTCTCGAAGGACGACGCCGCGGACCTCTCGGTCTCCCTTGGATCGGCGGTCGGGCAGCGCGGCGTGTCCTGCGAGACGATCCTCGTCGACAACGCGTCGCAGGACGCCTCGCGTGAGGTCCCCGGGCGGTTCGGCGGCGCGGTGCGCCTGCTCGCAATGCAGGAGAACATCGGCTTTGCCGCCGCGATGAACGTCGGGATCGACGCGAGCTCGGGCCGCTACGTTCTGGCTCTCAATCCCGACTGCCGGCTCGAGCTCGACTTCGCGGCGACACTCGTGCGGCGCCTCGACGCCGCGGACGCCGCGGACGTCGGTTCGGCTTCCGGGCGCCTGCTGCGCGCGCAGGGCAATGACCTGGCGCCAACCGGCGTTCTGGACTCGAGCGGCATCCACTTCACGGCGTCGGGCCGGCACTTCGACCGCGGCTCGGGGGAAAACGCCACGGGCCGTTTTGAGGGCGAAGAGGAAATCGCCGGGACTTCGGGCGCCGCCGGTTTCTATCGGCGCGCGGCGCTCGAGGGCGCGCGGATTTCGACCGGATGCTTCGACGCCGACTTCTTTCTCTACCGCGAGGACGCCGACCTCGCGTGGCGGCTCTCCAAGCTCGGCTGGCGCTGCCTCTACGTCCCTTCGGCCGTCGCCTGCCACCGACGCCGCAGCTTGCCCGAGCGCCGCCGCCAGATGTCGGCGCTTGCCAACATGCACTCGGTCAAGAACCGCTACCTGCTGCGGATCAACAACCAGACGGCGGGCGAGGCCGTCGCGACTTTCGTTCCGACGTTTGCGCGCGACGTCGTCGTGCTCGGCGCCTGCCTGACGGTCGAGCAGAGCTCCCTGCCGGCGTTCGGGTGGCTGTGGCGCAATCGAAAGCGGTTGTGGGCAAAGCGCGGGGAGATCCAGGCGATGGTGCGGGGCAAGGGCGCCCCTCACCCTGTCCCTCTCCCGCCGGGAGAGGGAGCCCTCTAGTCGCCCTCTCCCCCCTCGGGGGAGAGGGTTGGGGCGAGGAGGGGATTCCGTTGGGATAGCTTCCTCACCGATGAGAATCGGCATCCTCGGCACCCGCGGCATCCCGGCCCTCTACGGCGGCTTCGAGACGCTCGCGGAGGAACTGTCCGCCCGCCTGGCCTCGCGCGGCCACGACGTGACCGTGTACACGCGCTCGCGTTACGCACAGCCCGGCCTCTCGACCCACCGCGGCGCGAAGATCCGCGTGCTGCCGACGATCCCGACGAAGTACCTCGACACGGTCGTGCACGGCGCGATCTCGGGCGTGGACGCCGCCTTCGAGCGCTTTGACGCCGTCCTCGTCTGCAACGCGATCAACGCGGCGTCGTCTTTTCTTCCGCGTCTGTCCGGCAAAACGCGCGTCGTGCTCAACGTGGACGGGCTCGAGAGGCACCGCCGCAAGTGGAGCGCCGTCGGCAAACTGGCTTACCGCGTTTCGGAGTGGCTCTCGA
Organism: Acidobacteriota bacterium; assembly: GCA_031360505.1. GTDB lineage: Bacteria > Acidobacteriota > Thermoanaerobaculia > UBA5066 > Gp7-AA6 > DAHUXD01. Next base: position 6,182 of record JANMBR010000099.1, read on the forward strand.
CCGTCATTCCCGATGCGATCGTCTCGGACGCGAAGGTGATCCAGGACTACTACCGGACGCGCTACGGCATCTCCTCGGTCTTCATTCCGTACGGCGGCGATCTGCCGCAGCCGACGGGGCGCGAGACGCTCGACCGTTTGGGAATCACGCCCGAGCGCTACATCCTCTACGTCTCGCGCCTGGAGCCCGAGAACAACGCGCTCGCCGTGTTGCGGGCGTACCGCGACGTCCGTAGCGACATCCCGCTCGTCCTCGTGGGAGACGCCCCCTACGCTGCCGGATACATCGCGCAGCTGCGCTCCGAAGCCGATGCGCGCGTGCTCATGCCGGGCGCGATCTACGGCGAGGGTTACCGGCAGCTGCTGGGCAACGCGGTCGCCTACGTGCAAGCGACGGAGGTCGGCGGCACGCACCCCGCTCTCGTCGAGGCGATGGGGTACGGCCGGGTGGTTTGCTACAACGCAACGCCGGAAAACGAAGAGGTCGCCGGGGGCGCGGCGCTGCCGTTCGACGCTCGAGAGTCGGCGTCTCTGACCCGCCTTCTGCAAGGGATCCTGGATGATCCGGCCGGCCACTCCGTATGGAAAGAGAGAGCAAAGGAGCGCACACGAGAGCGATATCGTTGGGACGATGTGGTCGACCGCTACGAGGCCGTCCTTGAAGCCGGCAGCGCCATCCCGTAACATCGGCGACGGATCGCGCCCCGCCCCCGGAAACGCCTCATGCTGAAGCAAAAAGCCCGTGCCATTGCACTCGGGGTACTGCTCGCCGACCTCGCGTTGACGGCAGTGTCCCTGCCGGTGACGTGGGCCCTGCGCCAGGGCATCCTGAAGACGTCGTTGCCGAGCCTCTTTCCGCTTCCTCTGCACTCCCTGGACGAGTACCTGCTGCTGCTTCTGTTCATCCTTCCCATCTGGGGGCTGCTGCTCTCGGCCGCGGGCTTCTACCGCAGTCATCGGACGCTGCCGCTCGGCGAGGAGATCTGGGCGGCGGGCAAGGTTGCGTTTGGCGGCACGACCATTCTCGTGCTGCTGATCTTCGGCCTGCGGCTGGACTTCGTGAGCCGCTGGTTTCTCGTGCTCTTCGGCGTGCTGAACTTCCTCTTCCTGACAGCCGAGAAGATCGCGCTGCGGCAGCTCTCGCACTGGGTGCGCTCGCGGGGATTCAACTTCCGCACGGCGTTGATCGTCGGCACCGGGCCGAAGGCCGCGCAATTCGCCGAGTTTCTGGAGGCCCACCCGCACTGGGGCTTCCGCGTGGTCGGGTACCTGGACGACGACAACGGGGGCGAGATCGGTCTCGCGGGCCGCTGGCCGTGCCTCGGCACGATCACGAACATGGAGTCCGTCCTCGGCGCCGAGGTGATCGACGAAGTGATCTTCGTCATCGAGAAGGGCAAGCTCGCCGAATACGAGGACGCGCTGCTCGTGGCCGAGCGCCACGGCGTGCGCGCCCACGTGTCGCTCGACATCTTCCCGCACGTGCTCGCACGGCCGGTGCTCGAAGAGCTCGACGGGATTCCGCTTCTCTCCTTCACGACCACGCCCTCGAACCCGGCCGAGCTCGCGGCGAAGCGGGCGATCGACCTCGTCCTCGCGCTCGTGCTCTTCGTCGTGACGCTGCCCGTGCAGCTGGCCTCGGCGTTGGCGATTCTGCTGCTCTCGGGTGCGCCCGTGTTCTTTCGCCAGGTGCGGTGCGGGCTCAACGGCCGGCACTTCACGCTGCTGAAGTTCCGCACGATGGAGTCCGGCGCCGAGGACCGGCTGGCCGAGATTTCGCACCTGAACGAGATGACCGGGCCCGTTTTCAAGGCGAAGCGCGATCCGCGGCTCACCGCGGCGGGCAAGCTTCTGCGGCGGCTGTCGATCGACGAGCTGCCGCAGCTCTGGAACGTGATCGTGGGCGACATGAGCCTCGTCGGCCCGCGCCCGCCGCTACCGGACGAAGTGTCGCGCTACGAGCCGTGGCAGAGGCGCAGGCTCAGCATGAAGCCGGGCCTGACCTGTCTGTGGCAGGTCTCGGGCCGGAGCGAGCTCGATTTCGACCGGTGGATGGCGCTCGATCTCAAGTACATCGACACCTGGTCACCGCTGCTGGATCTAAAGATCCTGCTCAAGACCGTCCCCGCCGTGCTTTCGGGCCGGGGAGCGCGGTAGGAAACTCTTACCGATTCCCGCCGCCCTCGTCCGAAGGGCCGTCCGAGGCCTTGTACATGTACTTGATGGAGGCCTTCGGAAGGAGCAGGTTCGGGCCGCCCTCGCGGTTGACCTTCAGGCAGGACTTGTCGTACCACTCGATCCAGCCTTCGATCCGCTCGCCGTCGGTGAGCACGACGACCATCGGCGTCTTGGCCGCCATCTGCTTGAGGTAGTAGTAGCTCTCCGCGTTGGTCTGCTCGGGCGGGACCTGCTTGCGCTGGGCGAAGGATCGCGTCGGGTAGCGGTCCGCGAGCTCGGAGAGGTTCGGACGGATCAGCTTGCGGTTGGCGGCAGTCTCGTCGTCGGTACGGAAGGCGCCACCGGAAGAATTGCGATTGGCCACGGCTGTCTCTCTTTGTCCCGGGAAAGGGCGGGACCTCTTGACAAGCTAAACCGGGGCGTCGGCCGCAATATTCTGGGTCTTCCGGGGGGGTGCCTGGGAGGTGCCGTCGTCTTCGTAGGCGAGGCAGCACATGAGCCGTCCGCACATACCCGAGATTTTCGAGGGGTTGAGCGAAAGATTCTGGTTTTTCGCCATTTTGATGGTTACCGGATGGAACGACTTCAGGAAAGTCGAGCAACAGAGGGTCAGACCGCAGGGTCCGATTCCGCCGCGCATCTTGGTTTCGTCCCGGGGCCCGATCTGGCGCATCTCGATGCGGACCGGATGGGCGATCGCGAGGTCCGCGACGAGCTTTCGATAGTCGATCCGCGACTCGGAAGTGTAATAAAGCGTGACCTTTCGGCCATCGAAGCTCTCCTCGGCGCGGACGAGCTTCATGGGCAGGCGCTTCTCGCCGGCAAGGTTGCGCGTGTCGGCGAGGAAGCGGTTCTCCCTGTCCACCTTCGACCGATAGGTGTGGCGATCGGCGTCGTTCGCCACCCGGACCAGGCGCTTGGAATCGCGCAACTGGCACTGCTTGAGGATCATGGGGCGCAGGTTCGTCACTTCGGCGAACTCCAGCCCCTGGTCCCCCTCCACGACCACCCGCAGCTTGCGGGTGACCTCGATGCCCATCGTGTCGCAGAGGACGCTACGGCCGTCCTCGTGTTCGTTCATCCGGATGCCGACGTACTGGCCGGGGTTGTATGCGTTTCCGACCCCACAGCCGCCTCCAGTGCCACAGCCACCCATGTCAGACCCCCAAAACCCTGAAGCTACCATGACTTGGACGGGGGTGCCGGGCTGCCGACGGACGCTCGCAACCCCCGCGGGACCTGTCCCTTCGCCGGGCGAAGGGCAGGGGACCTGTCCTTATTGACAGGACTCTTCGATGCTTGTAGCGTAAGGTTTACCGAAATACCGAAAGGCGGAAAAAGTAATGAAGCGTCTCTTGATTGCAGTCGCGTGTCTCGCTCTGGCGTCACCCGCCTGGGCGGAGAAATCGAGGAGGGTTCCGGCCGGTCCGGTCACACCCCTTGCGCCAGTGACCAACACGATCACCGGGAGCCCACTGACGGTCGTCATCGGCGATGACACGTCCGCGCAGGTCTACAACAGCAATGTTCCGGGCACAGGTCAGTTCTTCCCGCCCGACTGCGCGGCCACACAGACTGCCGACAACGGCGTCTTCGTCTCCGTCGGCGGCGTGATCTACGGCCCCGACTTCAATAATCATCCGTGCGGCTCCGCGTCGAACAGTTACACGCCGTGGACTCCCGTTTCCTTCTCGGGCGTGACCGGCACCGGAACGTCCGCGGACCCGTTCACCGTCGTGATCGTTGCGGATGCGGGCGCGACGGGCCTGCGCCTGACCGAGACGGTGACGTACGTCAACGGCGCTTCTCAGTACAACATGTCTCTCGCCTTCTCGGACAACGGAAACCTCGCCGTGACCTGGGACACTTTCACCGGATCGGACCTCTACCTTGCCGACAACGACTCTGGATTCTCCGTGCTTCAGGGCACTTCCTCCGGTGGCCGTGGCGCCAGCTCCGCTTGCCTTCAGCTGCAGTACGTGATCCTTTTCGTCGCAACCACGCCAGCCGACCGCTGGAGCGCGACCGCCTACGGCACTGTCTGGGACGAGATTTCGGCCGGCCTACTTTCCGACACCGTCGACACGGCGGTCTGCCAGGACAACGGCGCTGCGATCGAGTGGGACGCCCGCACGCTCAATCCAGGCGGCGGTCTGACGATCAACACGGCCGTCTCTTTCACGGGCCAGGCGGTTCCAGTCGGCGCGACGGTTCCGGCCCTTTCGCCGAAGGCCCTTGCGGCCCTCGTGCTTCTGCTTGCTGCGGTGGGATACGTCCTTGCGAGGAAAGCTTCGCCGGGGGCGTAAGGAGGAGGGGCGCGGATTTTCGATCCGCGCGC
>JANMBR010000100.1:0-58780 GCA_031360505.1 Acidobacteriota bacterium
GGAGGACCGCTGTCCTCTCACGCCTTACCACGAGTGCGCGGCCGTGCATTTTTTGAAAAAAAATGGGCGGGGGGTTGCCCGCCCCCCCCACTCCCGAGAAACAAATTAGAGACCGGTGCCGGTCGGAATGTCCGGGACCACCGGAACGATCGTCTGGACGCCGGTGATGCCGATCGGGTTGCAGCTGGACGGATCGAGCTGCGTGCCGGGGATCAGGACCGACTCGAGAGCGATCGAACCGAGGAAAGCGTAGCCAACCCACGCCTGGTCGAGCGACGTGCCGCCCGCGAAATCCAACTGGACCCAGCCGGCATCCGCAACCGGGTGCTGGAAGTCCGTGATGTTGCGCTGCTGCGTCTCATACGGGAAGTTGAACTGCGGAGTCGAGCACGGCGAGGGGCACACGCCCTGCGTCACCGTGTTCTCGTCCTCGTCGAAAAACGTGAGGCTCGAGAGGGGCTCTTCCACGTCGCAGTTGCCCGCGAAGCCCGAAGCACGCCACACCATGTAGTTGGTGGTGATGATGCCGGAGGCCGTGAGGTCGAACCAGCGGCCGGCCCAACGCAGGCCGAGGGGCTCACGCTGGTCGCCGAAGCCTTCGTCCCACGGAGCCGAGATCGAGAGGTCGGTGTCCGGGTTGCCGGATCCGCAGTTCGTGCAGACCGTCTCGTTCGAGAGGTCGAGGTACCGGGCGTAGAACGTGCGGGCCGGGGCAGCGCCCAGGGACCACGCTTCCGTCGCGACGCCGAACTCGGTGGCCGCCTCGAGGTTCACGGTCGAGATGCCATAGGTCGGCAGACCGTTGCCCGAGGTGAAGATGATCTCTCCGAACAGGTTGTTCTCCATGCCGATCGCGTCGGCGATGAAGTAGTTCGGGTCGGTCGGATCGGAGAGGTTGCAGTAGTTGGCGTGGTCGATCACGATGTAGCCGATGGCCAGGGGCTCGACGCTGCCGGTGCAGTTCGTCGCCAGCTGCTCGGCGACGGTGAAGAACGTACCCGTGTAGTTCGTCGTGCCGTTGATGTTGTCCTGGTTGGTCGCCGGAACGTTGGTCGGACCCGTCGGCGAAACGCGCAGGAACCCATCCGGGTTGGGGTACACGGCGCCACCGGCGCGCTGGCACACATCGTCGCCAGAGCTGTTGAGGGTGATCGGGAGGTGGCCCGAGATGATCTGGGACATGGCCATCGACTGAACGTCAAAACCCGTGAGGGCGACGTTGAAGTCGAGGACGATCGACGAGAACCGGTCGTACACGTTGACGTGAGCGATCATCGGCGCCGAAGAGGCGTTTCCGATCGTCAGGAGCGTGTCGCGGGCTTCGATGCCGCTGCCGACGGGCGTGCCGGTGGCGGGGTCGATGCTGACCTGGAAATACGGCACCAGGAGCGTGGCTCCCGGACGCTGGTCAAGAGTGCACGTGATGGCAGTCGCGGAGCTCGCAATCGCGAACAACGCAGCGACGGCCAGGCACGTCATGAAAGTCTTCTTCATTGAGATCTCCTCGTTACGGTTTACTGTTCGAAAACACACGATTGAGATTACCTTCCCTCGAACGATCCCATCACCTCCCACACTTCGATTTATTACACCTCGTAAAACCTGATTTCTGTTCCAGTTGGGGCCGAGGGGCCCCGAGCTATGGATCGGATGATCGCCCCCGAAAAGGCGAGTGTCAAGCGAAAAAAGCACTTTTTATGCTTTCGGATCATAAGTTCCAGCCTAACCATCTACCGATAAATCACTTCTCCCTGTTCAGGTAGATGTTCCAGCCGCCGGATTCATTGGGGGAAGAGGAGCTGACCGTTCGCGACAGCGCGATGTCGAGGCGGCCGTCGCCGTTCAGGTCGGCGAGGCGCAGCCATTGTCCGAGAGAGGCAATCGCCGGCTCGAGCTTCGGGTCGAGCTCGGCGAACGAGCCGTCGGGTTGCTGGAAAAGGACCCGCACCCGCCGGCTGCCGTTGTCGGCAAAGACGACGTCGTCCAGGCCATCCCCGTTCATGTCGCCCATGGCGATGGCGCTGACCGATGCCTTGCCGCCCTTCTCCCTCCAGACCCGGTGGCGCTCCCACTTGCCGTCGCGCAGGGCGTAGACCGAGATTCCGACCGAGCGCGTGGCGTCGGGCACGTTGGCCTGCGCAAAGTACGAATCCGCAAACGCCGCAAGGCGGTCCTTTCTGAAGGTGCCCGGGACCGCCGTGAAGTGGTAGGCGTAGAGCTCGATCGCGTCGAAAGACACCGGGGCAAAGGTGTCGTCGCCCTGGTTCTTCCAGAGCAGCGTCAGCGCGCCCGTGTAGTTGCTTCCGGTCAAGATGTCCTTGCGTCCGCCGCCGTCGAAATCCCACGCGCTCAGGGAATTCGAGTAGAAACCTCCAACCAGGGCGTCCTTCTTCCACTCGAATCCCTTCTCGCCGCGATTCAGGAAAACGCGAACCTGCTGCCGGTCGATGGTCCCCTTCTGATCCTGGCCCGGACCGTCGCGGGAGGCCACCACGTCGAGCTTGCCGTCGCCGTCGGAGTCGAGCAGCGCGACGGCCTGCGAGGAAAAGTCCGTCTTGGGAAACCCCTCCCGGACGACGCGGAATCCCCCCTTGCCATCGCCGTAGAGGGCCACCAGGCCCTTGCCGTGCGAGGCGGAAACGATGTCCATGTTCCCGTCGCCATCGAGGTCGCCCACGGCGACGGCGCCGTAGTCGATCGTGAAGCGGGGCGCGGGCTTTCCGTCTTCCGTGAACGAAACGGGCATCGGCTTGAAAGCGCCCTTGCCGTTGCCGAGCCAGACGCGCAGCTTTCCGTCGCCCATCCGGTTCGGCGGCGCAACGATGTCCGCGATTCCGTCGCCGTTCATGTCGGCGACCGCGAACGAAGCGCGCCACATCCCTGCCGCCGGCAGCCCGGAATCCGCGACCTCCTCGAGCCGGATGCGCGCGGACGCAACGGGGACTTCGATGTTTTCGAAGTCTTCGGCGCTCACGCCCGGGGTCATGGGCGGCGGCGCAGTGCTCGGCGCCGGCCCCCCGACCTTGGAGGCCTGCTGCTGCGCGAGCGCCTTCTGCTTCGCCTCGACCTCCTCCGGGAGGAGTTTCGCTTCGGAGGTGTAGTAGTACTTGTCGTCCTCCTTGTAGATCTCGATCGTGGAGCTCAGGATCGGCAGCCGCACGTGCCGATCGTCGACCTTCACGTAGTCCTGCTTCGGAAGCGCGCGGATCAAGTAGGTCTCGGTCTCCTCGATGACCGTCGGGTCGAGGCGGGACCGGATCCCGGGCGTCGGCGTCGGGGCCGGACCGGGCGCGGCGGGCAGTGCGGCGACCGGAGCCGGGGCAGCCGGCTTTCCGGTGGAAGTCGAGCACGCCGCCGCGGCGAGCAGAAGCAGAAAAGAGATCCGTTTCACGAAGCCTCCTCGCTGAAGTCGGTTTCCAGGTTTCAGGTTCCACGTTTCAGGCCCGCCGAAAGCCCGGGCGCAGCGGAAAACCCCGCTGGAGACGGGATTATTCACACGGGCACTCAGATCAGGTCCGCAAAGTGCGGGCGCGCCCGCGCGAAGAGCGCCGCGCCCACGGCCGCAACGACGAGGCTGAACACCGCGAGGTAAGCCACCGAAGCCGGGTCCGGCGCCGCGTGCAGCGAAAACGCCCGGCGGTAAAGGTCGACGAGGTGGGCGATCGGGTTGGCCTCGATGACCGGCTGCAGCCGGGCCGGCACGAGCGAAGCCGGGTAGACGATCGGCGTCGCGTAAAAGCCGACGGTCAGAACGATCCCGACAGCGTGCACGGTGTCCCGCAGAAAAGCCGTCAGGGTCGCTGCGATGCAACCCAGGCCGAACGTCAGCAGGACCTGGAAGAACAGGGCCGGAACGATCCAGAGAATCCACGGCCACTGCAGATGGCCGAGCAGCGCCACGTAAATCGCGTAGACGAAAAACGCGAGGACCTCGTTGACGACGGCCGCCGCGACGACCGAAAGGACCAGCGTCTCGAGCGGAAAGACCGTCTTCTTGACCATCGCCGAGTTGTCGATGAGGCAGGACGCCGAGCGCGCGATCCCTTCCGAGATCGCCATCCACGGCAGCAGTCCCGCCATGAGGAACTCCGGAAAACTCGCATAGCCCGGACCCGCCGGCACGCGAAGAACCAGCGAGAAGACCGCCGTGTAGAGCGCCATCCAGAGCACGGGAAGGGCAAACGCCCAGAGCAGCCCGAGGCCCGATCCGGCATACCGGGACCGCACGTCCCGAATGACCATCTCCTTGAGCAGGAAGACTTTGGAGGCCATCGCCCCGTTCTTTCTCAGCATATTTTTGAGCCGCCCGATTATATGGGCCAGACCTATGTTTTAATAGCATTTCCGAAAACAGCCATGTCCTCCCATTCACCGCGAAAAGTCGCCCTCGTCGGCTCGCGCATCCGCGAGCTGCGCAAGGGCAGGCACCTCACGCAGACCGAGCTCTCCGAGAAAATCGGAGTGGCGCAGTCCGACCTGTCGCGCATGGAGCAGGGCGAGTACAAGGTGGGCCTCGACACGCTCTTCAAGATCCTCCAGGTGTTCGAGCTGAAGATGGGCGAGTTCTTCGGGGAAACCGAATCGCCCGTGGAGCGGGAAGCCCGCGACCTGGCCTCCGAGTTCCAGCACCTCTCGGACGACGCGCGCAAGGAAGTGCGCGACTTCGTCCGCTTCAAGAAGCTCCAGTCGGAGGGCGAGCCGGAGTCCGGTGACGGGGCTCACTCCGAGCCGGAAGAAAAGCCTTGAGTTGCTCGGGCCCTCGCCTAAAATGACTAGCTACGGCCTTGGGCCACCAATCATGAGCGACCGGAGAAAGCACCTCGAGTTTCTGCGCAAGACCGCCAAAGACGCGATCTGGAGCGGAGACTATGACCGCGCCCTGACGCTGTACGAAGACGGCCTCGCGCTGGCCCGCTCCTGGAAGGACCGCGACATCGAGGACCTGTTCACCTGCAACCGGGCCACGACGCTGCTCGAGATGGACCGCCAGGACTTCGACCTGGCCCGCCTGAAGGAGATCGTGCTTCGCAATCCCTCGAGCTACAACGGAGTGCTGGCCGCCCACACGTGCGCCCACGCGCACGAAGTCCGCAAGGAGTACGCGCGCGCTCAGGTCTACGCGAAGAGCGCGCTGCAGCGCAGCCAGGAGCTCGGCTTCCACGAGCTGACCGCAAGCTCCTTCAACATGCTGGGCAACCTCGAGCTCCACGAGAGCCAGTTCGACTCGGCCCTCGAGCTTTACCAGGAAGCGCTCGGGCACCTCTCGGCCCGCGGCGAGGAAGAGTCCGTGCTCGCGGCGCAGTACTCCGACAACCTCGGCTACTGCCACATTGCGCTCGACCGGATCCCCGTCGGCCTGCCGCTCGTCTATCGCGCGGTCGAGCTCTTCGAGCGGCACGGCGCGCGGCAGGCACTCGACTACCCCTGCCTCGATCTCTGCTACGCGAAGCTGAAGACGGGCAACTTCGAAGAGGCCGAGCAGTGGGGCCAGCGCGCCCTCGACCTCGGCAACGAGTTCGGGCGCGAGGACGTGATCAAGAACTCGCACTACCTGCTCGCCGAGAGCTGCGTCGAGATGGGCCGCGAGCGGGCGGCCGACGAGCACTACGACGCCCTGGCGAACTACTACCCGAACTTTCCGGCCCTGAAAAACTACCTCCATCAGATCAGCCTGATGGGGATGATCAACCTGAGGGCATGATGCGGCGCAATCGGCTCCTGTGGCTCGTCCTGACCGCGGCAATGATCGCGCTGCCGGGCGTGTGCGCGGCACTCGAGGAGCGGTCGCTGCTGACGGCCGACGGGACGCTCCACGTCGTGCGCTCGGGCGCGGCCGTGGACCTCGGCGTCGAGGGCGCGGGGATCTCGCCCCAGGCCGAAGTCATCGAGTGGAGCTCGCGGGCGCAGGACGGGACCGTCTCGGTGGCGATCCTGCCCGGCTCCGTCTCCTACCAGGCCAAGCACGGGCTCGAGCTCGCGTACGACGACCAGACGGCGACGCTCTTGCTGCTCTGGACCGAGGACGTCTCGGCTTTCTCGCAGATCCGCGTCGGTGTGCTGCGCGCCGGGATCTGGACGAACTCCATGCTGCTTCCGAGCGCCGGGATCTCCCGCGCGCACAACCCGCAGATGCTGGTCACGCACCGCAACGCCACCTACCTCGACGAACAGGATGTCCCGGTCGCCAAGACGAGCTCGATCCTCTCGGTCGTGTGGTGGGAGGAGTCGGCGTTCGCCCAGGCGCGCTACGCCACGCTCTTCCTCGACGAGACGAGCTTCGACCCGACGGCTCTCGCCATCTACGACCTGCCGAACCTCGTCGGCCCGGGCGGCGAGACCCCCACGCAGGACATTCCGTCGGGCGCCTATCTCTATCCGAGCCTCCAGGCCGACGGCCTCTCGGGCGGACTGCTGGCGAGCTTCGCCGACCTGCACGAAGGCAAGCACCGGGTCGTCCGCATCGAGTTTCCGCAGGACTGGGGCAAGCCGTCCGAGCCCGACAACGTGAACTGGAAGCGCCGGCATACTCCGATCGTCGGCGTGGCGATGAACGGGCCCGACGCGCGAATTACGCCCAACCTGGCCGACCTGCGCGACGGCGTGCGAACGACGATCGGCACCGGCTACCGCCCGACTCTTTCCTGGCGGGAAGGCGACGCGCTGAAGTTCTCCCGCCTGGACGGCGCCGACTGGGCTCCCGTGCGCTCGATCGCGATCGACGACGCGATGAGCTACGACCGCGCGCTCGCGCTCGTGACCAGCATGGGCGAGCGCAACTGACGCTGCGCCCGCAGCGTCATCCTGAGCGGCCGCCTCTCGTTTCTCTCTCCCCAAAACAGATACCTCGACGATAAGATCCTCCGTCTTCGGAGGACCGCATGGCCCTGCTCGCAGTGGGTGACAAGGCTCCCGCTTTCAAGACGACGGATCAGGACGGCAAGACAGTCTCACTCGGAGACTTCAAGGGCCAGAAGCTCGTCGTGTATTTCTACCCGAAGGACGACACGCCCGGATGCACGAAAGAAGCGTGCTCCTTGCGCGACGCCTGGTCGAAGTTCCGCAAGAAAAAGGTCGCGGTGCTCGGCGTTTCCGTGGACGACGAGAAGGCACACAGGAAATTCGTCGACAAGTTTTCGCTCCCCTTCACGCTCCTCGCCGATACCGACAAGTCGATCGTGAAGGCCTACGGGGTCTGGGGCGAGAAGAGCATGTACGGACGCAAGTACATGGGAGTCCACCGCGTCACGTACCTCATCGACGAGAAGGGCAAAATCGCGGCGGTCTGGCCGAAGGTCAAGCCGGACGGGCACGCGGAGGAGATCCTGGAATCGTTGTAGGGGAGGGGCTTGCCCCTCCCGTCCCGCCCCAGGAAGATCACAGCCCCTTCGGCAGCTCCCCTCTCACGTCCCCCTCGTACAGCGAATCGAGCAGCGTCGCGGCGTCCGTGCCTGCGGGCGTGACGGTCTTCGGGAGCATGATCCGCACCGTATAGATGTGGTCCCCCGCGTCACCGGTGCGCGGGTCCTTGACGCCCTGGCTGCGCAAGCGAAACTTCTGGCGGCCCTGCGTCCCGGAAGGGACCCTGGCGCGGACGGGACCGTGGATCGTCGGCACCACGATCTCGGCGCCCGCGTATGCCTCCTTCACCGTGATCGGCACGATCCCGTGGATGTCGTTGCCGTGCCTCTCGAAGTACGCGTGCGGGGTCACCCGCACCGTCACGTACAGGTCTCCCGGCGGACCGCCCTTGCCGCCCGCTCCGCCTTTTCCGGGCAGGCGGATGGCTCCGCCGTTTTCGGTGCCCTCGGGAATCCGGACGCGCACGCGCTCGGATTCGGCGACCACGCCTTCGCCCCGGCAGGTCGGGCAAACGCCCTTGCCGGCTCGGCCGGTCGCGCCACACGTCGAACACGCGCGCTCGCGGCGCAGTGCGAGCGTGGCCATGCCGCCCAGGACCGCATCGCGAAACGGGACTTCGATCTGGGCCCGGGTGTCTTCGCCGGCCTGGGGTCCCGCGGGAGACCGCCGTCCGCCCCCGAAGAGGTTGCCGAACAGGTCACCGAGGTCGCCTCCCTCGAAATGGATGCCCTCGAACCCCGGTCTGCCCCCGAAGCCCCCCTGCCCCGGGCCCCCGGCCGCTCCCCTCGAGTCGAATCCCCCCCCGAAACCGGGCCCCGGGCCGGCATGGCCGAACCGGTCATAGGCCCGGCGCTTCTCGTCGTCCTTGAGCACCTCATATGCCTCCTGGACCTCCTGGAAGCGCTTCTGGGCGGCTTTATCGCCCGGATTGACGTCGGGATGGAGCTTCCGGGCCAGGCGGCGGTAAGCCTTCTTGATCTCGGCCTCCGAAGCCCCCTTGGAGAGCCCCAGGACCTCGTAGTAATCCCGCTTTGCCATGCCCTGGCGGGCATTATAGCGATGCCGAAATTAGGCCATTGACACGCGCCCGGAGACTAATATTATTAGTCTTATTCTCCGGATCATCTAATCTTATAAGGCAAGAAAAAGGGCATCGCATCCATGAGCATCGACGAAATCGATCTCCGGATCCTCGACATGCTCCAGCGCAATGGGAAATTGTCCCAGGCGCGGATTGCCGGGGCTGTGGGCCTGACGACGCCGTCGGTCAACGAGCGGATCAAGAAGATGGAGCGCCACGGAATGATCCGGGGTTTCGTCGCCCTGCTCGATCACGAAAAGATGGGCCTGCCGCTGACGGCCTACGTCGACGTCGCGCTCGAGCATCCCCGGTTCGAGAAGACGTTCGTCGACGACCTGGAAAAGCTCTTGAGCGTCCAGGAGTGCCACTACCTCGCCGGCGAGTTCGGCTACCGAATCAAGGTCAAGGCGGCCGACACGGCCTCGCTCGCCGATTTCCTCCAGAGGCGGATCCTGGGCATCAAGGGCGTGACCCGTATCCAGGCACAGGTCTCGCTGTCCTCGAAGAAAGAGTCGACGCTTCTGCCCTTGATCGTCGAAAAGTCGGACAAGGACAAAGAGCCGAAGTAGCCGTCCCGACTCCTTCCAACTTCCCCCGAGTCCCTCTTAGAACCGCGCCACCAGCCCGGCATCCGCGTTGAAGAATTGCCGGTGCGGACTCGTCGCCGCGTTGTGGTACGTGAAGCGAAGGACGAGGCCAAGATTCTTCACGATGCGAAACTCCCCGTCCACTCCCCCGTTGAAACCGAACACCCGCTCGTCGAGGTCCTGGTACGCCGCAAACCCGGGCGCGACCGGCTGCGGCTTGAACGAGTAGCCGCCGACGCCGGCAAAAATCCCGGCCGTGTAGAAACCGCCCCAGTAGGTGTAGGACACATCGACCGTCAGGTAGTTGATCCGCTCCTTGTAGCCCGGCATCGCGGCCGGCCCTGCGGGCGTCTCGACGGTCTGTCCCGCGAGCGCCTGTGTCGTCCACATCGAGCCGTACGTCACTCGCAGCAGCGTCGCCTTCTCCAGGCGGTAGTCCGCCCAGATCGTGTACTCGCTCGGCTTGAAGCCGTCGAGCGAGAAGGAGTGCTTGACGTTGTTCACCGAGCCGTACGTGGCGCCGATCCCCCACATCTGAGGCGACTGGGCCAGCGCCGGAGCAGCGAGGACGGCGCCGAAGAAGGCAAGGAGCAAGGATCTCTTCCAGGTCAACAACGGCACCTCCGAAAAGAGGGTTTCGAGTTTCGTTTCAGGTTCCAAGCCTCGATGATCACTCTACTTGGGATCCGGCCCGGGATGAAGCGGATACAATTCCGCCGCTTCCCCAGTTTACGGAGGCCGACACGCGAACGCTTCGGGCGAAAACGGTGAAGGGGCTGGCGCGGGCCGCCGCGCGATTCTTCCTGCCCTCCGACTGCCTGTCGTGCCGGACGCGCCCGGCCGACGAGCTCTTTCGGGGCGGGGTCTGCGCGGATTGCTGGAGCGGGCTGCCCGTCCCCGAAGCCGCGCGCTGCAGCCGATGCGACGAAGCCCTGCCCGGCGCACCCGACGGTTCGCGGTGCGGGCGCTGCCTGCTCGACCCTCCGGACTTCGAGCGGCTGCGCGCGGCCGCGGGGTATGGCGGCTGCGCGCGGCGGATCCTCCTCGCCTTCAAGTTCCAGGGCGCCGACTACCTCGGCCCTCGCCTGGCAGCCGTCATCGCGCAGCGTCTCGGCCGGCCCGACGCCGACGAGGTCGCCGCCGTGCCGGCAACGTCCCGGGCCCGCCGCGCGCGGGGGTACCACCCGGCCGAAGTCCTCGCCGCCGCGCTGGCCAGACGGCTCGATCTTCCGTTCGCCGCCGGGCGGCTCTTGAAAGTGCGCGAGACCGAGATCCAGAGCCGCTTGCCCGCCGCGCGGCGCGCCGCCAACGTGCGCGGCGCCTTCCTCGTGCGCGGAATCCCGGGTCCGCGCGTCCTGCTCGTCGACGACGTCGCCACGTCGGCCGCAACGGCGCGCGAGTGCGCACGACAGCTGGCGCGCGCCGGCGCGAGCGCCGTCACCGTCTGGTGCTTCGCCCGCGCGTCGCGCACCGACGTCGATCCGCGCGCGGACATCGACCCCGAGGCTGCGTGAATCCCCTCAACCGGCTCGTCGTCCAGACTCTGCCCCTCGTTCCCAGATCCCTCGTGCGCCGGATCGCCTCGCGCTACGTCGCGGGCGAAACGCTCGAGGAAGCGCTCGCGCTCGTGCGCAGCCTGAACGCCGAGGGCTGCATGGCGACGCTCGACGTGCTCGGCGAGGACGTGACGCGCGAGGACGAGACCGAGGCGACCGTGATCGCGTACGAGCGGGCGCTCGCCGACATCGCGGCGCGCGGCCTCGACAGCAACATCTCGGTCAAGTTGAGCGCGCTCGGCCTGAAGCTCGATCCGGCGCACTGCCGCACGCAGTTCGCCCGCATCGTCGCCGCGGCGAAGAAGCACGCCATCTTCGTGCGCATCGACATGGAGGACTCTCCGGTCACCGAGGAAACGATCCGCATCTTCTTCGAGTTTCGCCAGACTTACGAGAAGGTCGGCATCGTGCTGCAGGCGTACCTGCGCCGTAGCGCCGAGGACGCGCGCCGCATCGCGGCGATCGGCGGCAACGTGCGCGTGTGCAAGGGCATCTACGTCGAGCCTGCCTCCATCGCCTTCCAGGATCGGGAGGAGATCCGGAGGAGCTACATCGAGCTCGTCGAACTGCTTCTGTCCGCGGGCTCCTACGTCGGCATCGCGACCCACGATCCGCAGCTCGTCGAGCGCGCGATCGGCGTGATCGGCAGGCTGCGCCTCCCGAAGGAGGCCTACGAATTCCAGATGCTGCTCGGCGTCGCCGGCACGCTGCGCCGGCGCCTGGTCGCAGGCGGCCGGCGCCTGCGCGTCTACGTGCCGTACGGGGACGCCTGGTACGCATACTCGGTGCGACGCCTCAAGGAGAACCCCTCCATTGCCGGCCACGTCGTCAAGGGGCTCTTCCGGGGAGAGTGACCCCTTCCGGGGACGGTCCCGGGAACCCGGGGAGGGGCCCGGCCGGCCCGGCGGTGGCATTTGACAGCGCAGAAATCTATAATTCCAAAGTGGACCCCCGGGCCCGGCATATGAAACGCAACTGCATCGCCTTTGCTCTCTCGGTCCTGTTGCTCGCGCTGGCAGGCGGGCAGGCGCTCGCCGGTCCACCCGCTCCTCCGATCTCCGGTGTGGTGCGTCACCTCGAAGCGCCCGTGTCCGGTGTGCTCGTCATCGTCCTCAACCTCGGCGACAACTCGCTCGCCCGGATCCGAACGGCCACCGACGGCACGTTCGTGCTGTCCTCGGCGCCGGCTGGCGTGTACGAGCTCGTCGCGTACAAACGCGGATTCGAGCCGGCGCTGCAGCGGCTGTGGCACCAGGCGGGGGTCGAGCAGGTCTCGGCCGTATCGATCAAGCTCACGCGCAAGGGCGGCTCGGCGTCCCCCGAGGCGCCTGTGCCGGCCACCATCTGGGACCTGCGGGATCGCCTGCCGACCGACGTGCTGCGCGAACTCGCCATCGAAGAGGTCGCCGACAAGTCCACGCCGCCCGCCGAGAAGGTGCGCTTGAGCCAGCTGCTCGCGGGCGAGCTCAAGACCGAGACCTCCGCCCCGCAGGGCTCCACGGCCGCGCTTTCTCGCGCCGCCGTGGGTCTGCATGGCGGACTGCCGAACGGCTGGCAGTACGGCATCACGGGCGACTACGCGAGGCTCGGCGATCCGGACCTCCCCGGCGAAGTGACCACCGGCAACGCGGCCGGCCTCGCCCTCGAGGTCAATCCGTCCGCCGACGCGCACGTCAACGTGTCCACACGGCGCAACATCCTGTCCTTGAACGACAGCCCCGCGAGCCTCCAGACACACGCCGTGAGCTGGAGCCACGGCGCCGAGCAGGGACGCGTCGAGTCGGTTGCGGCCCGCTACGTCGAGGAGACCAACCTCTACCGCGCCACCGCGCTCGGCACGACCATCTTTCCGCTGGCATCGCGCACGTGGCAGGTCAACGGAGCCTACGGCCGGCCCTCCACGCTGGATGCGCCGGGGGTCTCAGTGGGAATGGCCTACCGGCACACGGAGGCGAGCGTCGGACCGTCCGGCGTGGGATCGGACGGCGTGTTCGTGCAGTCGGCGCCGGACGCGGACCTCGCCGCATCGACCTCATTCCGGGTCTCGGATCAGCTCGAGGTCGAGGGCGGCGTCGTGGCGCGCTACATCGGCGCCGCCGCGTCGGGCTACGGCATTGCGCCGGTCGCCACCGTTCGCTACACGATCGACGGCGCAACGATCTACGCCCGCGGCCTCTACCGCGCGGTCGGGTCCACGGGCAACGCGACGACCGTCATGCCCCGAGTGACCTCGATCGAAGAAAGCCGCGAGGCGGCGGCGACGCGCTCGTTCGCGGTCGGGCTGACGCGCAGTGTGGGACGCGATTCCACAGTGCAGTTCGAAGTGTCCGAGCAGCGCATGGGCGAGCTCGTGCGGGCATTCTTCGAGGGCGACTTCCTCACGGACTTCGACAGCATCTACCTGCTCGACGGCAACAACGTCCGGCAGTACTCGGGCTCGATCCAGCAGCGCCTCTCGAATACCCTGTCCGGCAACGTCACCGTGCGCTACGGCTCGATCGACGGCCAGGTCGCGGGCATGAGCGCCGGCAGCTACGGCATCGAAAGCAACCAGGGCCGCTTCTGGTCCGCGCGGGCCGCGGTGGAAGTGCTGCCGACGCGCACCGGAATCGCGTTCCTGATCCGCGGCATCCGGCAGGACCTCCGGACTCCGGCCGCGACGCTCGTCAACGATTCGGACAAGCTCGCGCTGTCCGTGGCGCAGGACCTGTCCATCATCGGCCTCGCGCCCTTCGGCGCCGATTGGAAACTGATCGTCGCCCTCGAGAACGCAAAGGGCACCGCGCTCTCCGATAACCCGGATGTCGCCGCTACCACCAACCGCCTCCTCGGCGGCGTGGCGGTGGCGTTTTAGCGCCGGTCCGTAGGGGCGGCCCTTGCGGCCGCCCGGGGGACGGGAGGCGACTAGCCCCTCCCCTACGGCACCAACCGAAGTTAGGGTGAGGGGCACATCCAATTCTTTTTTGGACTATATTCAGATTCTTGGTTTCTCCATCCCGTGGCGCCTCGCAGTCAGATCTTAAATACATGTTTTCAAACGGTTTAAATGCCACGGTCAGACTCCCAACAGTGGCATTCGGATTGCTGAATCAACGTCCGTGAACCACGTGGCAAAGAGACTGGTCGTTCTGGCGCTCGTCGCGTTGACCCTGGGCACGGTCGCGCTCGGGTTCATCTCATTTGCCCGCAAAGTCGACACCTTCTCCGCCGCCGGCTTCGCGTCGGTGAGGGATGGCGGAGCACTCGTCCTGCAGTCGGTCGAGCCGGGCGGCGCCGCCGCGCGCGCGGGCCTCTCCGCGGGGGACCGCATCATCCTCGTCGACGGGCAGACCGCCGCCTCGATCGCCCGCCCGGACCGTCAGCTCGCCCGTAAGCCGTTTCCGCACGCGCTCGTCGTCCTCTCGCCCGCCGGCGAGATCCGCGGCGCGTCGCTCGGCGAGCCTTCGGTCCGCTTCGACGCCACGTACCTCTTCCTCGCGTTCGTCGGAATCCTGTACCTCGTCATCGGGCTCTTCACGATCGCGCGCGAGCGCACCGCCGCCGCGTGCGTGTTCTGGGCGCTCTGCCTCTGCTCGTTCGCCGTCTACGTCCTGACCCCGGCCGGAGCGCACGACGCCATGTGGCGGGTTTCGTGGCTCGCCGAGGATTTCTTCCGCGCGTTTCTTCCCGCGCTGCTCCTGCACTTCTTCCTGCTCTTCCCCCGGCCGGTCCGCGTGCGCCGCGTCCTGCCGCTGCTCTACGTGCCGGCGGGCGTCTACATCGCCGCCGAGCTCGCGGTCCTCGCCGCCCGCCCCTCTCCCGGTGCGGCTGCGTTCCTCGAAGCCTGCGAACGGCTCTGGTTCGTCTACTTCGCCGTGTACGTCTCGGCCGTTCTCGCCCGGTTGATCGATCTTTTGCGCCGCCACCGCGAGGACGCGGAAGCCGAGAAGCAGGTCCGCTGGATCGCCCTCGGTGTGATCGTGGGCCTAGCGCCCTTCCTGATCCTCTCGGCCCTGCCGCGGGCGTTCGGCCTCGAGTCGCCTCTGCTCTCGAGCATCGCCGTGGTGCCGCTCGTGCTCATCCCCCTCGCCTTCTCCTACGCGATCCTGAAGTGGCGGCTCTGGGACGTCGAGATCTTCGTGCGCGAGGCGATCGGAACGACCGGGGCCGTTCTGCTCGGCGGCATGACCTTCGTGCTGCTCAACTCCCTGCTCGACCGCACCCTCGTGGGGCTGGCGGCCGCCGGCAAGAACGTGATCGCCTTTTCCTCCGGCATCCTGCTCGCCTCGCTGCTCGTGCCCGTCAAGAAACGCATCACCGACGTGCTCGAGCGCATCCAGTACCACGACACACACCGCGCGCGGCGGGCGCTGCTCGACATCGCGCGCGATTTCGCGACGCCTCGACCCCGCGAGGAGGTCGTGCAGGCGATCGTCCGGCGGGTCGAGGAGGCCCTCCGAGTCGTCCCGTGCTCGCTCTTCTTCTTCGAGGGCGAAGGGCACGATCCGGACGCGGCCGCGCTGGCCGAGTCCCTCGCGAAAGACGACCGGCTTCGCCTGCGCGGGACCGCCTTCGGCGCGACGCCGCCCGGCGCCCTGCTGCGCCTCCACGCGCTCGGCTACCGCGCGTTCTTCGCCATGCGATGCGGAGGCTCGCTCGTCGGCGCCCTCGGCGTCGGCTACAAGGACGGCCGCGTACCGCTCTCGTCCGAGGACGAGGCCCTCCTGACGGCCGTGCTGGCCCAGGCGAGCCTCGCCTACGAGAACGCGCGGCTCTACGGCGCGCTGGCACAGCGCCTGGCCGAGATCCGGACGCTGCAGGAGTACCAGGAAAGCGTCATCCGGTCCTCGTCCTCGGGCATCGTCGTGCTCGACGCGAACGGCACGATCCACTCCTCGAACCCCGCATTCGCGCAGCTGGCCGGCCGCACCGAGGCCGCGCTCGTGGGCCTGCCGTTCGGGGACGTGCTGCCGGGAGTCGATCTCGGCGCGCCCCGGGAACAGTCGGACGAGTGGCGCTTCGAGGCGAAGCTCGCGACTTCCGGGGGCGAGGAGCGCGACCTGCAGCTCTCCGTCTCGGCCTTCGCCGGGTCGCCGGACCGCCGCGTGGTCGTCGTCGAAGACATGACCGACCGCATCCGCGCCGAGCGGGCCCTCGCCGAGCGCGAGCGGCTCGCCTCGCTCGGGGTGCTCGCCGCCGGCGTCGCGCACGAGGTCAACACGCCCATCGCGGGCCTCTCGTCCTACGCCCAGCTCCTGCTCTCCGAGACGCCTCCGGGCGACCCGCGCTACTCGATCCTGAAGAAGATGGAGCGCCAGACCTTTCGCGCCGCGCACCTGGTCAACAACCTTCTCGAATTCGCGCGGCCGCGGGCGCGGACGCCGCTCAGGACCGACCTGCGGGGCGTCCTCGTCAATGCCGCGGAGTCGGTCGAGACCGCGTTCGCCGGACGTCGGCTCGAGATCGAGGCGGACCCCGACGGGCCGCCCGCCCTGGTGATCGGGGATCCGCGCGATCTCGAGCAGGTGTTCGTGAACCTGCTCACCAACGCGCGTGACGCCTCCCCGGAGGGCGGCATCGTGACCTGCCACCTCGAGCGCGCCGGCGAGAGCATCCGCGTGACGATCGCCGACCGCGGACCCGGCCTCACTCCGGCGGTGGCCGAGCGCGTGTTCCAGCCCTTCTACACGACGAAGAAATCCGGCGGCACGGGGCTCGGCCTCGCGATCTCCCGCGACATCGTGCGGCGCCACGGCGGGACCATCGCGCTGTCCGCGCGCGAGGGCGGCGGCGCGGAGGCCCGCGTCGAGCTGCCGCTCGTGCCGGCGGGATCGCCCTCGTGAGGGTCCTCGTCGTCGACGACGAGGAGGTCATCCGCGACGTCCTCGGCACCCTGCTGACGCGAGAAGGCTACGAGGTCACCGCGGCGGCCTCCGCCGGCGAGGCGGTGACCCTCTTCGAAGCGGAGCCTCACGACGTCGTCCTGCTCGACCTGATGCTTCCCGACCGGCCCGGACTCGACGTGCTCCGCGACATCCTCCGACGCGACCCTGACGCCGTCGTCGTGATCGTGACCGCGTACTCCTCGATCGAGGGCGCCATCGAGGCCATGCGCCAGGGCGCGTTCCACTACATCCCCAAGCCCTTCCAGAACGAGGAGGTGCTCCTCACCCTGCGCAAGGGCTCCGAGGCGCGCCGCCTGACCGAGGAGAACCGGCGCCTGCGCGAGGAGCTCTCCCTGCGCTTCGGCCTCGGGCGCATCGTCGGAAAGTCGGCGGGGATGCGCAAAGTGTTCGAGCTCGTCCGCCTCGCCGGGCCGTCCCGCTCGACGATCCTCGTGGAAGGCGAGAGCGGCACGGGCAAGGAGCTCGTCGCGCGGGCGATTCACACGCACTCGCCCCGCTCGGGCGCGCCCTTCGTCACTGTCAACTCCGGGTCGATGCCGGCCGACCTGCTCGAGTCGAACCTCTTCGGGCACATCAAGGGCGCGTTCACCGGCGCGATCGCCAACAAGAAGGGCCTCTTCGAGGCCGCCGACGGCGGCTCGATCTTCTTCGACGAGATCGGCACGGTGACCATGGAGACGCAGGCGAAGCTGCTGCGCGTCATCCAGGAAAAAGAGTTCATGCGCGTGGGCTCGGTCGACACCCAGAAGGTCGACGTCCGCATCATCGCCGCGACCAACGTGGACCTCAAGAAGATGGTCGCCGAGGGCCGGTTCCGCGACGACCTCTACTACCGGCTCTGCGTCATCACGATCTCGATCCCGCCGCTGCGGGAACGGCGCGAGGACATCCCGCTGCTCGCCGAGCACTTCATGCGGATCTACGCCTCCGAGAACGAGAAGCCGATCTCGGGCATCGGCCCGGAGGCGTACCGGGCGCTGCTCGACCACGACTGGCCCGGCAACGTCCGCGAGCTCGAGAATGCCCTCGAGCGCGCCGTCGTCCTGTGTCCCCGCGGCGGCCAGATTGGCCTCGACCTGCTGCCGGAAACCGTGCTGCAGCCCGACCGGGGAGAGCTTCCGATCCGCCTGCCGGAAAACGGCGCGACCTACAAGCAGCTCGTCGAGGACTACGAACGGCGCCTGATCCGGACCGCCCTGCGCCGCACGGGCGGGGTTCAGAAGCGAGCGGCGGAGCTATTGAAGATCAAGCCGACGACGCTGCACGAGATCATCAAGAGGTTGGAGATACGGGACTAACTAGCTCGGCAGCCGGCGCACCATCACCAGAGTTCGGTCGTCTGCGTAGGGCTCGCCCTTGACGTACTCCTCGAGCGCCTCGTAGAGCGCCGACTCGATATCGGCCGTCGCGCGGCCGAGCTGGGCGCCGATGAACTCCTTCAAGCGCGTCATGCCGAACTCGTTGCCCTCGGGATCGTTCGCCTCGGTCACGCCGTCGGTGTACAGGCACAGCAGGTCGTGCGGCTGGAGCGTGAGCTTCGAAGAGCCGTAGGGCTTTCCCGGGAACAGAGCGAGCGGCAGGCCGTGGGAGCCGAGCTCCTCGATCGTGCCGTCGGCGCGCAGCAGGAGCCCCGGGTTGTGCCCCGCGTTCGTGTACTCGATCTCTCCCGTAGCCGGGTCGAGGATCAGCAGGAAGAACGTGATGAAGCGGTCCGGGCCCGTGCGGCGCGAGATGGCTTCGGACAGCCGACCCGTCATCAGCGCGACGGGCACGCCCTCGTCCGCCCACGCATGGAACGAGGCCTGCAGCGACGCCATGAGCAGCGCCGGACCGACTCCCTTTCCGCAGACGTCCGCGATCGTGGCGTAGATTTGTCCGTCGGGGCGCGGCCGGAAGTCGAAGTAGTCGCCCGAGACCTGGCGGGAAGCGACGTTGGAGCCGTGGAGCTCGTAGCCCGGCAGCGGCGGCGGGTCCTCGGGGAGCAGGCGCTGCTGGATCTCGCGGGCGAGCGCGAACTCGCGGTCCATCTGCCGCTTCTCGGCGTTCTCCTCCATGAGGCGCGCGTTCTGAATCTTGGCCGCGGCCACGTTGGCGAGCGACGTCAGCAGGCGCAGGTCCGACTCCTCGAAGGAGCGGTGCCCGACGCGGCAGTCGACGTAGATCAGTCCCACGACCTCTCCATTGTTCTCGAGCGGGGCCGCGAGCACGGACTTGATCCCGGAAAGACGGATCGAATCGGCCAGCGAAACGCCCGACCCCGCGGTGGTGTCCATGAGGAGCAGGCCGTTGCGCTTCTCGACGACGGCCGCGACGAGCGTCTTGGACAGCCGGATGTCTTCGGCCGAGATCCCTTCCGCAACGCGCACGACGGCGGGAGCGAGCTCGCCCGTGACTTTGGACTTGAGCAGCACGAGGCCGCGGTCGGGCTTCAGCGTCTCGAAGACCTTGTCCATGAGGAACCCGAGCAGCTCGTCGACCGAGATGTCGCGCAGAAGCTCGACCGTCAGCTCGTTGACGACGCGCAGGGAGTCGATGAGCTTTCCGAGCTGCTCGGCGGGGAGCCTCGGGTCCGTCTCGGTGGCGTGGGCGCGCAGCAGCTCCGCCGAGGCCTTGAGGATCGTATTGTCGAGCGGGTCTTCCCCTCCGCCCTCGATGCGCACGCGGGTCGTCGACTCCGACTCGACCTTGAGCGTCACGCCACCGATCGTGATGCGATCGCCCGGCTTCAAGACCTGGACGGTCGTCAGCCGCTCGCCGTTGAGAAAAGTCCCGTTGCGCGAGCCGAGGTCCTCGACCGTCAACCCGCCCTCGTCCGCGCGCACGATGCGCGAGTGCTGGCGCGAGAGCATCTTGTCGGAGATCGGCAGGTCGTTCATGGACGAGCGGCCAATGGTCGTCACGGGACGGTCCAGAGAGACCTTCCGCGCGGCCATTCCGGGAGCGGTGACGTAAAGGTAAAACACGATCAGCCTTAGGGTTGGGGATTCTAACCCGCCTGTGGCCGGAGGGCCCGGAACAGGCCGGAAAAGCGGCCCCGGAAAGCGGGGGCTTGCGCCCGGGCCCCGGAGTCCGTAGAATCCGCCGTCCCATGAAACTGAACCTCCACCCTGAGCTTCACGAGGTCTTGGTCCACTGCGCCTGCGGCGAGACCTGGACGACCCGCTCCACGAAAAAGGAGCTGCGCCTCGAGATCTGCAGCAAGTGCCACCCGTTCTTCACGGGCAAGCAAAAGCTGATGGACTCCGCCGGCCGCGTCGAGCGGTTCCGGAAGCGCTACGAGAAGAAGGCCGCCGGCACCTCGGCCTAGGGGCAATGCGCCCGCCATCTTCCGTCTCCTACCCCTGCGCCGCCCTCTAGCGGCGAACGCCCGACGCCCGTCTGGCTGACAGCCGCGAGCTGACAGCCGGGAGTTGCACCATGTTCGAAAAACTGAAAGACATTCGCCGCAAGTACGAGGAAGTCCGGGCTCGCCTGGCCGATCCGGATTTTGTCCAGGACCACCGCGCCGTGCGCGACGCCCAGAAGACCCTGACGGAGCTCGAGCCCATCGTCGTCAAGCTGCACGAGCTGCAGCAGGTGCAGAAGGAGATCGACGGCGCCCGGGAGCTGGTCGAGTCCCTCTCGCCGGGCGACGAGCTCTATCAGATGGCGGCCAGCGAACGGGCGTCGCTCACCGAACGCCTGGCCGCCCTCGAGCAGGAGCTCAAGGTCCTGCTGCTGCCCAAGGACCCCAACGACTCGCGCAACGTGTTCCTCGAGATCCGGGCCGGCACGGGGGGCGACGAGGCCGCGCTCTTTGCGGCCGAGCTCTTCCGGATGTACCAGCGCTACGCCGAGCGCAAGCGCTGGAAGGTCGAGATCGTCGACCGGGACGACACGGGGATCGGCGGGATCAAGACGATCACGGCCCTCATCGAGGGCGAGGGGGCCTTCTCGCGCCTGAAATACGACGGCGGCACCCACCGGGTCCAGCGCGTTCCGGCGACCGAATCCGCCGGACGCATTCACACTTCGGCCGCGACCGTGGCGGTCCTTCCGGAAGCCGACGATGTGGACGTGACGATCGCGGACAAGGACATTCGCGTGGACCGCTTCTGCGCCTCGGGCCCGGGAGGCCAGGGCGTCAACACCACGTACTCGGCCGTACGCCTCACGCACCTGCCGACCGGCATCGTCGTCCAGTGCCAGGACGAGCGCAGCCAGATCAAGAACAAGGCGAAAGCCATGCGCGTCCTGAGGGCCCGAATCCTCGAGATCGAGCAGGCCAAGCAGGAGGGTGCGATCGCGGCCGAGCGCAAGAAGATGGTCGGCTCGGGCGACCGCTCCGAGAAGATCCGAACGTACAACTTCCCGCAGTCGCGCATCACCGACCACCGCATCGGCTTCACCACGCACCGCCTTCAGGACGTCCTCGACGGCAACCTCGACGAGCTCGTCGAGCCGGTCTCGCAGCACTTCCAGGCGGAGAGGCTGAAGGAAGAGCTGGCGAAGGCGTAACGTAGGGGCGGGGCTTGCCCCCGCCCGCGGGCGGCCGCATGGGCCGCCCCTACGACACGGAGCATCATGACCACCGGCGAGCTCCTCAAGGACGCGGCGGAAAGGGCGGTCGAGGCGAAATCCGACGCCACCATCTGGGACGCGCGACTTCTCCTCGCCCACGCCATGGGCGGCATGTCGCCGCTGGCCCTGGATCCTCGCCAGACGCTCGAACCCGGCATCGTGGCTCGCTTCTCGGGCCTCTGGGACAAGCGCATCACCGGCGTCCCGGTCCAGCACCTGATCGGCGAATGGGACTTCTACGGGCGGCCATTCCGGGTGGACAGCCGGGCACTCGTTCCCCGTCCGGAGACCGAGATCCTGCTCGAGCAGGCCCTCAAGGAGGCTCCCGACGCGCGGCGGGTCCTCGACGCCGGGACCGGCAGCGGCATCATCGGGATCACGTACCTGCTCGAGAAGCCGCAAGCGCGGGCGGTGGCGCTGGACATCTCGTTCGATGCTCTGGCACTCGCGCGCGAGAACGCCAGGCAACTCGGGGTCCTGGACCGAATTTCCTTCGTCGCCTCCGACTGGCTGTCCGCGCTCGCGGCCTCGCCCTTCGACGTCATCCTCTCGAACCCGCCGTATCTCGCGGTGGGCGAATCGCCGCACCTGCCTCCGACCGTGAGGGACCACGATCCCCGCCGCGCGCTCTTCGCCGGCGAGGACGGTCTCACCGCGATCCGCCAGCTGCTGGCGACCGCGGCCGCGTACATGGCGAAGGACGGCCTGCTCGTGTTCGAGATCGGCTTCGGCCAGGGGGAGGCCGTCCGCTCCGAGATCCTGAACCGCCCGGTCTGGCGATTCCTGAAGATCGAGCCCGACCTCGAGGGCATCCCCCGCATCTGCCTCGCGCGGCTGGAGTCCTCGGCGGAGAGAGTCAGTAGAATCCGCAAGCCGTGGACAAGTTCGTCGTCGTAGGCGTCCGGACGAATCAGAACCCCCAGTGCGCCTGAGTTAGGAAGCCGCCGAAGGCGCAGGTCGAGGCCGCGAACGGTAGCTGATCACCCACCGTCCCTCGGTTTCTGGGCAGGTCGCCGTGCGACTCGCTCATGATTCGGTCCTCGGATCCGGCTAGAGCGACTTCAGGTATTCGACCAACTCGCGCTTCTCTTGCTCCGTGAGCTTCAGCTCCCGGAGGGTGTCGTAGTGGTTGACGACGTCGTCGAGGCTCGCAAAGCGCCCGTCGTGGTAAAAGCCGCCCTTCTGATGACTCCAGAGCCCGCCGAGCGGCGCGGTGCGGTACATGTGCGTCGGCGACCGGTCGGCCTGGAAGGAGTCGACGCCCATCTCGCTCGGCGAGTGAAGGTTCTCGCCCGGCTCGGTGAAGAGGGGAGGCACATGGCAAGTGGCGCACTGGCCCTTGACGTTGAAGATCTCTTTCCCGCGTGTCGCCGCGGCTGTGTTGAAAGAGCCCGCCGGCGGCTTGGGCGCGGGGATGGCGAGCTGATAGAAGTGAAGAGCGGCGAGCTTGGAGGTGACGAGGTCCGGCTTGCCCCGCGTGTTTCCGGAGCCGCTCTTCGCCGAGACGGGAAACTGCTCCTTGTTGTCGAACCGGGCGTCGAAGAAGGTCCCCGAACCGTGCATCTGGGTCACGCCAACATAGGCGTTCCAGTACGGAACGGATCCGAAGCCGGTCCACGTATGGAGATT
Source organism: Acidobacteriota bacterium (assembly GCA_031360505.1). GTDB lineage: Bacteria > Acidobacteriota > Thermoanaerobaculia > UBA5066 > Gp7-AA6 > DAHUXD01. Next base: position 22,658 of record JANMBR010000100.1, read on the forward strand.
CACGCCCGCGAGGCCGAAGGCAGGGGGAATGAGGGTGCCCGCCTGTTTCCCGTCGGGCCGGAAGGCCTTCCCGTCCTTGTCGAGCTCGGCGTCGTAGCGGCCGGGCCCCCAGCTGTTCAGCACCTTCTTCACCGTGGCGACGTCCACGCCGAGCAGGTCGCTGAAGGGCTTGAGGTTCGGAGCGAGCGAGACGATAACACCGACGTTCAGGTCGCGGGCAGCCCAGCCGTCCAGGCGTTTTCCGATGCCCGGGGCAAAAGAGTCATCGACCGTCGAGTGGCAGAAAGCGCACTGGATGCCCATGGAGCGAATGGCGCCCTTTTGGTCGAAGTATCCGGTCACCCCGACGACGGAGTTCAGCTTCAGCAGCGCCAGAGTGATCGCGGGGTCGTCGAGATCGACCTTGCCGTCCTTGAGTTGTTGCTTGAGCGAGTTGGGTAGGGCATCCGAATCCACCTTGAGGCCCACGGACAGCGCGGTCTTCGGGCTCACTCCACTTCCGACACCTCCGTTCTTCTCTCCGGCAATGGCCTTATGGAGCTCAAGCGTGTCTCCCCAGAAGGCTTCGCTTCCGAAGGTGTCGAACCGGAAGATCTGGCGCCCCTGCGCCATCATGTCCTGCCCGTTCTTGGCGATGACGCCGTCGAACGGAGAATCCGTCCGCGGCGCAGGCCCATTGCTCTTCTTCTGGCCTCCTGCAGGTTCAGGCCGCACGGCTTCGGCTGCGGAGCCGACTGGCGCACGGACAACGACGATCAGCGTGAGTGCCAGGACTCCCGAGATGGTCATGAATGCAGAGGAAACCTTGACCTTGGTTGACATACGCCTCCTCCGGAGAGGGCTCCCTGATGAGGGAAGCCAGCCCAAACGCGCGACCCACTCCCTCTACTGAGTCAAGATGGCGGGATCGGTGACAAACTTTCACGGCTTGGATGGTCCACTCGCCGTTTCTCTTGCGATTCAACCGGCTGGATGGTGACGGCAGGACGCCGTACAGCAATTCGTCATACAGGCCGGGCGGCGGATCCGCGCTCGATGGCACCGATTCTCGGCCCCCGGCCGGCCGATGCAGGCGGGCCTGGCCAGTTCGATCCTCGTCAGGTCCACCAAGCACTTGTAGCGGTCGCTGCGTGATCAACGTGAGGGAACGGGGCCGTCGCCTCTGTTCTCTGCCAGTGAACGAATCCGCCCAGCCCGAGAAGCCCGAGGAGCTATCGTGAAGGCGGACAATGCCGGACGCGCTGGTTGTCCGCCGATTCGCTCCTCTTGATTCGGGCGAGGACCGACTCGACCATCCGGTCACAGCGATTCCCCAGAAAGGGGAATGCCTGCTTGATCCCGACGCCGGCTCCCAAGAGGAGCTCCTGACGCAGCGCGGAGCGGGCCCGGTGGAGACGTGTCTTGACCGTCTCCTCGCTCAACTCGAGCAACTCCGCCGTCTCGGCCGTCGAGAGCTCCTCGATGTGTCTCAGCGTGAAGACCGTCCGATATCTCTCCGGGAGCGCTTCGACGGCCGCCTCGACGAGCGCCCGCACTTCCCGGCCAAACGCTGCTCCCTCGGGGTCCGGGCTGCCGGAGGCCTGTTTCATCTCGCGGCCCTCGGCACCGGGATCCGGCTCGAGCGTCTCGGAGCGTCGGCCTCGACGCGCGCGCGCCCATGCCTCATGTAGGGCGATGCGGCTGAGCCAGGTGGAAAACGCCGCGCGTCCGGCGAATTGATCGAGATGCGCGTAGGCTCGTACCCATGCCTCCTGGGTAACGTCTTCCGCCTCGCTGTCGTTGCGAAGGACCGCGCGCGCGAGCCGGTAGACACGCTGGTTATACCGGCGCATAAGGATCTCGAAAAGGTCGATTTGCCCTGCACGGACTCTCCGGACGACCTCCTCGTCTGAGAGGGCATCCCGCTCCCCTGGTTTGAGGGCTTCTTGCCTCACGATAACGCTCGAGGTCACTTTATCAGAGCGGGATTGAGCCGAAAGGTTTCGCCAAGATTCCCGAAACCGACCCAGGATCGGTAACCGAATTGCGTCCGGCGACTCTAGTAGGAAGCAGGGAGGAGAACGATGAACGCGGAGAAACGGCTCAACTCGGTCTGGTGGGCGCTTCGTATCGGACTGGGACTGGGGCCCTTCCTCGCCGGACTCGACAAGTTCTTCAACATCCTGACGGACTGGGGCATGTACCTGAGCCCCACCGCGCTGAAGTTTCTGCCGGTCAGCGGCCCGACGTTCATGCGGATTGTCGGCGTGGTCGAGATGGTCGTCGGCCTGGCGATCCTCACCCGCTGGACCCGGATTGGCGCCTACGCCGCGATGGTCTGGCTCGTTGCGATCGCCGTCAATCTCGTGACGACCGGAATGTTTTTCGATCTAGCGGTCCGAGACCTCGAGATCGCGATCGGGGCATATGCCCTGGCCCGGTTGACCGAGTTCCGCGAAGCGGCTGCGCTGCCGGGCGCCGCCAGTCGTGCCCCCGGAACCGGCCTCCTCCAGGGCACCTCCCGTTGAACAAGACCCGTCCTTTGAGAAAGACTGCAGACTAACGAAAGGAGAATTGAGATGAAAAAGGTTCTTTTTCTGATGTTCGCGGCGGCGGCCGTTCCGCTGGCACTCCAGGCGGAGACCTGGAAAAACGCACCCCTGATGGACTCGATGTGCGCCTCCAAGGCCGAGAACAAGGCCAATCCGGACGCGCATTCGACCAAGTGCGCGATCCAGTGTCAGAAGGGCGGCTACGGAATCCTGACGCCGGACGGGAGCTTCCTGAAGTTCGACTCGACTGGGAACACGAAGGTGGCAGCGGCCTTGAAGACGACGAAGAAGACGGACCACCTGCGCGCGGACGTCGAGGGCGAACGCAAGGGAGACGAGATCCAGGTGAAGGCGATTTCCCTGGACTGAGGGCGGGACATGGCAGAACCGGGGAGGCCGGCCTTCGTGTCCGGCGCCCCGGGCCCCCCGGGGTCCGCCAGACTTGAACTCCCTCTCCACGCGACGGTGGGCCACTCGACGCGGCCCCTGGGGGAGTTGTGTCGAGAGCGCGGCACGGTGCGCACGTCGACGAGCTGACGAGTTCTTCTTACGTCCCTGCCTGCCCGCAACCGCGCCCGCGATCATGGCGCCGCCCTCGTCGGGGTCACCCAAGGTGGCAGTCGTAGAGATGCTGAGTAGTCCTTGTCGCGCTTCTTGACGAACTCGTGGACCGTCTGGAGCGCTAGAGTGCCCGGTGTAGTCTTTCCCTTTTCCCCGCGGTTGACCGTGGGCAGGGAGCCACGAAAGGCCGAGGCGAGCTCTTCTTACGAGACATATGGACAAGTTCCTAATCGAAGGGCCCGTCCGACTCTCGGGCGAAGTCTCGATCTCCGGCGCAAAGAACGCCGCGCTCCCCTGCCTGGCCGCGGCACTTCTGACCGACGAGCCCGTGCGGCTGACCAACCTTCCGAACGTCGCCGACATCCGAACACTCGGCAAGCTCCTGCAGCACATCGGCTCGCACGTCGAGTCCGACGGCACGACGGCGACGATCGAAACGCGCCAGATCGGCTCGGCCGACGCGCCGTATGAGCTGGTCAAGACCATGCGCGCCTCCGTGCTCGTGCTCGGGCCATTGCTCGCGCGCTCGGGCTCGGTCCGCGTGTCCCTGCCCGGGGGGTGCGCCATCGGCGTGCGCCCGATCAACCTGCACCTGGCCGCATTCGAAAAGCTCGGCGCCGAGGTCACGCTCGACCACGGATACGTCGAGGCGAAGGCGGCGCGGCTCGCGGGCGCCGAGATCGGGTTCGACACGGTCACGGTGACCGGGACCGAGAACGTGATGCTGGCGGCCACGCTCGCGCGCGGCACGACGCGGCTCGTCAACGCGGCGCGCGAGCCCGAGGTCGTGGACCTGGCGCGCATGCTGACGGGGATGGGCGCGAGGATCCGGGGCGTCGGGACCGAGACGATCGTGATCGAAGGCGTGGACAAGCTGCACGGGGTCGAGCACGCGGTCATCGCGGACCGCATCGAGGCCGGCACCTACGCCCTTGCGGCCGCGGCGACACGAGGCGACGTGGCGATCCGCCGCTGCGTGCCCGAGCATCTGGCGGCCCTCACGATCCGCATGGCGGCCACGGGGGCGACGATCGAAGCCTCGGGCGACATGCTGCGCGTGCGGGCCGACGGTCCGCTCGTTTCTCACGACGTGGCCACCGCGCCCTACCCGGGGTTCCCCACGGACCTGCAGGCCCAGTGGATGGCGCTGGCCGCGGGGATGGACGGGATCGCCACGATCACCGAGACGATCTTCGAGAACCGGTTCCAGCATGTCGCCGAGCTCGTCCGCATGGGCGCCCGCATCCGCCTCGAAGGCCGATGGGCGGTCGTCGAAGGCCCCTCGCGCCTGACCGGCGCCCGCGTCATGGCGAGCGACCTGCGCGCCTCCGCAGCCCTCGCCATCGCCGCCCTCACCGCGGAGGGCGAGACGACGATCGATCGGGTGTACCACCTGGATCGGGGTTACGCGAAGATGGAAGAGAAGCTGACGGGGCTGGGAGCTAAGGTGCGGAGGGTGAAGGGCTGACGATGGACTGCCTCTTTTGCAAGATTGCCGCGGGCGACATCCCGTCCAAAGAGGCCTATTCCGACGACCGCGTCTATGCCTTCCACGACATCGCTCCGAAGGCGCCGACACACGTCCTCGTCATTCCGCGAAAACACATTCCGAAGCTCGCCGACGCGGGGCCCGGGGACCGGGAGCTCGTCGGCGAAGTGGTCACACGAGCGGCATCGATCGCCCGCGACCTCGACCTCGAGCACTACCGCCTTGTCGCGAACAACGGCGAAGGCGCCGGCCAGACCGTCTTCCACCTGCACTTCCACCTGCTTGGCGGGCGTCCGCTGGCGTGGCCGCCCGGCTGAGATGGGGTCAGGTCTCTCATAGTGTGAGTTTTCTCAGGTGGAACTGAGGAAAGTGGCAACTTGAGAGACCTGACCCCGGGCTAGAAGCTGTCCAGCCACTCCTCGGCTTCCCGGCGCTGACGGAAGATCCGGAGCGCGGCGAAATGGCCGCGGGCCAGGGTCTCGAACATGCGGGCCATCGCCACGACGGGGTCGCGATCGGCGATGATCGCGCAGGCCTCGAAGACGATCTCCTCGACCTGGCCCACGCGCTCGGCAGCGGCCTGGAGTTGAGGGCTCCCGGGCAGCGACGTCATCCCGCTCAGGTCGAGCAGCACGGAGAGGCTGCGCGGCCGGTCGGGATCGCGCTGCAGGGTGTCGAAGTGCGCCCGCACATCTGGCAGCGTGACGTCTCCCTCGCAGACCGTCTCGATGCGGCCCCGGTCGCGGTGGATTCGGTAGGTGATCGGCATGGCGTTTCTGGTTACTGGTTACTGATCACTGATTGCCTCCTCCGTGCGCATGCCCGCGAGGGCCGCGGAGGGCGCGGCGAGCAGCGCCGCGAGGAGGATCGAGCGCCGCAGCCTCATGGCTCCCCGGCGTCCGGCACGACCGGCAGGACGACGCGCGACGGATGCGCGGCGTCGTGATGGATGCGGATCGTGGCGGATCGCGTCTTGCCCGAGCGCGCCTCCGACTCGCCGGTCTGGAGGTTGCGCGAGAAATGCGGCATGAAGCTGCCGCACAGCACGACGCGGATGCGATGGCGCTTTTCGAAGAGGTTTCCAGTGCGCAGGTTTGGATGGCGCAGCCTGACGATTTCGCCGGGCGCGAGGAGTTTCGGCGCCGGCCCGCCGTCCCGATCGCTCGCCCGCAGCACGTCCGTGCCCGCGCTCGACAGGTTCCATGCCGTGCCGTCCGGCAGCACGTCCTCGAGCAGCACCCAGAGGTCGGCGTCGGGAGCGTCGGCGGACAGGAACATCTCCACCTCGACCGGGCCGACGACCCGCACCCTTTCGGCCAGCGGCTCGGTTTCGAAGACGAGGACGTCCGGGCGTTTTGCGAGCGCCCGGTAGTCGTGCGCGCCGGGGCTCGTGCCATAGGGGTCGATCACGGGCTTGGAGGGATCGGATACGAAAGAGCTCGAAGAGGGTTTGGAGGGGTCGGGGGCAGTCCGGGGGGGTTGGGGGGTGAGTTTGCCGCCGGCAGAAAGATAGAACGCGAGGGGTTGGGTGCCGGGCAGGGGCATGGTTTCGGCCGAGCGCCAGGCGTTCTCGCCCATCACGAAGGTGCGGACGCGCGGCTCGCGGTCGACACCGTTGTCGAGACCGCGCACGTAGCGGTCCATGAAGCGCAGGATGAGCTCCGCGTAGTCGATCGGCGCCGTGGGCCCGAACACACGGTCGCCGGAGTGGTCGGAGTCCTCTCCCCCGTGCGTCCAGGGGCCCATCATGAGCTGCGTGCGCGGGTCCTTCTCCCCTTTTCGAGCAGCGAGCAAGCCGAGGAAGTTCGTGATCGCTCCCTCCGGACCGTACGTCTCGTCGTGCCACCCCGAGAAGTTGAGGACGGCGGCGTTGACCCTGTCGTACCGGCCCCGCAGCTCTGCCCAGTCCCAATAGGATTCGCCGGGGCGATGCGACAGCCACTCGAAATAGTAAGGCGCCACATCCTTCAACTCGGGCAGATCGGTCAGGGCAAGCCGGTACGGCAGCACCAGCTCGAGTCCCTTCCACGCCGCGTCGGCCTCTTTGCCGGTCAGCGGCCCGGACAACTTCGCGCGGACCCGCGCGTCGGGCGCGATGTTCTCCCAGATCCAGGCGATCCACGACAGGTCCCAAGTGCCGCCGGCATAGAAGAAGTTGCGCGCCGTGGAGAACGTCATCGCGGGCACCATGGCCTTCAGGTGCGGCGGCGACTCGACGGCCGCCAGCCACTGCACGGCCCCCGGGTAGGACAGCCCGAACGTGCCGATCTCTCCCGTGGACCAGGTCTGCGCTGCCGCCCACTCGATCGTGTCGTAGCCGTCCTTGCCCTCGTTCACGTAGGGGACGAAGACGCCCTCCGAGCCGTAGCGGCCGCGCACGTCGACGAGCACCACGGCGTAACCGCGCTTGAGCGCCGCCTGGACGACGTCATTGCCCTCGGCGTGCTTGCGCCCGTAGGGCGTGCGGTAGACGAGCGTCGGAAAGCGCCCCGCCTCGGCCGGCCGGAAGACGTCGGCGCCGAGCTTCACGCCGTCGCGCATCGGCACGGCGACGCCGCGCTCGGCGAAGGAGGGCGGCGCTCCCGGCCGGGCGGTCGCGAGCAGGGCGAGCAGGGCGGCGAACAGTCTCATCGGTGGAACCTCATGCAGTCACCTCGTCGGGGGCGGCTTCAGGGTGCGGGCGTCCGGGCGGGGGGCGCGGAGGAGAGGACCACCGGCGTACGGTCCTCGGGCACCGCGACCGGAATCCGGTAGATCGAGACGCGCGCCTTCTGGCGCAGGTCCTTCAGCCACTTTGCGACTTCCTCGTCGAACGTCCGCACCGAGGAGCGCCGGCGCATCTCTTCGGCGACCGCATCGAAGGGCTGGACGGCGGCCCCGGCCGCCTTCTGCTCGGGGGCGTACCGCTTCTCGTATTCCGCGCGCGCCTGCTCCTCGTCCGCGTAGGCGATCGGTGCGAACCTCTCGCGCAGGTAGCGCGCGATCACGAGCTGGCGATCGATCGACGCCCGCACCTCGTCCACGGTCATGCCCGCACGCGCAAACTCGGCCTCGGGGTCTTTGCCCTCCGCCTTCAGGCGGTCGCGCAGGCTCGCCATGGCCTTCTCGATCTCCGTGGCGTCCGGAGGCGCCGGACCGAAACGAGCCGCGTCGTCGTACTCGAGGTGCTCTTCGATCAGGGCTTCGAGGATGCGGGTCCGGAACGCTTCGGGGGTCTCGCCGGGACGAAGCTCGAGGCCCGACACGACCATGGCCCGGCGCACCTCGCTCTCCGGAATGGCCGTGTCGTTGACGGTCGCCGCAATGCGGTCGACGACCTCCGCCCCGGGCGCCGCCGACGGGCAGACCAGGAGCGAGAAAGCCAGACACGCCGACGCCAAGCGCATGCGAGGAGCATGATACCCAACGGCCTCGTGCTATTTTTCCGTTCCCGGTGACTCCATCCAGCAAAAGCGGGCGCCTCCTCGTGGTGGGAACGCCCATCGGCAACCTCGAAGACCTCTCCCCGCGCGGCCGGCAGGCCCTCGCCGAGGCCGACGCGATCTTCTGCGAGGACACACGCGTGACCGCGAAGCTCGCGGCGCGGTTCGGTTTGTCCGCCCGGAGGATTTCCTGCCCGGGCCCGCGCGAGGAGTCCCGCGTCGAGGAGTTGCTCGAGCGCCTCGGCCGCGGCGAAACCGTCGCGCTCGTCTCGGACGCCGGCATGCCCACGCTCTCGGACCCGGGCGAGCGGCTGGTCGAAGCGGCCTCCGCGGCCGGCCACACGGTCGTCGTCGTCCCGGGCCCCTCGGCGCCGGCGGCCGCGCTGGCGCTGTCCGGGTTGCCGGCCGTGCCGCACACCTTTCTCGGCTTTCTGCCGGCCCGCCAGGGCGAGCGCGAGCGTCTGCTCGAGAGCCTGCGCGAGCGCCGCGAGACGCTCGTCTGGTTCGAGTCCCCGCACCGCATCTCCGGATCTCTCGATTCCGCAGCGCGTGTCCTCGGTGCGCGCCGCGCCTGCGTCGCCCGCGAGCTGACCAAGATCCACGAGGAAGCGGTCCGCGGCACCCTGCCAGAGCTCGCCGCCGTCTTTCAGGCCCGAGGGGGCGGCCGGGGCGAGATCACGATCGTCGTCGAGGGCCTCCAGGGCGAACCGGCGGCCGCGGCCGACGACGACGTGGACGCGCGCATCCGCGAAGCCCTTGCCGGCGGCGGCGCCCTGAAGGCACTCTCGAAAGAGATCGCGCGGCGCACGAACCGGCCCGCCCGGGAAATCTACAAGCGGGCGCTGGAGCTGGCAAAGTCATGAGCGGCAAGATGGTCGGGGACGCCGGCCAGTTCGCGCGGGAATCCCGGGCCCCCATCGTCGCCGCCCTGTCCCTGTCCGTCCTGCTCGCGCTATGGAAGAGCGGCGTCAGGCGGTACCACTCGACGGGGTCGTAAGGGCTGCCGGGCTGACGGGTGCCTGATCCCGCCGACCCGCCAGCAGCGCCAGGCCGAACAGGAGGAGCAGGAACACGGCGAGGCCTCCCTGGGCCACGTCGGCGGATGCGGGCTGCGCGAGCAGGTCCACAGCGGCGCGGCCTCCGAAGGAAAAGAGACCGAAGAGCGCCCAGGCCGCCGCGTGGTCGCGCAGGAGGCCAAACGCGCAGACGGCGATCCACGCGGCCGCGAGCACGCCCGAGAGGAACTCCAGCGCGAATTCGGGCCGCGACCGCAGTTCGGAGGGCAGCATCACGACGACGAGGGCGAGGACACCGAGCGCGCGCCCGGCGGTCGTTCGGAAGAACGTGCTCTTCCACGCCAGGGTCGCGACCGCCGCGACCGCGGCCAGTCCGAATGCTCCCCGCGCCGCGGCCCAGACGGCGTCCATGGCCGGAACCGCGTTGCCGAGGCTTCCCGGCAGGGAGGGGTCGGGGTCGTAAAGGGCAGGGACGCGCGAGGAGACGACGTGGAACCACCGCGAAAGGCCCGCCAGGCCCGCCGCCGCGAGGGCGGCGCGCAGGAGCGCATCGGCGAGGCTCCCCTTGCGCCTCAGGGCCGCGACCCATCCAGGCCGCGCGGCGGCGCAGAGAACGAGTCCCACGCAGGCCACGAGCAGAATTGCGAGCAAGCCGAACACGAGCGACACTCCGGCGCCCAGCCGGAAGAGGCCCATGGGCTTCTTGGTGTCGTACTGGCGAAAGAGCGCGGGCCATGTGTTCGCAAGCCCGGCCGCGCCGAGCAGTCCGGCAACGATCAGGGGCCGGCCGAGGCAGCGCCACCGGAACTCCGGCTCCCGAACGCGCCGCAGGACGAGGATGATGGCAAGACCGACGAGGGCGCCGCCCGCCACCACCCGCACACCCGTGAGGACGACCTCGCCGGAAGAACGCTTGCGCTGCTCGCGCATGAAGCTCTCCGGGATCTGGATCGACGGGAGAAACGACGACAGGCGGGGGCCGTGGAAGACCGCCGTCAGCCGCGGCCGCGCCTGCCCGATTCCGGCCGGCTTCGCCTCGAGGACGACCGTCGTGTCCACGCGCTTTGGCCTCGCCTCGGTGCCAACCTCGAGCACCGCGTACTCGGCGGCGGGATAGCCGAGCTTGCCGGCGACCTCGGCTGCCCGGCGGCGCGCGTCCTCGGCGGAGAGCGGCGGCGGAGCTGGAGCGTCCTCGCCGACCGGGTTCACGAAGGCCACGACGCGCCCGCGACGCGCGTCGATCAGGACCTTCCATTCTTCCTTCTTTTCCGGCTGGAAGAAGCGCACGACCCAGTAGGCCAGCGGCAGCTGCCGCTCGGCCAGCTTCCGGAACGCGGCCGGCCCGCCCTGCGCGATCACGTAGCGCGCGGCGTCGTACGAGAACGGGGGGATCCCCGACGCATCCTGGGGCCTCGCCGCGCGCAGGCTTTCGTCGTAGGTAAATCCCGTGCCTGTGTAGGCGACGCTCGTCCACGGCTCGGGATCGACGCCGTTGACAACGAGAAAGCGGCGGGCCGTCGCTTCGGCCGCGGCGCGCCCGGTGGCATCCTCGACGAGAGTGGGGTCCGAGTCGCTCGGCACGAAGAAAGAGGACACGAGCACGAGCGCCGCAACCGCCGCCCCGACGCGGACGCCGCGGGAGAGCGGCCGGACATCGGCGACGGACGCGGCCGCAGGCGCCGGCGCGGCCGACTCGGGAACGAAGCCTTGATCGCCGTTCGTCAGTCCCGTAGCGGGGAGAAACCCTCCGCGGCGCGCGTACAGGACGAGCGAAACAAAAAGAGGCAGCAACAGGATCCCCGCGGCCACCGCCCCCGAGACCACGTAGTACGAATTGCCCGACCGCAGCAGCACGAGGGCCGTGTAGAGCGCGTCCACCGTAAAGTGCCAGACGAGCAGCGGCACCACGCCGTAGCGCAGCATCAGGAACCCCATCACGACGCCAGCCAGGCCCACCTCGAGCCCGCGGATGTAGAAGGGCTGGTTCGGGTAGGTCGAGTGTCCAAAGCCCCAGATGAACGCCGGCACGAGGACGGCGACGACGCGCCCGGCGCCCAGACGGTCGAGAAACGAGATCGAGAACATCCGGCTGATCCCCTCCTCGGCGACCGCCGGCAGAAAGCCGATCAGCAGCACGGTGGCCCAGGGCAGCGCGGTGTTGAGCATGTCGTCGTAAGGGATCTCGGCCGGGGACCACGCCCCGAAGTGTCCCGCCACGACGTAGAACGTCGCCTGGTAGGCGAAGAAGAAGGCGACGAGGGCGTAGCCGAGCAGAACGCTGCGGAAAAAGGCCTTCGTCTGGATCCCGCGGACCGAGAAGGCGCCGCCGAGCGAGAACTGGCGGGGGAATCGCTCGCGGTACATGGGCTCGGCCGCGGCGACGACGATGGCGATGCCGGCGCCCGTGGCCACGGCGCCGAGGATCCCGCGCACGAGCTCTTCCGCGACGTAGGCCGAGAGCGGACTCGCCGTGTCGTAGCCCCAGAGCGTCGACGGCAGCCCGTTCACCATGGACAGGAGGGAGAGCACGAAGGCGATTGCGCCGAACGCGCCCACCAGCTTCCAGGGCACGTCCTTGAGCACGATCTTGCGCACGAGGACGGCGAGCATCGCGATCAGCGTCGCGAACAGCGCGAACGTGGCGATCTGCCCGGCCGCCTCGTTCTTGGAGCGCAGCTTCTGGTAGTCCCGCATCCAGGCCTCCGGGACGTGCACGAACTCGGAGAACCCGGTGACGCGGTCGCCCGCCACGGTGGTCGCAAAACGGACGGTCGCGTCCGCGAACCGAATGCCGGCCTTCTCGTCCACGAAAGTCCAGTCGGTTCGGTTGGGCCGCGAGACGGGCGTGGCCTCGATCGCCTTGAGGGCGCTCTCGGGCATCTGCCGCGAAGCCAGAAAGCGCAGGGCGATCGCGCGCGCGTCCGCCTCCGACAGGCGCGCCCCCGGCGCATCCTCTTTCTGCACGGACTCGAAGCCGACCAGCTCGCCGAGCGGCGAGACCGTGACGTACTCCTCCTCCTTGACCCCGGAGCGGAACCAGCGCATCCGCCACTGCCAGATCTTGGCTTCGCGTCCGTAAATCTTCCCGGCGCGCTCCAGGCCGAGCTCGCGCTCGAGATAAACCTTCGCGGTCTCGTCGACGCTGAACTCGCCCGCGAACCGGCCGCCCGGGATGTCGCGCCCGCGCTCCCGCAGGAGCTTTTCGGCGACACTCCGCGCCCCCGCGCGATCCACCTTGAACTCGATCGACGCTTCTGGAAACGCGCGGCGAAAGAGGCCGCTCGTCACCGCTGCGCCCGCCGCGATCACGAAGAGACAGGAGGCGATGAAGCGGGTGTCCCTGCGGTCGAGCCTTTCCATGGGAGTCGCCGGCCTATCCTGCCAGCACGCTCCCGCCATTGACGTTCAGGACCTCGCCCTGGACGTGCCGCGCGAGGTCCGACACGAGAAAGAGGATCGGCCCGGCGATGTCGGCCGCCGAGGCGACGCGGCCAATCGGAATCCCCTTCTCGATCTCGGTGCGCTCGAGCGGATTGCCGAGCGTTGCGGCCGACATGTCCGTATCGACCCAGCCCGGCGCGACGCAGTTGACCCGGATGCCCCGGGGCCCAAGCTCCGCTGCCAGGGACTTCGTGTACGCGATGAGCGCGCCCTTCGAAGCGGCGTAGGCGGAGTGCCGCGCTTCTCCGCGCTGACCCGCCGTGGAGGAGATGAAGACGATCGACCCGCCCGTCTTCTCGAGGTGCGGGATGGCCGCGTCGGTCACGAGGAAGGTCCCGCGCTGGTTGATCGCGTACGTGCGGTCCCAGACGTCGACCCGACCCTGCCCCGCCACGTCCTCGTCCCAGATGCCGGCGTTGTTGATGACGATGTCGAGCCGCTCCCACGCGCTGACGACGTCGCGCACGAGCTGGCGCGCCTCCCCCGGCTGCGAGACGTCGCCCGCGAGCGCCATCACCTCGCCGCCCGCCGCGCGGATCTCGCGCACCGCCTTGTTGGCCGAGGCTTCGTCGCGCACGTAGTTGATCGCCACCCGAACGCCCGCCCGGGCGAGCAGGTCGGCGGCCGCCCGGCCGATGCCGCGCGAACCCCCGGTGATCAGGGCAGTTCGGGGCGAGAGATCGAGGATGAAACTGTCCGACATTTCGCTCCGTATACTAAGTTAGACATCGATCACCTACCCAAAGACAGGGCGGCGACCGCGCAAGCGGCGCCGTCCCCCGCACGCTCACCGCCTGGAAGTCACCCCCCCGATCAAGCCCGCAACGTAGGCCGAGATCGTCTCCAGGACCGGAGCCGAGGTCTTCAACCGCACGTCCACGTCGGCCGCACGCACGAGGGCCTGCGCCAGCTCCCGCGAGCTGAACTGGCAGGAGCGCTGGGCCGCCTTGTACAGCGCAAAGGGATGCGGCGGGCCCTTCGTCCCCTCGAAGGGGGAACGCGAGTAGGGCGCCACCGGCGCGAGCAGCCGCGGCAGGACGCGGGCCTGGAACGCGGAATACGGCATCGACGCGTTGAAGCCGCCCGGGCCCGCCTCGTCGAGGCGTGAGCGCAGCAGCAGCATGCGCCGGACTTCGCTCGCGATCATCCCGAAGAGCTGGATGGGCCAGATTTCCTCGATCTTCTCGAATGCGCGGTCGCCCTGACGCACGTCCCTGCCGTCGAAAAGCCGCTCGAGCCGCTGCAGCGCGTCTCCCGCGTCGCGGCGGCCGATCGCGTCGAAGAGCCCGTACACGTCCTCCGAGGACTCGTCCTCGACATTTGCCTCGACGTCCGCGGCGCGGATCCGCCCGCCCTTGCTGGCCCACTCGAGCAGCTTCGCGAGCTCCGCGGCAAACATCGCGGCGTCCGCGTCGGTGCGCATCAGCAGGCGGTCGATCGCGGCGGAGTCGACGACGACCTCCCGCTCTTTCCCGAGCGTTTCGGCCAGCCGGCGCAGGGCGGGCCCGGGATCGTCGCCGACCGAGGTCTCGAGCACGAGGCCGCGCGCCGTGATCTCCTGAAGCAGGTCCACGCCGGCCGGCGGCGAGACCGCCGTCAGCAGCGCCACCGTGCCGTCGTTCTTCTCGCGCTCGAGGAGCACACGCAGCGCCGCCTTGAGCACGGCGGGGCCTCCGCTTTTCTCTTCGGGCAGCTCCTTCAGGATCTCGGCGAGCAGCGCCGCGTCGTCCTTCTTGCGGACCCGCTTCGCGGCCGCCTCGGCGTTCTCGACCGGATCCGCGCCCGAAGGCAGGTCGAGGGCCGCGAGCAGCGCCCGCGCGTGCTGGAAGGCCTCGCGCCGCCCGCCCGCGCCGCCCTTGCCCCAGGCCTCGAGCGCTTTGGTCACCAGGCGGCCCGGAGACTCGGTGCCGAGCAGCCGCGAGATGTCGAGCTCGACGATCCGGCGCGCCGAAAAGAGTGAGCGATTCAGCAGCGCATCCGACACGGCTTCCGCGGCAGCGTCGTCCTCGAACCGGAGGACCTCGGCGTCCTCGCCGGCGAGCGTCTCGCGCACGCGCGCGGCCGCTTCCTTCACGAAGAAGTCCACGTTGCCCACGACGAGGATGGCCGAAGGCGCGTCGCTGAACTTCGGGAGGGACTTGTCAGAAAACGGGGACTTGGGCATCTGAGGCCAGTCTAAAGTCAAATGGGGTCAGGTCTCTCATAGTGTGAGTTTGAGGACCCGCGGTCCTATTCGACCATCCCTCACAAACTCGCACATTGAGAGACCTGACCCCAGCAAGAAGACCCCAGCAAAAAAAGGGCCCCGCCGGCGAAACCGGCGGGGCCCATGTGAGCAAAGAAACCGTGCAGGCTGGAACTAGTCCTGGAGCATCCCCTTTTCCTCGAGCTCCTGGCAGTCGAGGCAGTAAGGCGCCCAGGGAACCGCGTTCAACCGCTTCTCCGAGAGAAGGGCTCCGCAGTGGATGCAGTTGCCGTAAATCACGTCGTCGATCCGCGTGATGGCGTCGTCGATCTGGAGCAGGGTCGAGCGCTCGCCGTCGGTCAGCGAATAGAGAAACTCCCGCGTGTACGAGGAGACTGCCTTGTCGGCGATGTCCTGGGTCGCTTCTTCCGTCGTCTCCACCTCGGCGCTGCGAGTCTTGGCGATCTCGGCCGAAAGCAGGGCCTTCTTCTCTTCGAGGGGCCGGCGGAACTTCTCCTGGTCTTTCTTGGTCATCCGCGCGGCCTTGGTCGCTGTCGAAGGCATTCGTGGGTCTCCTTTTCTCGGGGCCCCTGACTCGAGCGCAGGGGCTCATTTTTGCGATCCGGAATGATAGCCGATTTCGGAGAGAAGTCCAGCCGATACCGACAGTTAACGCCCTCTTAATGCCCTCATTTCTTTTCCCGCTCCCACAGGAACTTGCGCGAAACGCCGAGTCGCTTCGCCGCGAGCGACCGGTTGCCGCCCGCCCGGCGCAGTGTCTCGTCGATGTACGCGTCCGTGAGCTCCTTCAACGTCCAGCGATTCTCGCCTGCCGCCGCCAGAAGCGACTCGGGGGCGCCGAGCGCGCCGGTCGGAAGGTCCTCCGGGCCGATTTCGGCGGCATCCGCGGTGAGCACGGCCTTGTCGACGACGTGCAGGAGCTCGCGCACGTTGCCCGGCCAGGAGTGGCGCAGGAGCGTCTTCTCCGCTTCCGGTGTGAAATTCCGGGCGGGCCGGGTGTACGCGCGCGCGGCGCGTTTCAGAAACTCGCGCGCCAGCGGCAGGATGTCTTCCCGCCGGTCGGCCAGGCGCGGCAACCGCACGGACACGACGTCGATGCGGTAGAAAAAGTCGTCGCGGAAGGCCCCCTGCTCGACGAGGACCGCGAGGTCGCGGCGCGAGGACACGATCAGCCGCGCCCGGAAGGGGTGCGTCACGACCCCGGAAAGCCGCCGGAAATTCTTTTCCTGAAGCACCCGCAGGAACTTCGCCTGGGCTGCCGGCGAAAGCGACGACACCTCGTCGAGATAGACGGTCCCCTCTTCGGCAACCTCGAGGAGCCCCTTCTTCGCCGCGAACGCGCCCGTGAAGGCGCCGCGCTCGTGGCCGAACAACTCGCTCTCGAACAGCTCCTCCGAGAGGTTGGCGGCGTCGATGCGGACGAAGGGACTCGTCGCCCGGGAGGAGACGTCGTGGATCGCGCGGGCCAGGCGGTCCTTCCCGGTGCCGCTCTCCCCCAGGATCAGGATCGTCGAGGGCAGGTCTGCGGCCCGATCGAGCGACCCGATCTCACGCCCGAGCGCGCGGTTGCGCGTCTTGAACTGCGAGCGCAGGCCGCCGGTCGGACTTTTCGCCATGTTGCTAGGCCGGCGCTCGCCCCGGGGCGAGCCGCCGACCGCTAGCTCGCCGCGAACTGGCCCGTGGCATTTGGCGCGTCGCCCCAGAGGCGCTCGAGGGCGTAGAACCGTCGGGCCTCTTCCTGGAAGACGTGGAAGACGACGTCGCCGTAGTCCAGCAGGATCCACCGGGCGCTGTCCTTGCCCTCGACCGCGTTGGCGGGCCCGAGCCGCTCGGCGATGGCATCGGCGATGGCGCGGGCCTGGCGGTCGGAGCTGGCGGTCGAGAGGACGAAGTAGTCCGCCATCGTGGTCAGGTCGGTCAGATTGAAGACGAGAACGGCGGCGGCTTTGCGGTCGAGCGCCGCGGTCAGACCTTCCCGGACCCGGTCCTGGGAGGAAAAGCCGGGCTTCAACGCTGGGACATCCCGGACTTGTAGAGACCTTGCTTCGTGATGTACTCCGCGACCGGCCCCGGAACCCTTCCGCCCATCGCATTGCCTGCCGCCAGATCGTTCCGGAGATCCGTCGCGGAGATTTTAACCGATCCGGCGTCGAAAATCGCCAACCGATCCGCGATACCCGGAACCTCGGGCACGACGAGCTTGCGCCCGACGAAAGGCTCGCGGTGGAAGGCGGCGATCCGCGCCAGAGAAAGGATCGCCTCGGGCTCGCGCCAGCGCGCAAACCCGGCGAGGATGTCGGTTCCCATCAGGAGCCAGAGCTCGTCGCCCGGATGCCGCGCAGCGATCGAACGCAGCGTGTCGAGCGTATACGACGGCGGCTCGCGGTCGAGTTCCTCGAGATCGATCGACCAATCGGACCGGCCGGACGTCGCGAGCGCAAGCATCGCCACCCGGTGGCGAGCGTCGGTGGGCGGCCGCTCCTTGTGGGGCGAAAGGCGGGCCGGGACATAGAGGACCCGCCGCAGCTGAAACTTCATCGCCGCGGCTTCGACGGGCAACACGTGGCCGTTGTGGACCGGATCGAACGTGCCGCCAAAGACGCCGATGCGCATGGGTGGAGGTTACGCTAAGCGCCGTCATCCGGAGCAAAGCCGCCGTCATCCCGAGCGGCATCGAGGGACTCCTCGGGACGGGGCGCATGCGGCACCATCGCCTGGAACAGAAACCCCACCAGCTCCTTTAACCCGGCCCCCGTCGCCGCGGAAATCTCGAGAAATGGCAGGCCGCGCCTTTCGGCGGCGCTGCGAATCGAGGCGATGCGCCCCGGATCGGACACGGCGTCGCACTTGGACGCGGCGAGGATCCGAGGCCGCCGCGCAACCTCCGGCGAGAACTGCGTGAGCTCGGACTCGATCGTCGCAACGTCCGATTCGGCGTCCCCCTCCACGGAGGCGTCGACGAGATGGCACAGCAGCCGGCAGCGCTCGACGTGCTTGAGAAAGCGGATGCCGAGGCCCAATCCGCGGTGCGCCCCCTCGATCAGGCCCGGGATGTCGGCCACGACGAGCGTGCTCCGGTCGTGGGGCAAAGTGACGACGCCGAGGTGCGGCACGAGGGTCGTGAACGGGTAGTCGGCGATCTTCGGCTTCGCGGCCGAGATCGCCGAGATGAGGGTCGACTTGCCCGCATTCGGGAAACCGATGATCGCGACGTCGGCGAGCAGCTTGAGCTCGATCGCGAGGCGCCGCTCTGCGCCCGGAAGGCCCGGCTTCGCAAAGCGCGGCGCCTGGCGTGTGGGCGTGGCGAAGTGCTGGTTGCCCCAGCCGCCGTTGCCGCCCTTGACGAGGAGCACGCGCTGCCCCGCCGTGACGAGGTCCGCCAGCCGCTCCCCGCTCTCGGCGTCGGTCACGACCGTGCCGAGCGGCAGGTGCACCTCGACGTCGACGCCCGTCTTGCCGTGACAGTTCGAGCCCATGCCGTGCTCGCCGCGCTCGGCGCGGTAGTTGTTGTGGTGCCGCAGGTGGTAGAGCGTGTTGTAAGACGGGTCGGCGACCGCCCAGACGGATCCGCCGTGGCCGCCGTCGCCGCCCGAGGGCCCGCCCTTGGCGACGAACTTCTCCCGTCGAAAGGCGATGCAGCCATTGCCGCCGTCGCCCGCCTTGACCTGGATTTCGGCGGTGTCTATGAACATGGGGGTTGAGGGTCTAGGGTCAAGGGTCTAGGGTCGAGAGGAGCAGGAGGGGACGATCCATCGACTCTCGGCGCGGGCTTCTGCCCGGAGGCAGCCCGCTAGCTGGCGATCTCGATCGAGATGTGCCGGCCCAGGCGGCCCTTGTCGTGGAAGCGGACGATGCCAGCCACTTTCGCGAAGAGGGTGTCGTCCTTGCCGCGGCCGACGTTCACGCCCGCGAAGAACTTCGTGCCGCGCTGCCGGACGAGGATCGTTCCGCCCGGAACGTTCTGGCCGCCGAACGCCTTCACGCCGAGGCGCTGGGAGTTGGAGTCGCGGCCGTTGCGGGAAGAGCCCTGACCCTTTTTATGTGCCACGGGCTGCCCCTATCCTTCGATCGCTTCGATGCGGATCTGGATCATCGTCTGGCGATGGCCCTTGGTGCGACGGTACTGCTTGGTGCGCTTCTTCTTGAAGACGAGGACCTTCTTGGTCCGGATCTCGCCGAGGACCTTCGCCTGGACCTTCACGCCCTTGAGCGCCTCGGCGCCCGTGCGGACGCCGTTGTCGCCCGAGACGAGAATCACGCTCGCGCCGGACAGCGCAAGGCTCTCGCCCTTCTTGAGCGAGTCGCCGGAGGGCTTCTCGACGCGGACGATGTCGCCTGCGGCGACCTTGAGCTGTTTACCGCCCGTGCGGACGATGGCGTACATAGACATAGGAGCCGCGAATCATAAGGGTTTTCGGGGCAAAGTCAAGCCCCAGTGGAATCAGGGAGTTAGGCCCCGATTTTCACTCCTCGTCGATCACGTTCGTAAGCTCGTTCCGGTCGCCCGACTTGCGCGGAAAGTGCCGGCCGAGCACCTCGCCGACGCGCTCGACCCCGCGGACGACGCCCTCGGTGAATTCCCCGTTGCGGAAAGACGCCTCCATCGCGGATGCGACCTCGGTCCAGAACTCCGCGCCGCACTTTTCGTGGACGCCAGCGTCGCCCAGGATCCGGAATTGCCGGGCGCGCGGCGCGATGTAAATGAGAACGCCGTTGCGCTCGGATGTCTTCGTCATACCGAGTAGCTGAAAGCGCCTGGCCGCGCGCTCTTCGAGGTTCTCCGGCACGCGCCTGGTCACGTGGACGCGGATCTCACCGGAAGATCCCCGCTCCGCCGCCGCGATCGCGGCGACGATGCGCTCGGAGTCGAACTTCGAAAAGTAGCTCGCCATGACTACCAGCTCCCCGACGCGCCGCCGCCTCCGGAGAAACCTCCCCCGCCGGAGAAGCCTCCGCCCGAGAACCCGCCGCCTCCTCCCCCGGAAAACCCGCCGAAGCCGCCCGAGGAACCGCCGAAGCCGCCGCCGCCCCACCAGCCTCGGCGGCCGTGGGACCGGAAACGGTTGCGGCGAAAGATCATCGGGAAAACGACGAAGACGCCGAAGAAGATTGCCAGGCCCACGCACGTGCCGAGCGGGTCGCCCTTGCGGCGGCGGCCCTCATCCACCGTGCGTCCCGTCCCCTTGTATTCGCCCTTCGCCGCCGCCATCATCGCGTCGGCGCCGGCCGCGATTCCCCCCGGGTAGTCGCCGCTGCGAAATCGAGGAACGATCTCGTCGGCGATGATCCGATTGGCCGTGATGTCGGGCAGGGCCCCTTCGAGGCCGTAGCCGACCTCGATCCGGACCTTCCGATCCTCGGTGAAGACGAAAAGCGCGGCGCCGTTGTTGGTCCCCTGCTGGCCCACGCCCCACTTCTTGAAGGCCCGCACCGCGAAGTCGTCGAGCGTGAAGCCCTCGGGGATCTTCTTGTCGACCCACACGAGAACCTGGTTCGAGGTGTCCTTCTCGAACTGCTCGAGTTTCGCGTTGAGCGCCTCGGCCTGGCCCGCGTCGAGCACGCCTGCGCGATCGGTAACGTAGCGCTTCGGCTTCTCCGGAAGCTGCTCGTCGTACTGGTCGGCGAAGAGAGCCGAGACGAGCGCGAGCCCGGCGATCGCCAGGAGAGTGGTTCTCCGCGCGCCGTGGCCCGCCATGCCGTTCATGTCGCCCGGCTACCGTCTCCCGCTCAATGCGCCGGCGCCGCCGTCGGTGCCGCACCGTTGAAGTTGAACTGCACCTTCGGCGCCTCCCCGGCGCCCGGCGTCGTGGCCTTGAAGAACGGCTTCTCCTTGAATCCGAGGAGGCCGGCCATGAGGTTCGTCGGGAACCTCTTCAACACCGTGTTGTAGGACTGCGCCGAGTCGTTGAACCGGCCGCGGGCGACCGCGATCCGGTTCTCGGTGCCCTCGAGCTGAGCCTGCAGGTCGCGGAAGTTCTGGTTCGCCTTGAGCTCCGGGTAGCGCTCCGAGACCACGAGCAGGCGCTGCAGCGCGGAGCCGAGCTGGTCCTGGGCCTGCTGGTAGCGGGCGAGCGACTCGGCATCCAGGGGGGCCTTTCCCGGCGTGATCGTCGCGCGGCCGACCGAAGCCCGGGCCTCGGTCACGGCCGTCAGCGTCTCTTTCTCGAAGTTCGCCGCGCCCTGCACCGTCGCAACGAGGTTCGGGACGAGGTCGGCCCGGCGTTGGTACTGGTTTTCTACTTCGGACCAACTCTTGTCGACGTCCACGCCGAGCGTGACGAGCTTGTTGTAGGTCCCGGCGAACGAGATCCCGGCGATCACGGCAATGATGACGAGAATCGCGACGCACCCGAGAGCGAGCTTGCCCATGTGAGTTCCTCCTCAGTGAAACGTTCGAAGGCGAACGAGCGGGGGAAGTCTAATCGAAACCCGGGCCGTCCCGGTTATTCGCTCTCGGAGGCGACCAGGGCGAGCACCCGGGCCGGCAGGAGGGCCTTGAGCGTCGCCCGCCCCGAGCCTTCCCAGGACAGGCGCGCCAGGGCCGCCTTCTTCATCGGCATCGCGAGGTCCGCCCGTCCGCCGACGAGGCGTCCGAGCAACGCGCCCATGTGCGGCTCGTGGCCGACGAGGAGAACCGACTCGACGCCTTCGCTGCGGATCTCCGCCAGCACGTCGTCCGGGTCGCGCTCGGGCTCGAGCGCCCGCGTCTGACGTAGTTTCGAAGACAGTTTCAGCGCCCTGGCCACCGGCTCTGCCGTCTGCCGGGCCCGAACATAGGGCGAGCAGAGCACGAGCTCGATACCCGGCTCGAGCGCGGCCAGGCCCCTGCCCACATCCCGAGCGCGCCTGTGGCCGTCTTCGGTCAGCGTTCGGTCCGCATCGCGCCCGGAGGCGGAGCGGTCTTCGGCAACGGCGTGGCGCAGAAGCCAGATTTCCATCGTGAGCCCGAGTTTAGCGCGGCCTTGCCTGTATTCTTAGCCCCGCATGCCACTGGCACCCGGAGAACAGCTCGGTCCCTACGAGATCATTGGGCCGCTCGGCAAGGGCGGAATGGGCGAGGTGTACCGCGCCCGCGACACGCGCCTGCGGCGGGAGGTGGCCCTCAAGCTGCTTCCGGATGCGTCGGCGCACGACGCCGACAGCCTGCATCGCTTCGACCGGGAAACCCGCGCCGTCGCCACGCTCAACCACCCGAACATCCTCGCGATCCACGACACGGGCTCCTTCCGCGCCGTGCCCTACGCGGTGACCGAGCTGTTGGAAGGCGAAACACTCCTCGACCGCCTGCGCGGCGGACCGCTCAACCCGCAGAAGGCCGTCGAGGTCGCCAGCCAGATCGCCGAGGGCCTGGCCGCGGCGCACGAGAAGGGCATCATCCACCGCGACATCAAGCCCGACAACATCTTCCTCACCAACGAGGGTCGGGTGAAGATCCTCGACTTCGGCATCGCCCGCATCGAGCAGCCGGCCCGGACCTCGGGCCTCTCCGACACCATCACGGGCTCGCGCGGATCGAGCTCGCAGTTTCTCGTCGGGACGGCCGGCTACATGTCCCCCGAGCAGGTGCGCGGCAAGCCGATCGACGGGCGGACCGACGTCTTCTCGCTCGGAGCGACCTTCTTCGAGATGCTCACCGGCCGCCGCGCCTTCATGCGCGACAGCCCGGTCGAAACGCTCGGCGCCGTGCTGCGGGACGATCCGCGCAAGCACGCCGAGGCCGAGAAGATCCCCGAGGAGCTCAGGCCCTTCGTGTTCCGCTGCCTCGAAAAGGACGCGGCCGACCGCTACCAGTCCGCCCGGGACCTTCTGATGGACCTGCGCTCCCTTCAGGCCGAGCAGTTGCGCCAGGCCTCCGAACGCGTCACCTTCCGATCGGAGCCGCCCTGGAAGCACCGCCGCACGCGCGTCTGGATACGCGCCGTCGTCGGCATCCTGCTCTTCGCCGCCGGCCTCTACGCCGGGGCGTGCTGGGAGCAGGGGCGCCACGCGGCGGCAACCGCGGCCCCTGCAGCGACGACGCCGTAAGAGGGGCGCCCGGCTCTACGCCGACGCGAGGCCGGCGTCGATTTCCGCGCCGAGAACGGGCAGCCCGGCGTGCCCAGCCTTCGGCATCGGGATCGGCCCCGTGCAGCAGAGCTCCTGGCACGCGTCGTAAAGCGTGCGCCGCTGCACCGGCGTGTACCCCGCATCGGCAATCAGGCGGCGCATTTCGTCCTGCGACATCTTGTTGCGCGCGCCGGCGGCGTAGACGACGTTTTCCTCAATCATGATCGAGCCGAGGTCGTCTGCGCCGAACGACAGCGAGACCTGGCCAATCTTCGGCCCCTGCGTGACCCACGAGCCCTGGACGTGCCGGATGTTGTCGAGGAAGAGGCGCGAGACCGCGAGCGTCTTCAGGTACTCGAAGCCTCCGGCCTCGTCGACCTTGCCGTCGAGCTCGGTGTTTTCCTTCTGGAATGTCCACGGGATCCACGCGGTGAAGCCGCCCGTGCGGTCCTGGAGATCGCGCACGACCTCCATGTGCTCGACGCGCTGGGCGTAGGTCTCCCCCACGCCGAACATCATCGTCGCGGTCGTGCGCATGCCGAGCCCGTGCGCGGACTCGTGCACGTCCACCCACTTCTCGGTCGGCGCCTTGGTGAGCGACCAGATGCGCTTGCGGACCGAGTCCTCGAGGATTTCGGCGCCGCCCCCGGGGATCGACTGCAGCCCCGCGTCCTTCAGGCGCGCGATCACATCCCGCATCGGCCACTTCGTGATTTTCTGCAGGAAGTACACCTCTGGCGCGGAGAGCGCATGGAGGTGGATCGTCGGAAAGGTCTTGCGGATGTAGCGGAACATCTCCTCGTAGAAGGAGAACGGGAGGTCCCCGTGGACCCCTCCCTGCAACAACACTCCCGTGCCGCCGAGGTCGATCGTCTCCTGGATCTTGTCGCCGATCTGCTCGTGCGCGAGCACGTAGGCCTCGGGATGCTCCGCCGACGGGCGATAGAAGGCGCAGAACTGGCAGCGGTAGACGCAGACGTTCGTGTAGTTGATGTTCCGGTCCACGATGTACGTCGCAATCCCCGGATCGTTCTTGCGGTTGCGCACGCTGTTGGCCGCCGCGCCGAGGGCGAGGAGATTCCCCTCCTCGAGCAGCGTCACCGCATCGGCCGGGGACAGCCGCGCGCCCTCGAACGTGCGGTCGAGAATTTCGGAGGTGCGGGTTGCCGTCACGAAGGCCATTCTAGCCTCCGCCCGCGGAAACTACGCCGTCTTGTCCTGGCGCCTGGCGAGATCCCGCAGCGCCAGGTTTTCGAAGGCGAGCGCGACCTGGCGGGCCAACGCGACCAGCGCGCGCGCGTCGGGAGCGCCGGCGACGGCCGTGCGGCACATGAGGATCAGCGACACGGAGCCCATCACGGTCAATGGAACGATGAGCGCCGCCACGACGCCCTGCGCGCCCTTGGCTGCCGGGACGAGGTTGCCTTCCTCCGTGCGCCGCACGAGCCCCGCGTACGGGCGCTGCGCCGTGCGCACCATCTCGAGGACCGGGCACTCGTCCTTCGAGAAGAGCATCTTCCCGGAGGGTCCGGCGTCGGCACCCCAGGTCATCGGGGAGCCGAACTGGCCGAGGACCTTGAAAGCGGCCGCCTGGCAGTGCAGCAGCGCCCCGTCGGCATAGAGCTCGCTCGCGTAGCGCAGCAGGACGAGGCCCATCTCGCCGCGCCCCTGCACCGAGAAGAGCTCCTCGGAGAGCGAGAGGTACTTGCGCGCCGCGCGGAACGAGTCCGGATCGCCGGGCTCGCCGCCCGGCGTCCCCTTGCCGTCGTTGAGCGAAACGAGCAGCGCCTGGACTTCCTCCTCGGCCTGCTCCTCCGGAGTCTTCGGCGTGCGGGGGACGAGCGGCGCCGTGTCATCCATGCGCTGCTGCTCGGTCATGTCGACGATGATCCGCTGCGGCTCCATGCCCTCCTCGAGCACGAAGTCCGTGGACGAGGCGGGAACTTCCGGCCCCGGCCACAGCAGGCCGACCCGGAACTCGAACTGGCCCTCGTTCCAGGACATCAGGCCCTGCACGGTCTCGGACATCTGCGCCCTGACCTCGGCTTCGACGAGGGCCCGCGTCAGGTAGGAACGCTCGACGAGCGCGTCTCCGAGGCGCATGCCCGGAAATGACGCCATGTACGCGGACGCCTCCTCGAGCTGCTTGCGCGAGATCACGCCGCGGGACTCGAGGCGCTCGCCGAGGGGGCGGTAGTTCGCCGTGCCGACGACCTGCACGATGCGGCCCGAGCGAAACAGGATGACCGCGGCGCGGCCGTCCGCATGCGTCAGAAAGAGCCCGCCCGTCTTGGCGCTGACCTGCAGCACCTGCAGGATGTCGCAAAGCGGCAGGTCCTCCAGCCGGCCCTCGAGCGCGCGGGAGTCGGGCGGGGGCGTCTCTTCGGGCACGATGGCGGTTTCTACCCTCATCAGCTCTTCTTGATGAAGTCCATGACGCGCTGGACCGTCTTCAACTTCCGGTCGATCGAGGCGTGGGACTGCGACGACACCAGGGCTACGGCCGCCTGGCCGGACAAGAGCTCGAGCAGCTCGCGGTCGAGCGGCGTGAACGCAGCCTTGTGCGAGAGCAGCGCGTAGATCGACAGCAGGCCGATCAGCTTCTCCTCGTGGAGCAGCGGCACGCAGCAGATCGGGCCTTCCTGCTGCTCGACGGCGAAGAGCGTGCGCTTTTCCCGGACCGCCGCCTGTTCGAGGGGATAGACCGGCTCGGGCAGGTGCGTGATCTCGGGGGCGAGCTCCCCTTCGCGGACGCGCAGGGTGAAGTCGCCCTTGGCCTCCTCGAGGAGGTAGAGCGCGAACTCGGCCGCGCCGATCAGGTTGACCGAGATCTCCACGATGCAGTTGACGACCGCGTCGGGCTCGAGCGTCGCGTGGAGCTGGTACGTCGCGGCATACAGGTTGGCCAGATTCGCCGAATGCTCCTCGAGCTGCACGCAGCGGCGCGCAAACTCGTGGTTCTCGCGCTCGAGGTCGGCGGCGGGCCGGGGCGATCCGTTGCCGTCGCCGTCTCCGATGCCATTCCCGTTTCCGTTGGACGGCTCCGCAGCTTCGACCGCGAGGAGCGACTGCGCGGCGCCGAGGTCCAACTCGAGCTCCTTCGCGCGGCGGGAAAGGCGCTCGGCCTGCTCGCTCAACTCGGCCGAGAGCTCGTGGCTCTTTCCGGCCAGGTCGCGGACGAGCTTCTGGAGCGTCTCCAGGCGCGCCTCGGGGTGCATCTGGCTCATGCGCGGCTCCCGGAAGCCGAAGCGAGGGCAGCGGCCGCGCCCGGTACGCGTGCGGCGCGCTTCAGGATCGCCGGGGCGAGGCCGTCGAGCGCGACGACCTCATCCACCGCGCCCCGCGCGATGGCCTCCCGCGGCATCCCGAACACGACGCACGACGCCTCGTCCTGGGCGAGCGTCTCGGCGCCCGCCTGCTTCATCTCGAGCAGGCCCTGCGCCCCGTCGTCCCCCATTCCCGTCATGAGGACGCCGATCGCGCCGGCGCCGGCGGCCTGCGCGGCCGAGCGGAAGAGCACGTCGACGCTCGGCCGGTGGCGGGACACGAGCGGTCCGTCCGAAAGCTCGATCGCGTACGCATCCCCCCGCCGGCGCACGAGGACGTGGCGGTTGCCCGGGGCGATCAGCGCGAGGCCCCCCCGCACGCGGTCGCCCTCGGCGGCTTCCTTCACTTCCATCCGGCACAGGCCGTTCAGGCGCGTCGCGAAGGCCGCCGTGAATCCCTCCGGCATGTGCTGGACGACGACGATCCCGGGCCCGTCGGCCGGCATCTTCTGGAGCAGCTCGGTCAGCGCCTCGGTTCCGCCCGTGGAAGCGCCCACCGCGACGATGCGGTCGGCCGGCACGCCCGCCCGCGGCCCGGGGCGCGGCGGCAGCACGGCGTCGGCCGTGAGGCGCGGCGATGCGGTCAGGGGGCGCTTGCCCACGCGCGCCTCTGCAGCGCCGCGCACGGCGTCGAGGAAGACCACGGCCGACTCGTGGAGGAACTCGCGGATGTTGAGCTTCGGCTTCGTCACGATCGCCAGCGCCCCCCCGTCGAGTGCCCGCATCGCGAGGTCGGTCCCGTCGCCAGTCAACGCGGAGCACACCACTACGGGGATGGGGTCCTCCGCCATGATCCGCGAGAGGAACGTGAGACCGTGCATGCGCGGCAGCTCGAGGTCGAGGACGATCACGTCGGGCCGCTGCTTCGCCATCTTCTCCATCGCGATGTAGGGGTCGGCCGCAACGGTCGCCGAGATCCCCTCGAGCGCGAAGAGCGCCGAGAGCGTCTGCCGCACGACGGCCGAGTCGTCGACGACGAGCACCTGGAGCGGCCGCGCCGTCGTCATGCCGTGCGCGCCTCGGGCCGGCCGGCAGCGCCGGTGCCCTTCGCCTTCGCGTGCGTGTATACCGTCGGCACGACGGTCGTCACGCGGTCCGTGACGGCATTCAAGCTTTCCGCGTGCCCGAGGAAGAGGAGCCCGTCCGGCGCGAGCACGCCGAGGAGCCGGTGGATCACCTTGAGCTTGGTCTCCATCTGAAAATAGATCAGGACGTTGCGGCAGAAGATCAGGTCGAATGGCCCGCTGACGGGGTAGCGCTCGTCGTTCAGGTTCAGGCGCTCGAACCGCACGAGCGCGCGGATCTCCGGCGCGGCCTTCATGTTGCCCTCCTGCGACGCCGTGCCGCGCAGCATGTACGCCTTGCGGTACGCGGTCGGGATCTCGGGCGCCTTGTCGAGGGGCCACACGGCCGACTCGGCCTTCGCGAGGACGCGCGTCGAGATGTCGGTCGCAAGAATCTCGATCTGCCGCCCCGCGGAGGGCGGGAAGTGATGGAGGAGCATCATGGCCAGCGAGTACGGCTCCTCGCCCGTCGAGCACCCGGCGCTCCAGACGCGCAGGATCCGGGGGGCGCCGCGCTCTTTCCACGCGGGGATCACGTGGCGCTCCAGGAACTCGAACTGCCGCGGCTCGCGGAAGAAGTGCGTCTCGTTCGTGCTGATGCAGTCGAGCATATGGACGCGCTCCGCGCGGTCGTCCTGGTCCACGATCCGGGTGTAGTACGCGCCGAAGGTCGGCAGGTCGAGTGCCCGCAGGCGCTTCGAGAGCCGGCCGACGAGCAGGGCCTTCTTGGCCGGCGCGAGGTAGATCCCCGCCTCGCGCAGGATGAGCGCCTGGAAGAGGGCGAACTCCCGTTCCGAGATCTCGCGGATGCGCTCGCCCGCCTCGAGCGGGGTGTGGGCGGCGCGGCGGGCGGCCACGGTCACGACGCGGCCTCCGCGGGGGCGGCGTCGACCGCGGCGAGCTCGCCCGAGGAGAGAACCCGATCCGTGTCGAGGATCAGCACGAACTCGCTACCGAGCTTTCCGAGGCCCTGCAGGTAGTCCACGCGGACGGGCGTTCCGAACGAAGGGGGCGGCTCGATCTCGTCGGGACGGAACTCGACAACCTGGTTGACCGCGTCGGCGAGCACGCCCATCACGAGCTTCCCGCCGTCCGACTCGACCTCCACGATGATGATGCAGGTCCGCTTGGTGACCGCGCTCTCGGGCAGCCGGAACTTGCAGGCGAGGTCCACCACCGGCACAACGCTGCCGCGCAGGTTGATCACGCCGCGGATGAAGGCGGGCGTCGAGGGCACGCGCGTCAGGACCCCGTGCTCGATGATCTCGCGGACCCGGAGCACGCCGATCGCGTACTCGCCTCCAGCGAGCGAGAACGTCAGGTACTGCGCCCGGTCGAGCGACCTGGCCGCGGTTTCGGTCGTCCTGGTCATCACGCTCTTATCCATTTCAAAAGCGCCGGAACTCGCGCTCGGGCGCGCCGCCCGCGATGGCGGCCGGCCGCCGCGGCGCGGCGAAGGCGACGATGGGGACCGGCATTTCCACTGGCTCCGGTTCCGGGGCGGCCGCCGGGATCGCAGGCTCACGGCGGACCGCGGCCGTCGCCGCGGCAGCGGGCGCAGAGTCGTCGGTCCGGAAGAACGCCACCACGCGGTGCAGCCCCTCGGCCTGTTTGAGGACCGCCTCGGCCTGTTGCCGCATCGCGTCGGCCTGGCTCGCCATCTCCTCCGCCGTCGAGGACAGCTCCTCGGCCGACGAGGCGTTTCTCTGCGTGATCTGGTCCACGTGCGCGAGCGCGCGGTTGATCTGGGCAACGCCCGAGGACTGTTCCGACGAGGCCGCGGCGACCTCCTGGACGAGGTCGGCCGTCTTTCGGATCGCGGGCACGAGCTCGCCGAGCAGCGCGCGCGAGCGTTCCGCCACCTTGACGGAGGACGCCGCGAGGCCGCCGATCTCTCTGGCCGCGGCCTGACTGCGCTCGGCGAGCTTGCGCACCTCGGTCGCGACCACCGCGAAACCCCGGCCGTGGTCGCCCGCTCGCGCCGCCTCGATCGCCGCGTTCAGCGCGAGCAGGTTCGTCTGGTACGCGATCTCCTCGACGATCGAGATCTTCTCCGCGATGGATCGCATGGCCTCGACCGTGTCGTTCACCGAGCGCGCGCTCTCGTCCCCGTCCCCGGCCCCGCGCATGGCCATCTGCTCCATCTGTCGGCTGTTCTCTGCGTTCTGCGTGATCGAGGCGCTCATCTCTTCGAGCGACGACGTCGTCTCCTGCACCGAGGCCGCCTGCTCGCTCGTGCCCTGCGAGAGCGTCTGGGCGGAAGCGGACACCTGGCTCGAGGCGGACGACACCTGGCCCACGACCACGACGACTTGGCCCGAGGTCCGGGCGAGCGCGTCCGCGCCGGAGCGCACCTGCGCCACGACGCCCCTCAGGCGCTCGGCCATTCTGCCCATCGCGGACAACAGCTGCCCCACCTCGTCCTTGCCCGGGGACGGGACCTGCACGAAGAGGTCTCCCCGGGCGATCGCCTCGGTGACGCGCACGGCCTGGAGGATGGGCCGCGTCACGCCGCGGGCGAGTTGGACCGAAAGCAGGGCGCCGAACGCGATCGTGACGAGCATGACCGCGACCATGGCGCGCGCCGTCCAGGCCTTCTGCGCAGCGAGGACCTTCGCTTTTTCGTTCATGCGCTTGAAGTTCACCGCGGCGAGGTCGGCGGCGGATTTTTCGAGCCGGTCGATCGACTCCTTGTAGGAGCCCATCTCGCGGTTCGCGTCCTGCGTCGACTTGAGCGTGTGCTGGCGCACGAGGCCGACCACGCGATAGAAGCCCGTCTCGTAGGTGGCGAGGTCGGCGCGCATCCGGCGGACGAGCTCCTTGTCTTCGGGGACCTCGGTGTCGCGGTCGAGACTTCCGAGGCGTTCGATCAGGCGGTAGCGCTGGTCGTTCCAGCTGGCGAGGTCTTCGCCCTCCTGGTCGGCGATGCCGACGTGGACCGCGAGCTCCTTCTCGAAGCGGCGCATCGCCTGCGTGTCGGCGCGGGCGGCCGCCGAGACCGAGGCCAGCTGCGCCTCGTGCGCGAGCATCGCCGCGGTCATGTCGGACACGCGCGCGATCCCGCTGTAGCCGAGCGCCGCGATGACGATCGTCGTCGAGAGCCCAAGCCCCATCGCGAGGCCCAGGCGCACACCGATGCGCAGATTGCGGAACATGGGCGCCTCAGCCCTCCCACGAACGCCGGAAATCGGCGTCGTTGGCTGCCGCCTTCGCCCGGGCCGCCAGGAACGGCGCGAACGCGGCGGGCTCGCCTGCCTCCGCCACCGCTTCCCAACCGTCGGAGTCCGCCGGGGCGGCCGCAGCGACCACGGGAGACGGCGCCGCTTCGGCCGCCGCGCCGATCTTGAAGAACGCCATCAGCCGATGCAGACTCTCGGCCTGCTTCAGAACCGCCTCGGCCTGCTGCCGCATCGCGTCGGCCTGGCTCGCCATCTCCTCCGCCGTCGAGGACAGCTCCTCGGCCGAAGAAGCGTTGCGCTGCGTCACGTGGTCCACCTGCGCGAGCGCGCGGTTGATCTGCGACACGCCGGAGGACTGTTCGGCCGAGGCCGCGGCCACCTCCTGGACGAGGTCGGTCGTCTTCCGGATCGAGGGCACGAGGTGCTCGAGCAGGGACTCGGAGCGCTCGGCCAGCCGCACGCACGAGCCGGCGAGTCCGCCGATCTCCTTGGCCGCCGCCTGGCTGCGTTCGGCGAGCTTGCGCACCTCGGTCGCGACCACCGCGAAACCCCGGCCGTGGTCGCCCGCGCGCGCCGCCTCGATCGCCGCGTTCAGCGCCAGCAGGTTCGTCTGGTAGGCGATCTCTTCGACGATCGAGACCTTCTCGGCAATCGCCTGCATCGCGAGCATCGTTTCCTTGACCGAGGCCGCGCTCTCCTCCGCGTCCCGGGCGCCCTGGAGCGCCATCTGCTCCATCTGGCGGCTGTTCTCCGCGTTCTGGGTGATGGAGGCGCTCATCTGCTCGAGGGAGGAAGTCGTCTCCTCCACCGACGCCGCCTGCTCGCTCGTCCCCTGCGACACGACCTGCGCCGACGAGGACACCTGGCCCGACGCGGACAGCACCTGGCCCGAAACGGCCACGACGTGCGACGACGAGCCGGTCACCGCGGAGGCGCGGTCGCGGACGTCGCCGATGATCTCGGCCAGCCTCTCGACGAACTGGTTGAAGAGCAGGGCCATGTGGCCGATCTCGTCGCGCGAAGTGACGGGGATGCGGCGCGTCAGGTCTCCCCCGCCCTGGACCATCTGTTCCAGGTGGAACGTCATGGCGCTCAGGGGAGCCGTGACGGCGCGGGACACGACGAGCGCCACGAAGATCGAGACGAACAGGCACAGCAGCGTGATGAACGACATCGCGCCCCAGCGCCAGTGCTGGCTGGCCCGCGCCGTGGCAAACGCCGCCTGGACCGCCTCGCGGTCGTGGCGCGTGCGCGCCTTCAGGGTCTCGGTGATCTGGTTGAACTGCGCGGTCATCGCGGTGAGGTTCTGGGTCAGGTCCTCGCCCGCCTTCTGGTGGATCATGCGGTCGCTGACGGAGCTCGCCAGCGTCCAGTACTCCTGGAAGGCGCGCACGAGCTTGTCGCGCTCATCGCGGTCGACGACGGGGTTGTCCTTCTCGTCGTCGATGCGCTTCAGGAACCGGTCCCTCAGCGCGCCGGCGCCGTTGAGCGTCTCGGTGTCCTGCGCCGCCACGGAATCCTGAAGCTGCCGCTGCAGGGCCGTCAGGGCCTCTTCGAGGTCGCGGGAGAGCTCGAGGGAGGGCACGAAGCCCGCTTCGATCAGACCGAGCTGGCGCTCCTCGCGCCGACCGAGCGCGAAGTTGACGGCGAGCAGCAGGAGGAATCCGACCGCCGCGAAGCACGGCAGCAGGATGACCTTCCAGCGAATGGCGAGGTTCTTCAACATGGCCGCTCCTT
Organism: Acidobacteriota bacterium; assembly: GCA_031360505.1. Classification (GTDB taxonomy): domain Bacteria; phylum Acidobacteriota; class Thermoanaerobaculia; order UBA5066; family Gp7-AA6; genus DAHUXD01. The sequence continues at coordinate 54,676 of JANMBR010000100.1, forward strand.
CAATCCGTGACCGCGACGACCTTGACGCTCGACGTATCGGTCCCCGACCAGACGTATCCGATCGCGCCCGGCGTGTCCCGGACGTACGCCACGACGTCGGCGTCGGTCGATTTCTCCGGCGGAGGGATGCCCTTGCCGCTGAAGATCATCTGCTGCCAGTAGGCCGAGATTGCAATGACCTGCTTGCCGTAGATCTCGAGCGTGAACCGCTGCCGCATCGGCGTCCTGGCGGACGGCTCCACCGGCATGACCAGGGCCCCTTCCGGCCACCGAACGGCCTTCTTCAGGAAGATCTCGCCGACTTTCAGGCGCGAGAGCTGCGCCGTCGGATTCGACGGGTTCACGATCACCTTGTAGGCGCTGGCGTCCTGCGCGCCGGAGCGCGCGGCCCAGATGCCGAGCCCGACGGAGAGAACGACGCGTGGCCAGAGTTTCATCATCGACTCCTTGCGACTCATGCCGCCGGGGCAGAGACGCCCCGGGAAAGAACGGTGTCGAGAAGGCCGGGCACGTCCAGGATGAACGCGACCTTTCCGTCTCCAAGGATCGTGGAACCGCACAGGCCGCGCACTCCGTGGAAGAGCTCGCCGAGCGGCTTGATCACGGCCTGGCTCTGCCCGTGCAGCCGGTCGACGACGATGCCGGCGCGGGAGAGGTCGTGGCGCACGATGACGACGCTTTCGCGGCCGGCCGGCGTCTCTGCCGCGCCGAAGAGGCTGCGCAGGCGCACGAACGGCAGCGGCTCGCCGCGCAGCTCGAGGATGCCCTGCGCATCGCCGCGTCCGGGGCGGACCGAGGCCGGCAGCTCCATGCACTCGACGACGCGCTCCACCGGGATCACGTAGGTCTCGCCGCCGATGCCGACGCCGAAGCCCTCGATGATGGCGAGGGTCAGCGGGAGACGGAGCTTGATCGAGGTCCCGGCGTCGGGCCAGCTCTCGATCGCAATCGAGCCGCGCAGCGCCGCGATGCGCTCGCGCACCACGTCCATGCCCATGCCGCGCCCGGACCACTCTGTGACGCTCTCGGCCGTCGAGAATCCCGGCTCGAAGACCATCCGGTAGAGCTCCGGGTCGGCGAGCTTCTCGGGATCGTCCGCCAGGCCTCGGCGGCGCGCCTCTTCGACGATCCGGTCCCGGTTGAAGCCGGCGCCGTCGTCGGCGAGCTCGATGACGATCGAGCCCGCTTCGCGCCACGCCGAGAGCGCGATCGAGCCGCAGGGGTCTTTGCCCTTGGCCCGGCGCACCTCGGGCGTTTCGATTCCGTGGAAGAGCGCGTTGCGGATCATGTGTGTCAGCGGATCCCGCAGGTGCTCGACGATCGTCGTGTCGACCTCGACGTCCTCGCCCTCGATGACGACGCGCGCGAGCTTGCCCTGTGCGGTCGCGAGGTCGCGGGCCGTGCGGACGTACTGCTTCAGGATCGGGCCGACGGGGACCATGCGGACCTGCATCACGAGCTCCTGGAGCTCGGTGTGTAGCTGCGCCGCGTCTTGGTGCGCCTCGAGCGCCTCCGGCGCCCCGAGCTCCTCGATCATCCGGCCCAGCCGGCCCCGGGAGATCGTGATCTCTCCGGCCAGCGTCATCAGCCGGTCGAGCTTGTCGACCGCAACCCGCAGCGTGTGCCCCTGCTCACTCGCGCGCGGGGCTTCCTCGCCGCGAGCCGGGATCGCGACGGTCGGGGCCGCTTTCGGTGCGGGCGCGCCCGCCGCGAGCCGCCGGAGGACCTCCTGGTGCCGCGGCTCGATCTCGTGGTTGCCCTCGACGGCGACCGGCAGCATCTGGCGCAGCGCGTCGATGGACTCGAGCAGGACCGTGACGAGCTCGGGCGTGGCCGCGCGGGTGCGCTTGCGCAGCCGCTCGAGCTGGTCCTCGAGCGCGTGCGCGAACTCGGCGACTCCCGAGAAGCCGAGCGAGGCCGAGTTGCCCTTGAGCGTGTGGGCCATCCGGAAGATCGTCTGGAGCACTTCGGGATCGTCCGGCCGCGTCTCGAGCGAGAGCAGGCCCTCCTCCATCACCCGGAGGTTCTCCTCCGTTTCGGCGATGAAGGTCAGCAGCAGGGCTTCGGCGTCGAATTCCATTGCAGTCCTAGAGCTTTGCGACCCAGGCGGTGCCCTGGTCGGTGTGGAAGATCAGCTTGCGGCCCGACTGGCCGCCGACGTCGCGCGAGACGACCGGGATCGCGAGCTCCTCGAGCAGCTTGAAGGCCACGGCGGCGTTCTTTTCACCCAGGTGACCCTGCCGCGCCTGGAACGCCTCGAGTACGCACGCGCCCCCGAATACCTTGGCCTGAAGCCGCGCGCGGCCGGCGCCCAGGGCGACGAGCCGGGCGACGAGCTCGGTCATGGCGACGTTGCCGAAGCGCGGCGAGCTTTGCCCCGCGCCGGCGAAGAACGGAAGGAGGTAGTGGTTCATGCCGCCCACGGCCTCGATCGGGTCCCAGAGGCAGACCGCCACGCACGAGCCGAGGACCGTCGTCACCGCGCTCGGCTGGGCCGCGGCGTAGAGCTGGCCGGGCTGGAGGTAGACCCGGATCAGGTCGCGCCCCAGCTCGTGCGGTGACGGCGCCGCGCGTCTCGCGGCGGTCTGCTCCCCGACCGTTTCGTCCCAGGTCATGCCCGGGCGCTGTGCACTCATCGGCTCGCCCCGGCCGCGCCCGCGAAGCGGGACTGGAGCTCCGTGCAGTAGAGCGCCCTGGCCGCATGGGTGGCGAGCAAGTCGAAAAGCTCGTGGTCGAGCGCGACGAGGCCGGTCTTCTGCGGCAGCAGCCGGAAGATGGCCACGACGCCGAGCAGACGCCCGTCGAAATGGAGCGGAATGCAGGCCGAAAGGTCCTTCTCCTCGGGGCGCAGACCGGCGTCGTCGTCGCGGCCCGCGAGGTAGATCTCGGCCGTCCGCGCGCAGCGTCCGATGACGCCGCGGCCCAGCGCAACCGAGCGGAAGGGGCCCGGCTCGATCCCGAGCGACGCCACGAGCGACAGGCCGGAGCCGTTCTCGTCCGCCTCGAAGATCGCGATCTCCTCCGACCCGATGAGGTTGCAGATGATGTCCTGGACGATCGAGAGCGCTTCGCCCCGGTCGAGCGTGGCGTGCAGGCGGTAGCTCGCCACGTAGAGGCTGGCGAGGTCCGTGTTCTGCTGCTCAACGCCGACGTACTGCTCGGAGAAGCGCCGGTTCTCTTCCTCGATCGCGGAAAGGCTTTTCTGAAGGCGCTCGCGCTCGAGCCAGTGGCTCTCGACGTCTTTCTGGAGGGCCGCGACCTGCTCGTTCAAAAACCGGTTCTCGCTCTCGAGCGAGGCCGTCAGCACCCGCAGCTTCCCGTTCTCCTCGAGCAGCGCCTGCACGTAGCGGCGCGTGTCGTCGCGCACCTTCTCGACGTAGGACTCGGGGTTGCCGCTGCCGGCGGGCTTCACGACTTCTCCACGGCCAGGTAGCTCTCGATCTTCGTCAGGAGCTCGAGGCTGCTGAAGGGCTTCGTGATGTAGTCGCTGCAGCCGCTCTGGAAACCGTTCTCGACGTTCTCGCCCTCGCCGCGCGTGGTGACCATGATGATCGGCACGGTCTTCATCGACTCGTCTTCGCGGATCTTCCTGCAGACCTCGAAACCGTTCATGCGCGGCATGATCACGTCGAGCAGGATGAGGTCGGGCCGCTCGGCAAACGCCCGCTCGACGGCCTCCGAGCCGTCCTTGGCCGTGACGAGGTCGTAGGAGCCCTTGTTCAGGATCATCCTCTCCATCATCAGGACCGTGCTCGAGTCGTCGACCAACAGGATCTTCTTGCGTGCCATGGTTCCCTTCTCTCTTGCCTTACGGCGCCGGGTGTTCCTGCCCCGCGGCCATCAGCCCCGAGGCGATCCTTGCGACTTCCGAAAGCGGCTTGGGTTTGTGGAGGAACGCGTCCGCGCCGCGGCGACGCGCCTCGGCTTCGATCTCGCGCGACCCGTACGCGGTCAGCAGAATGATCCGCGTCTGCGGCGACTGCGCGCGGACCGACTCGATGATGTCGAGGCCCTCGGCGCCGTGCGTGCCGGAGAGCCGCAGGTCGAGGATTGCGAGCGCGTAGTCGTTCACCGCGACCAGCGCCTCGGCCTCCTGCGTCTCGCG
>JANMBR010000128.1:0-22014 GCA_031360505.1 Acidobacteriota bacterium
GGCCGGAGTCGGCTTCGCGACCTCGGCCTTCGCGCCGAACCGCGCCGCGAGGCCGTCGGGCTCCTTGCCGGCCGTCCAGGCGTCGTCCACGCGCATTTTTTGCAAGTCGATCACCGCAACGACGTCCGCATGCGCCGCCGAGACGAACGCCCGCGTGCCGTCGGGCGCGATGAGCAGGCCGACCGGCGCGGGGCTCGCGCCGAAACGCTTCTGGAACACGCGGGTCTCTGTGCCGGCGACCGCGTCGCGGCCGATCGGGATCCGCGCGGCCTGGACGCGCGTGGCCGTGTCGAAGACGCCGACGTCACCCGATCCGGTGAATGTCGCGACCGCGCGGCGCCCGTCCGGCGTGATCTTCACGCGGATGGGAAACTCCGTCGCGTTGATGGTGAACACCGGCGCGAGCGTCTTGACGTCGATCACCGTGATCGTGTTCGCGTCGCGGTTGGCGACCCAGACCTCCCGGCCGTCGGGCGTCGCGTCGAGGCCCTCGGCGCCTTTGCCGGTCGGGATGTCTTTGACGACCTTGTTGGTGACGAGGTCGATCACCGTCACCGAGCCTCCGGCGAGCGACGTGACGTAGGCGCGCCGGCCGTCGGGCGAGGCCGTCACCATGTGCGAGACGTCGCGGCCGGTCGCGATGCGGGCCGCGACCTTTGCTGCCTGCGGGTCCACGACGACGAGCTCGCGCGTGCCCTCGGCCGTGACGAGCAGTCGCCCGTCCGGGAGGGCCTTCAACCCGTGCGGCCGGGAGCCGGCGCCGATGTCCACGCGGGAGACGACCTTGGCGCTGGCCAGGTCGACGATCGTCACCATGTGACCCGGCTCGGCCTTGCTGCCATAGCTTGAGATCGCCGCCGTCTTGCCGTCCGCGAGCACCTCCACCTCGTGGGGCCCCGCTTCGACCGGGACCGTCGCGCGCAGCTTGCCGGACGCTGCGTCGAGGATCGAGACGGTGCCGTCCGACTTGTTGACGACGAGGAGCATGTCCCCGCTCGTTTTAGCCGCGGGTGTGGGCGACGTGCGCGGTCCGGGCGTGGGCGTCGTTCGCGCGGCGCGCGCGGGTGTGGCTGCCGGCGGCCCGTCGGAGGGCGAGGCGGGCGCGCCTGGCGCCTGCGGCGCGGCGCCCTGTGGGGTCGCGGCCTGCGGCGCCGTTCCGGGCGGTGCCGGGTTCGGTGATCCCGACGCCGACTGGAGCGCGAGGAGGGTCGTGAGAGCGAGGTGGAGCATGGGTTCCTCCCGATTACGATTTCAGGATCACGAGCTCGCCGGGCCTTGCCGAGAGGCTTGCGGGCAGCGCTGCGTCCCGGGCGGCGTAGTCGTCTTCGATGCGGACACCGAACTTTCCCGGCAGGTAGATGCCGGGCTCGATCGTGACGGTGTTGCCTGCGGCGAGCGGCGTTGCATTGCCGCGCACGAGGTAGGGCGGCTCGTGTCCGTCCATGCCGAGGCCGTGGCCGAGGCGGTGCGTGAAGAACTCGTCGTAACCCGCATCCTCGATCACGCGCCGCGCAGCGCGGTCGACGCTTTCGGGCGCTGCGCCCGCCTTGAGCGCCTCGATACCGGCCAGCTGGGCACGATCGACGGCGCCGTAGACCTTGCGGACTTCGTCGGAGGGCCTGCCGAACGCTACAGTGCGGGTCACGTCGGAGTTGTAGCCGCGCACCTTGCAGCCCGCGTCGATGAGGACGACGTCGCCAGGTGCAAGCCGCCGGTCGCCGGGCCCGCCGTGTGGAAGGGCGGCGGACGGCCCGAACTGGACGAGTCCGCCGCCGTGCACGCCCTGGGCCTGGAACTCCTGCTCGAGGATGCCCGAGACCTCGCTCTCGGTCTTGCCCGCTGCGAGTTTCCTGTGGGTGGCCTCGATGGCGAGGACGGTGCGCCGCGCGGCGTCGCGGATGAGGGCTTGCTCCTCCGGGCTCTTGACCATGCGCAGCGCGTCGAACGTGGCGGTCGCGTCCCGGGCTTCGACGGGGGCGGCTGCAAGCAGGCGCGTGACCGTGTCGTAGGCGGTCGTCCCCTCGATGCCGGCGACCTTCACTTTCGCGAGGAGCTTCGCGGTCAGAGCAATCGGGTCGTCATCCTCTTTCCAGGTCACGACATCGTCCACCACGGCGTCCCGCCGGTGGTTCTCCGCTTCGAAGAACGGGGTCACGAGGATGGTTGGGCCCTCGGTGAAGAGCAGGAGCGCGGTCAGCCTCTCGCTGCGGCCCATCGCGAGGTTCGCCGAATAGGCGAGGCTGGTCGAGGGCGTCACGAAGAGGACGTCGGCGCCGGCGGCCTTCGCGGCGGCCCGCAGGCGCGCCTGGCGATCGCGAAAGACGTCGGGCTTCAGGGCCGCGGGAAGTGGAAGCGCCGATTCGGCGGCGGCTCCCGGCGCGGCGGGCAGGGCGAAAGCGGCGGCGGCGGCTCCCGTCGCGCCCATCCAGCGGCGTCGTGTCAGCGGCATCGAGGGCCCTCCGGTGCGGCGGGTAGGATATCGGTTTTCTTGCGGCCCGGCGCGGCTGCCAGGAGTGTACGGACCATAGCTGCTATAACGCTCGGAGGGAGGCTCCCATGCCGTATGACCCGAGGATGACCGCGCCGATGCGCGAGGAACTGACGCGCGCCGGATTCCGCGAGCTGAGCACAGCCGAGGAGGTGGACGCGCAAGTCGCCCAAGCCGAGGGCCCGATGCTCCTCGTGGTGAATTCGATCTGCGGCTGCGCGGCCGGGATCGCGCGGCCCGGGATCCTGATGTCGCTCTCGCATCCGAAGGCGCCGCCCACGCGGACGACTGTGTTCGCCGGACAGGACATCGAGGCCACGGCGCGGGCGCGCAGCTACTTCACGGGCCATGCGCCCTCGTCGCCGCAGGTGGCGATTCTCTCGGGAGGCAAGCTCGTCTTCATGCTCCAGAGGCAGGAGATCGAAGGTCGGTCTGCCCCGGAGATTGCCGCGCGCCTGACGGCGGCGTACGACGCTCTTCCCGCCTAGGAAGGATCGTCGCGGCGGTCGGTCCGGCGGCGCTCGCCGCTGGTGCTTTTCACGGGAGAGACGCGGGGGTGGGCCCGCCGCTCGTCGGCGCGCCGCTCATTTGTATTTCTGCGCTCGGAGCTCGCGCGACGCTCCGTGGTCGGTTTTTCCAGGCTCATCCGCCGGGGTTTCCTTTTCTTCATGGGATTTTCGGACTCGGGGGTAACAGGCGAGGCTCGGGAGCCATTCCCGCGCCCACTAGTACACGCCCCCGGTCAGGTGGACGATCGCGGTCCACAGGCCGCGGCTGAAACGGAAGGTCAGGAGCGGGACGACGATCGCGGCCGCGCCCCAGACGACGAGGGTGATGGGAAGGGGCCAGTCGGGCGCGAACGCCGAGGCGATCATGAGGCCGAAGGCGACGACGAAGGTGTTGATGTCGAGAGAGCCGACCCACTGCCCGTGCTCCCGCGCAAACCGGACGCCGCAGCAGGAGCAGGCCTCGTGCATTCGAAAGTAGGTCCGGAAAAGCCTGCCCTTTCCGCACACGGGACAGCGCAGCCGGATTCCGCGCCCGAGGACGGCGCGCCAGTAGCCCTCGGGCCAGCCGCTCCGGGGGTGAGCGGTCGTCGTGCGCCAGGGGAGAACGGGAGTGGGATCGAGCTCCGGGGCGGCCATGGAGCCCCGATCTTAACCCGCGTCCGAGGCAGGTTGTAGACTGCACCTCCGGAGGAACCATGGCCCGCAAAAGTCTTTCCCGCTCCACCGCCCAGGCGCTCGGTCCGCTCATCGTGCCGCTGGTCACGAAGGTGGCTCTGCCGCTCGCGATCGAGAGCCTGCGCCGCGGTGGCAAGTTCGACACGGATCGTTTCTACACGGAGGCGAAAGAGAGCCTCGCGAAGGGATTCCAGAAGAGCCGCCCCGAGCTCGACGATCTGAAGGATCAGCTTTCGGACAAGGGCTCGGACCTCTACGGCGAGATCCGCAAGCAAGGTGCCGCGCTCCTCGAGACGCTGACGCAACGCGGCTCGTCGCTCGCCGAGGATTGGGCCGGCCGCGTGCGCCCGCGCCGGCGCCGGTTCCGGCTCGTCCACGCGCTCGGCATCCTCGCGGTGATCGGGGTGGGGGTCGCGCTGGTGGGACGCAAGTAAAGTTCCGTAGGGGGCGGGGGTAACCGCCGGCTCCCGGAACGAATCGGAGCGAGGCTCGAAAGGGGTCCTTCGGGCTACGCCCTCAGGACAAGTCCAAGCGCCTTAGCCTACGGCCAAGCGCTTGTATTTGATTCTGTGCGGTTGGTCCGCGTCCATGCCGAGACGGCGCTTGCGGTCGGCCTCGTACTCCTGGTAGTTGCCCTCGAACCACACGGTCTGGCTGTCGCCCTCGAACGCCAGGATGTGCGTGGCGACGCGGTCGAGGAACCAGCGATCGTGGCTGATGACGACGGCGCAGCCGCCGAAGTTGAGCAGGGCCTCCTCGAGGGCGCGCAGCGTGTCGACGTCGAGGTCGTTGGTCGGCTCGTCGAGCAGGAGCACGTTGCCGCACTTCTTGAGCGTGCGCGCCAGGTGTAGCCGGTTGATCTCGCCGCCCGAGAGGTCGCCGACCCGCTTCTGCTGGTCCGCGCCCTTGAAGTTGTACATCGCGACGTAGGCGCGCGACGGGATCTCGCGCTTGCCAAGGATCATCTTCTCGAGGCCGCCCGAGATCTCGTCGTGCACGGTCTTGGAAGGATCCGGACGGTCGCGGTCCTGGTCCACATAGGAAGGTACGACCGTGTCGCCCACGACGAGCTTGCCCGCGTCCGGCTTCTCCTTGCCGACGATCATCTTGAAGAGGGTCGTCTTGCCGGCGCCGTTGGCGCCGATGATCCCGACGATGCCGCCGCGCGGCAGGTCGAAGGACAGGTCCTCCATCAGGAGGCGGTCCCCGTAGGCCTTGCGCACGTGCTCGGCCCGCACGACGACGTCGCCCAGGCGCGGTCCCGTCGGGATGAAGAGCTCCTGTGTCTCGCCGCGCTCTACCGGGCCCGTGTCGGCGACGAGCGCCTCGTAGCGGTCGATGCGGGCGCGGCTCTTGGCATGCCGGGCGCGGGGCGACATCTTGATCCACTCGAGCTCGCGCTGCAGCGTGCGGCGCTTGGCGGTCTCGGCCTTCTCTTCGAGCTCGAGGCGGCCTTCCTTCTGCTCGAGCCAGCTCGAGTAGTTGCCCTTCCACGGGATGCCCGCTCCGCGGTCGAGCTCGAGGATCCAGCCCGCGACGTTGTCGAGGAAGTAGCGGTCGTGCGTGACGGCGACGACGGTGCCCGGGTACTCGGCGAGGTGGCGTTCGAGCCAGGCGACCGACTCGGCGTCGAGGTGGTTGGTCGGCTCGTCGAGCAGCAGGAGGTCCGGCTTCTCGAGGAGGATCTTGCAGAGCGCCACGCGGCGCTTTTCGCCGCCGGAAATCTTTGTCACGTCGGCGTCGGGGGGCGGCAGACGCAGCGCGTCCATCGCGATCTCGAGCTGCCGATCGAGCTCCCACGCATTGGAGGCCTCGATCGCGTCCTGCACGCGCTGGTACTCGGCCATCACCTTTTCGCTCTCGGCTTCGGAGAGCTCTTCGGCGAGCTTTTCGTTCAGCTCTTCGAAGCGCTTCAAAAGGCCGCGCGTCTTCGCGACGCCTTCCTCCACGTTGCCGACGACGTCCTTCGACGTGTCGAGCCGCGGGTCCTGAGGAAGAAATCCGACGCGCGTTCCTTCGGCCGCGAACGCCTCGCCGGCGAAGTCCTTCTCGACGCCCGCCATGATCTTCAGCAGCGTGGATTTGCCGGCGCCGTTCAGGCCGAGGACGCCGATCTTTGCGCCCGGCAGAAAGGAGAGGTAGATCCCCTTGAGAATCTCCCGCTGCGGCGGGACGACCTTGCGCAGGTTGACCATGGAGTAGATGTATTGGTGTGCCATAAGAACGGGGGAGTCTATATGAGTCAGGGCGTCAGGAAGGTGTCTGGCCGACGTGGATGCCCATGGTTCCCAGGAGCCGGTTTTCACAGTGAACTTTCGTGAAGCCGGCCGACTGCATGAGCCGCTCGACGCCGCGCTGGGCGGGGAATCGCTCGAGCGACTCGGGTATGTACAGGTAAGTCTCGGGATCGCCGTGAAAGAGCCAGCCGACGGCGGGCATCATCGTCCGCAGAAAGCCCCGATAGAGCGCTCCCGCCACGGCGTTGTCGGGCTTGCCGAAGTCGAGAACGACGGCGCGGCCGGCGGGCGCGAGCACCCGCCGCATTTCGCGCAGGGCGGCGTCGATGTCGGCGATGTTGCGCAGTCCGTAGCTGATCGTGACGACGTCGAAGCTCGCGTCGGCGAAAGGCAGCGCGAGCGCGTCCGCCTGCACGAACCAGCTGCGGCGCGTTCCGCCGGCCGCGCGGCGCCGCGCGACCGCGAGCATCGGAAGCGTGAAGTCGGCGCCCGTCACGCTCCCGGCGCCGCGGTCCTCGGCCAGGAAGCAAAGGTCCCCGCTGCCGCAGCAGAGGTCGAGCACGCGCGGCTTGCGCGCCCCGGCTGACCCGGCGCTGCCGAGCCCAAGATCGACCGTCTGCCGCTTCCAGAGGCGGTGGAGCCCGAAGCTCATGATGTCGTTGACGAGGTCGTAGCGCCACGCCAGGCGGGAGAACATCTCCCGCACCTTTGGCGCTCGCTGCGCGTCGTAGGACAGGTACTTGTTCGTCACGGGCCCCAACTATAGACGCCGCCTGGCGGGGGTCCGTGGTGCTGTAAAATTTGCAGCCCATGGCCGATCCGATCGGAAAGCCCGTCAGCGCCGCCGAGGCGCGCCGCGTCGCCGAAGAGGCGCGCGAGACCGAGTGGAAGGCGCCGTCCTTCCTCAAACAGATCTTCCTCGGCAATTTCCGCCTCGATCTCGTCCATCCGTTTCCGGAGGCGCCCCCCGAGCGGCCGGAGTTCCGCGACTTCATGGTCCGGCTCGAGCGCTTCCTCATGGACAAGGTGGACTCCGACGCGATCGACCGCGACGGCAAGATCCCGCCCGCCGTCGTTTCCGGCCTGGCCGAGCTCGGCGCCTTCGGGATGAAGATCCCGAAGGAGTACGGCGGCCTCGGCTTCACGCAGCGCGAGTACGGCGACGCAATGAAGCTCATCACGAGCCGCGACGCCAACCTGATCGTGCTGCTCTCGGCCCACCAGTCGATCGGCGTGCCGCAGCCGCTCAAGCTCTTTGGGACCAAGGAACAGAAGAAGAAGTACCTGCCGCGGCTGGCGGCCGGCGAGATCTCCGCCTTCGCGCTCACCGAGCCGAACGTGGGATCGGACCCGGCCAACCTCGCGACGACGGTCCGACGCACGCCCGAAGGCGACTACATCCTCGACGGCGAGAAGCTCTGGTGCACCAACGGCACGGTCGCCAGCCTCTTCGTCGTGATGGCCCGGCACCCGGACACGAAGAAAATCTCCGCCTTCATCGTGGAGAAGGCGTGGCCGGGCGTCGAGATCGGCGAGCGCTGCCACTTCATGGGCTTGAAGGCGATCGAGAACGGGATCATCCGGTTCCACGACGTGCGCGTGCCGAAGGAGAACCTGCTTTGGGGCGAGGGCAAGGGCCTCAAGCTCGCCCTGATCACGCTGAACACCGGCCGCCTGACGCTGCCCGCCTCCTGCGCGGTCCTCGGCAAGCGCTGTCTCGAGATCTGCCGCACGTGGGGCAACGAACGCGTGCAGTGGGGTGAGCCGATCGGCCGCCACGACGCGATCGCGCAGCTGCTCGCCGAGATGGCGGCGACGACGTTCGCCATGGACGCCGTGACGGACCTCGCCTCCGCGATGGCCGACATGGGCGACCGCGACATCCGCCTCGAGGCGGCCGTCGCCAAGATGTGGAGCTCGGAAGAAGGCTGGAAGATCATCGACCGCACGATGCAGATCCGGGGCGGCCGCGGTTACGAGACCGCGGACTCGCTGCGCGCGCGGGGCGAAGCGCCGATCCCGGTCGAGCGGATGATGCGCGACTTTCGGATCAACCTGATCTTCGAGGGGTCCTCCGAGATCATGCGACTCTTCATCGCGCGCGAGGCCGTGGACCGGCACCTGGGCGTCGCGGGCGCGTTCGCGGACCCGAAGGCGCCGCTCGGAAAGCGGATTGCGGCGCTGCCGCGGATGGCCGCGCACTACGCGTGGTGGTATCCGTCCCGCTGGCTCGGCTGGGGTCGCTGGCCGCGCTTTGCGGAGTTCGGGCCGCTCGCGGGCCACGTCCGGTACGTCGACAGGACCACGCGGAGGCTGGCACGGACGATCTTCCACCTCATGCTCCTCCACGGGCCGAAGCTCGAGAAGCGCCAGGCGCTGCTCTTCCGCACGGTGGACGTCGGCGCCGACCTCTTCGCCATGTCGGCGACGCTCGCGCGCGCGGACCAGCTGCGGCGCGCCGGCGCGGCCGAGGCGCCGCAGGCCTCCGAGCTCGCGGACATCTTCTGCCGGACCACGCGCCGTCGCATCGCCGCCCACTTTCGCGCCGTGCGGGGCAACGACGACGTCGCCAAGTACGCGACCGCGCGCCGACTGCTCGATGGCGAGCACCTGTGGCTCGAGCGCGGCATGACCCCGATGGCCATCGCGGCCGAGCTCGCGGCCGAGACCACGCCGCAGGAGCCTGCCGCGGCCCGCCGGGAGCCGGTTTCCGCATAGACTCCACCCGTGGCCATTCCCCGGTGGATTCCTGCGGTTCTCCTGGGCGGTGTCGCGAGCCTTGCCTCCGCCGTCACCTACACGGTGAACTCGACCGCGGATACCGACGACGGCGTCTGTAACGCCGCCGACTGCACGCTGCGCGAGGCGATCAATGCGTCGAACGGGCATGCGGGGCTCGACACGATCCGTTTCGTGATCGGGTCGGGACAGAAGACCATCGCGCCGCTGTCGGCCCTTCCGACCATCTTCGATCCGGTCACGATCGACGGGACGACGCAGCCTGGCTTCACGGGAGCGCCGATCATCGAGCTCGACGGCGCGGCCGCCGGTGTCGGCGCCAACGGGCTCTACATCACGGCGGGGGGGAGTCTCGTGACGGGCCTCGTGATCAACCGGTTCGTGCCGGGCTTTCCGAGCAGCGGCGGCAACGGCATTCTCCTCGAGCTCGGCGGGGGCAACGAGGTGAGGGGCTGTTACATCGGGACGAACTTCGCCGGCACGGCGGCCCTCGGGAACGGCGGCCAGGGCATCCTGATCTCGAACTCGGCCGGGAATCTGATCGGCCGCACGAGCCTGTCCAACCGCATCAATGTGATCTCGGGCAACGGCTCCAACGGCGTGCGTGTCGCGGTCGGCGACGCAAGCATGAACGTGATCGCCGGCAATCGCATGGGCACCAACGCCGCGGGAACGGCAGCCCTCGGCAACGGCACGAGCGGCGTCGCGCTGAACGCGGGGACGGACAACGTGATCGGATCCGCGATCGCCGGGGACACGCTCATCTCGGGAAACGTCGGGGACGGCGTGACGATCACCGGCACGGCCAGCGGCTCCGTCGTGAAGGGCTGCTACGTCGGGACCAACGCCGCCGGCACCGGATCGCTTCCGAACGAGGCGCAGGGCATCGACATGGGCGGCACCAGCGGCGCCACCATCGGCCCGGGCAACGTGGTCTCGGGCAACGCCTTCTCGGGCGTGTTCCTGGTCAGCGGGGCCTCGGGCAACACGGTGGTCGGCAACCTGATCGGAACGAACCCCGCCGGCTCCGCGGCGCTCGGCAACGGCTTGAACGGGGTGATCGTCTCGAGCTCGAGCAACAACACGATTGGCCCGGGCAACGTGGTGTCCGGCAACGGGACCAACGGCGTGCGGGTGCGGACCGGCGCCTCCGGCAACGTGGTGAAGGGCAACACGATCGGCGTGGACGCCGGAATCACCTTCGCCATCCCGAACCTCGCCGAGGGCGTCCAGGTCAACGACGGCGCGTTCGACAACACGATCGGGGGGCCGGGCGCCGACCGCAACGTCGTCTCTGGCAACACGAACAACGGCGTTCTCTTCGCGGACGCGACGACGACCGGCAACGTGCTGCAGGGCAACTTCATCGGCACGAACGCCACGGCGTCCGCGGCCCTGCCGAACGGGTCGAACGGCGTGGACGTCCAGGCGGGCTCGAGCGGCAATACGATCGGCGGTACGGTGGCCGGGACCAAGAACGTCATCGCCTTCAACGCCGGACGCGGCGTCTTCGTCGAATCGGGAACGGGCAACGCGGTCCTCGGCAACACGATCTCGTACAACGGAGGCCTCGGCATCGACCTCGGGCCCGTCGGGGTGACGCCCAACGACCCGCTCGACTCGGACCCGGGCGCGAACCTCCTGCAGAACTTTCCGATCCTGTCCTCCATCGTGCTCGGCCCCGGCTCGACCGAGATCCACGGCGCGCTCAACAGCCTCGCCGCGACGGCGTTTCGGATCGAGTTCGCCGCGAACATCGTGTGCGACGCCTCGGGCTACGGCCCGGGCCAGCGGCCGCTCGGCGCGACCGACGCGACGACGGACGTCGGCGGGGACGCGAGTTTCATCGCGACCATCCCGACGGGCGCGAACGGACCGTGGATCGTGGCGACGGCCACCGATCCTGCCGGCAGCACCTCCGAGTTCTCGGCGTGCATTCCCGTTCCGCCGCCGACGTCGACCGGCATCAGCCCGGTGTCGGGGCCCGCGGCCGGCAACACTCCGGTCGTGATCCTCGGCGCGAATTTCCAGTCGCCGGCCGTCGTGAAGTTCGGCTCGGTACCCGCGTCCATGGTCTCGGTCGTCAGCGGCGGCGAGGTGGACGCGGCCACGCCGACGCTGCCCGCGGGCGCGCTCTACGACGTGACGGTCGTCAACCCGAGCACGCTCGGGTCGACGCTGCCGTCCGCCTGGATGGCCGACTTCACGGATGTGCCCGAGGGAAACATCTTCCACTCCGACGTCGCGACGATCTTCCGTGCGGGCATCACGGCGGGCTGCGGGGGAGGCAACTACTGCCCCGGCTCGGCGGTTTCGCGCCAGCAGATGGCGGTCTTCCTCTTGAAGGCCGAGCACGGCTCCACGTACCTGCCGCCGACGTGCCAGGGACTCTTCAACGACGTTGCGTGCCCGAGCACGTACGCCAACTGGATCGAGCAGCTCTCGGCCGAAGGGATCACGGCGGGCTGCGGCGGCGGCAACTTCTGCCCAGCGAGCTCCGTCACGCGCCAGCAGATGGCGGTGTTTCTCCTGAAGACGGAGCACGGCCCGGCGTACGTGCCGCCGACCTGCACGGGGATCTTCGACGACGTCGCCTGCCCCAGCCAGTTTGCGGACTGGATCGAACAGCTCTACGCGGAGGCGATCACGGGAGGCTGCCAGACGATGCCGCTGCTGTACTGCCCCGGCAGCCCGGTCAACCGGGGCCAGATGGCCACGTTCCTGGTCAAGACGTTCTCGTTGCCGTAGGACGTCGAGCGGCTCGAGGACTGCGGTCTCATAGCCCTGGCACCTCGTCCGTCCCCTCGTTGATCCCCTCGAAGAGGATCGTCGACAGATAGCGCTCGCCGGTATCCGGCAGCATTGCAAGGATCACCGAGCCCTTTGGCGCCTTCGCGGCAACTTTCTTCGCGGCCGCGAACGTGCCGCCCGAGGAGAGGCCGCAGAAGATGCCTTCCTTCGTCGCGAGGTCTCGCGCGGCGTCGCGCGACTCGGCGTCGCCGACGAGCACGATTTCGTCGACGACGTTGCGGTCGAGGACGGCGGGAATGAAGTTCGGCGTCCAGCCCTGGATCTTGTGGGGCTTCCACTCCTGCCCGGAGAGAAGCGCCGCGCCCTCGGGCTCGGTCGCGACGATCTTGATGTCGGGTCGCGCCTTCTTCAACATCTCGCCGGCGCCGGTGAGCGTCCCGCCGGTGCCCCATCCGGTCACCCAGTAGTCGAGGCGCTTGCTCGCAAAGTCGCGCAGGATCTCGGGCCCGGTGGTGTTGCGGTGGTACTCGGGGTTGGCGGGGTTCTCGAATTGCCGCGCGAGGAACCAGCCGTTCTTGGCGGCGAGCTCCTCAGCCTTCTTGATCATACCGGTGGCGCGCTCGGCGGCGGGGATGAGCACGACCTTCGCGCCGAGAATGCGCATGAGCTTTCGCCGCTCGATCGAGAAGCTGTCGGACATCAGCGCGACGAAGGGATATCCCTTGACGGCGCAGACCATGGCGAGGGCTATGCCGGTGTTACCGGAGGTCGCCTCGATGACGGTCTGGCCGGGCTTCAGGGTGCCGCGCCGCTCGCCGTCCTCGATGATGGCGATCGCGAGGCGGTCCTTCACCGAGGAGAGCGGGTTGAAGGCCTCGCACTTGACGTACATCGTCACGCCCTCGGGCGCGAGGCGGTTGATCTTGACGACCGGCGTGTTGCCGATCGTGCCGAGGATGCTTTCGTGGATCATGGACATTCCTCCATACGATTCCTGCATACGGTCGTCAGGGAGGGCTAGGATACGGCTTCATGAGAACAATTCCCACCGGGCTGATGTTCGGGCTAATCCTGAGTCTGGCCTCGTCGGCCCGCGCCGCGACCCCCCGCACCATGCGGGTCGACTACTTCCACACGGGCAACGCCGCGGGGGAGGTCTTCAGCCTCGGGCGCGTGGTCCTGGAGCCGCTGCCCTGGCCGGGCAACCCGAAGCGGCCGCTCGACGACACGAACCTCGGCAAGTACTTCTTCGAGGTCATTGACCGGGGGACGAACCGGGTCGTCTACTCGCGCGGCTTCGCCTCCATCTACGGCGAGTGGGAAACGACCGACGAGGCCAAGGACGCGCGCCGGACCTTCTCCGAGTCGCTGCGCTTCCCGGCGCCCGCCGGGCCGGTCCAGATCGTCCTGAAGAAGCGCGACGCCCGCAACGCCTTCCGCGAAGTCTGGACGTTTCTCCTCGACCCGGAGGACATGTTCATCGGCACGGCCGCGCCGCCCTCGCCCGGCCCGCTCCTCGAGATCCAGAAGTCGGGCGACCCCGGCGACAAGGTGGACTTCCTGATTCTGGGCGACGGGTATACGGCGGCCGAGCGCGGCAAGTTCGAGAAGGACGCGCGGAGGCTGACGGAGATGCTCTTTTCGGTGTCGCCGTTCAAGGAGCGCCGCGGCGACTTCAACGTCTGGGCGCTCTGCCCGCCTTCGGAGCAGTCGGGCATCTCCCGTCCGTCGACGGGGGTGCACCGCCGCTCGCGAATCGGCTCGACGTACGACGCCTTCGGGTCCGAGCGGTACGTGCTGACCTTCGAGAACGAGTCGTTCCGCGACGTCGCGTCCTTCGCCCCGTACGACTTCGTCGAGATTCTGACGAACACGCGCACCTATGGAGGGGGCGGCATCTTCGGCCTCTACGGCACGGTCGCGGCCGACAGCCTCTGGGCGCCGTACGTCTTCGTGCACGAGTTCGGCCACCACTTCGCCGGCCTCGCCGACGAGTACTTCACGTCGCCAGTGGCCTACGGGCCCGCGTCGGCCGACCGGGTGGAGCCCTGGGAACCGAACGCGACGGCGCTGCTCGATCCGAAGAACCTGAAGTGGAAAGACCTCGTCCTGCCAGAGACGCCGATCCCGACGCCGTGGGCCAAAGAGGAGTTCGAGAAGACCTCGCGCGACTTTCAGAAGAAGCGCCGCGGGATCCGCGCGGCGAACGGGCCCGAGGACCAGATGGACGCGCTCTTCAAGGAGGAGCAGGTCTATGAGACGAAGGAGCTCGGCACGGACCGCTACTCGGGCAAGGTCGGCGCCTTCGAGGGCTCGTTGTACGAGCCGACCGGGTACTACCGGCCGCAGGAAGACTGCATCATGTTCACGCGCGACGAGGTGCCCTTCTGCGCTGTTTGCCGGCGCGCGCTCACGCAGGTGATCGACCTGTACAGCCGCTAGCGTGAGCTTTCGTCGCGGGTTGCAGCTCGCGGGGTTCGCCCGGCGCCACCTCGGCCGGATGGGGGAGGGGCGCCGCGAGGTGATGAAGCATCTCGCACAGCCGAGCGCCGGGAACCTCCCGATGCCGACATTCGTGCAACTGCGCGTGACGAACCTTTGCAACCTGCGCTGCAAGATGTGCGGGCAGTGGGGCGACACGGGCATCTTCCGCGCGCAGTCGGGCGCGGACGCGACCGACGGGGCCCTCGAGCGGGAGCGGATCCAGGAGCTGATCGGCGCCAAACGGCAGCTCGCGCTCTCCGACTACGTCCGGCTGCTCGACGAGCTCGCGCCGGCGCGGCCGATCATCAGCCTTTTCGGCGGCGAACCCTTCCTCTATCCCGACATCATTCCGCTGATCCGCGAGATCAAGGCGCGGGGCCTGACCTGCACGGTCATCACGAACGGCGGGCGGCTCGAGGCGCTCGCCCGCGAGCTCGTCGAAATCGGCATCGACTCGGTCGCGGTGTCGATCGACGGCCCGCCCGACGTGCACAACCGGATCCGCGGCCGCGCCGACAGCTTCGCGAAGGCAGCGGCGGGCATCCGCGCGGTCGCGCGCTGGCAGAAAGAGTTGAAGCGCGCGCTCCCGATGCAGATCGCGATCCTGCCGGTTACGGAGCTGAACATGGATGCGATCGCGCCGGCGGTCGAGGCGTTGCGCGAGCTGCCGCTCGACACGATCAACGTGGGTCTGCGGTGGTTCATACCGGCGAACGTCGGCGCGGACTACGAGCGTGTCATGCGCGAGGACTTCGGCATCGCGGCAACCTCGTGGAAAGGCTTCGACTTCGATTGGAGCGCGGTGGCGGCGACGAAGGAGCAACAAATGCTGGAGCTCGTGAAGCTCCTGAAGGGCTTGAAGCGCCGCCGGTTTCTCGACTCGACGCTCGGGCGGCCCTGGACGTCGTTCGTGCCGGACGTGCCAGCCGAGCGCGTGCCCGAGTACTTCTCGAACTTCCAGGAGACCTTCGGCCACAGCCTGTGCCCGGTGGCGTGGTACTTCGCGCAGGTCGAGCCCGACGGCGAGGTCACCTTCTGCGGCGACTTTCCCGACTACTTCATCGGCAACGTGCGCAAGCAGCCGTTCCGGGAGATCTGGACGGGGGAGAAGGCGCAAAAGTTCAGAGCGAAACTGGCGAAGGAGCCGCTGCCGATCTGCGCGAGGTGCTGCGGCAGTTTCGTGTACGGGAAGTGGGAGCGCCCGAAAGCCGCGGTCCCCGGGCCGTAGGGGCGGCCCTTGTGGCCGCCCGCATCAGTCACGGTGTCGCAGAGGCGGCCGGGGGCAAGCCCCGCGGACCCTAGGGCCAGAAGCGATAGAAATTAAACCACTGCGCCGGATGGGCGCGGATGACTCGCTCGAGGTCTGCGGCCACGCGGGTCATGACCCGCACCGCATCTTCATCGGGTGAAAGAGACGCATCCGCCGAAAGCGGCTCGCCCCACACGTTGAAGTACGAGCCGTCCGCGTTGCGCAGAAAGAACCCCGGAAGGATCTGGGCGCCGCAGAACCGCGCGAGCAGCGCTGGCGAGCGCAGGAACGGCGTGGGTCGCCCGAAGAAGGGCACGATCACCTGGTCCTCGGGATAGGCGCGGTCCACCAGCAGCGCCACGGCGCGCCCGCGGTCCACGGCGCCCCGCACTTTGAACGCCGTCGCCATCGAGGACCCGATGTCGATCGACTCGACGCCGACGCGCTCGCGCAGCTGCTGGCGCATCTCCTGGACGTTCGGGTCGAGCTCCCGCTGCCCGACGACCGCGGGTACGAGGTCGTGGCGCCGCAGGGTCACGGCGCCCATTTCCCAGTTGCCGACGTGGCCGGTCACGAGGAGAAAGCCGCGCCCGCCCCGCCGCGCGCGAGCGAGGATGGCGGCATCCTCGTCGAACGTCGTGATGAGCGGCACGAAAGCCTCGCTCCGCAGGCGCCAGACGTCGATCGTGTGCCGGCCGTACTCGAAGAACTGCCTGCGCGCGAGGGACTGCGCCTCGGACTCGGAGACGCCGAGGGCCGTGCGGAAGTTGTCCCGCATCCCCGCCTTGGTCCCCGTGAGGAACGTCACCGCGAGGCTGTTGCCCACGACGTTGATCGTGTTGAGGGCGGCCATGGGCAGCCAGCGGGCGCCGTAGTGCAGGCCGCCGTAGACGATCCGGTTCGAAAGGCCGTGGGTGACCCACTTCTTGCGGCCCCTGGCAGGCACAGGTGCGCCGGGGACGTCGGTTGGGGCCTGGATTTCTCCCATGGGGTCGTTCAAGTTTACAATTCACGGTGCACCAATGAACGTCCTGTTGATGCGCCCCGATCCGGGCAACGAGCGGTTCGGGCTGGGGCCATTCTTCCGCGTCGAGCCCCTGGGGCTCGAATACGTGGCCTCTGCGCTGCGACAGCGGGGGCACGACCCCACGATCGTGGATCTGCGCTTCGGCGGCAGCGTGGCCGGCTGGATGCGAAAGACGCGGCCCCGCATGGTCGGTATTTCCTGCATGCACGCCCTCGAGTACGACCGCGTGGTCGAGACGGCGCGCCGGATCCGCCGGGCGGACCCGTCCGTCTTCATCCTCGTCGGCGGGCACGCGGCGGCTGCATTCCCCGGGCCCCTGCAGGTTCCCGAGATCGACGCGCTGTGCGTGGACGACGGCGAGGAGGTCGTACCGGCCGTGGCGGACGCGCTCGCGTCGGGGCGCCCCCTCAGCGACGTTTCGGCCCTCCTGCTCAACGGGCGCGACGGGTGGACCGCGACGGCGCCGCTTGGCGAGCGCACGGGTCTGGACGACGTCCCCATGCCGGCGCGCGACCACGTCGCGCGCGACCGCAACCGTTACCACTGCCTGCTGTTCAAGCCCGTGTGGCTCGTCGAGACCGCGCGCGGCTGCCCCTTCCGCTGCAACTTTTGCTCGGTGTGGCAGCTCTATGGGCGCTCCTTCCGCGAGCGCTCGATCGGCGCCGTGGTGGACGACCTCGCGTCGGTGGGCGACGCGGTGTTCATCGCGGACGATCTCTTCTGGAACCATCCCGAGCGCAGCCGCGAGCTCGCGGCCGCCCTCATCAAGAAGGGCGTGAAGAAGCGCTGGATCCTCGTCCAGACCCGCACCGATATCGTGTGCCGGCACCCGGAGCTGCTCGAGGCGTGGCGCCCGATTGCGAAGGACTTCGACATCTTCTTCGGCCTCGAGGCCGCCTCGGACGCGGGCCTGGCGAACATCGCGAAAGACGCCTCCGTTTCCTCGTCCATCGAGGCGGCCCGGATCTCGCGCTGCATGGGCTACGGAGTGACCGGTAACTTCCTCGTCGACCCGGACTGGGACGAGGCGCACTTCCGTGAGCTCTGGGATTTCGTCGCGGCGAACGGTTTTCAGCGCGCGGGCTACACGATCCTGACGCCGCTGCCCGGCACGGAGCTCTTCCAGAAGCTCGCACCGGCGCTCGAAGGGCAGCCCTGGTTCAAGTACGACATGCACCACGTGCTCTGGGAGCCGCGCCTCGGCGCGCAGCGCTTCTTCGAGCTTTACGCAGAGACCTGGCGGCGCTCGATCCTCAACACGAGCGGCGAGAAGAGTTGGATCGAGTGGATGCGCCAGATCAAGCCGACGCAGATCCCGTACCTGACGCGCGTGCTCCTGCGGACGCAGCGCATGATGAAGGCCGAGGCGTACATGAAGGAGCACGAGGCCACGCGCGGTGAGCTCGCGGCGGCGCCGGCCCAGGCACTGGAGGCCTCGTAGCCGCCACCGCGCTCGACGTGGAGCTGCCCGAGTTCGACGTCTTCTCGCGCCACGAGATCGAGATCGGCGTCCCGCGCGAGCGAGCGTGGGAGGCGCTGCTCGAGCACGACCTCGCCGGCTCCGCTGCCTCGAAGCTGCTGCTCGCCCTGCGCGGCTACGGCCTGCGCGCCCGCCGCGGCAACGCCGGCGGAACCATCGCCGACCGCCTCCGGCGCTTCGGCTTCACAAAGCTTGCCGAGGTCCCGGGCGAAGAGCTCGTCTTCGGCCTCGCCGGACGCTTCTGGCGGTTCGGCGGGGGGCTCGAGCCCCTCGCCGGTCCCGAAGGCTTCCGAGCATTCGCGAAGGAGGGTTGCGTGAAAACGGCCTGGAACCTCCGGGTCGTCGAGGCTGGCGCGGCGAAGTCACGGTTGACGACCGAGACGCGCGTGCAGTGCTTCGGCCCGTCCGCCCGAAGCAAATTTCGCCTCTATTGGGCCTTCATCGCCCCATTCTCGGGCGCGATCCGCCACGGGCTGCTGCGCGGCATCCGCCGCAGGGCGCAGGAGCGCACCGCTGCTACTGCAGGTGAAACGTCTTCGTGATGAAGACCGCCATCTGTCCCTCGTGTTGCGATCGCCAGGCGCTCTTCGAGCGCGCGAAGGCGCGGAGGACCGGCTGCTCCGGGATTTCTTCCGGCCGCTGACGGGTTCGGGGCGGAATGTCTGTGGTTTAATCTTTCGCGCTTCCGCACACTTGGAACGGAGTCCGAGGCGATCATGGAGCCGGCAAAGCCGCAGGTGACGGCCCTTCTGCAGCAGTGGAGCCGCGGAGATCGCGACGCTCTCGAGAAGCTGACCCCGCTCGTGTACGCGGAGCTGCGCGGGATTGCCGCCGGCTACATGCGCGATGAACGTGCGGGCCACACGCTCCAGGCCACGGCGCTGGTCAACGAGGCGTACGTGCGCCTGATCGGCCAGAAGCGCGTGTCCTGGCAGAATCGCGCCCATTTCTTCGGCATCGCGGCCCAATTGATGCGGCGCATCCTGATCGACCATGCGCGCCGCCGGCAGGCGGCCAAGCGTGGCGCGGGCGCCGTCCGTATTACGGCGGGCGTGGATGTGGCCGATGCGTCCGAGCAGGATTTCGATCTGCTGGCAATCGATGGCGCCCTCTCGCGCCTCGAACAGCTCGACGCCGCGCAGGCGCGCATCGTGGAGCTGCGGTTTTTTGGCGGCCTGACCGTCGAAGAGACGGCGGAGGTCGCCGGGATCTCGACGGCGACGGTCAAGCGCGAGTGGCGCACGGCGCGCGCCTGGCTGCGGCACGAGGTGGGCCTCGACGGGGCCGTGTGACCCCGCCGCTCTCTGACCAAGAGCAGTGGCAGAGGATCAAGAAGATCCTCGGCGACGCCCTCGATCTCGATCTGGAAAAGCGCGAGGCCTTCATCGCGTCGGCTTGCGCCGGCGACGAGAGTCTGCGGCGCAAGGTGGAGGCGCTCGCCGCGTCGGCCGAGGGGGACTGGACCCTGGTGGACGCTGCGCCGGCCGGGCGCCTCGCGGCGTTCGTGGACGAGCGGCCACGCTCGCGCGTCGGAGACCGCATTGGCGCCTACGAGGTGCTTTCGGAGCTCGGCCACGGCGGGATGGGGATGGTGTATCTCGCAGGCCGCGCGGACGAAGAGTTCGAGAAGAGGGTCGCGATCAAGCTCATGCGCCCTGGCACGGCGAGCGAGGATGCGCTGCGCCGATTCCGGAGCGAGCGGCAGATCTCGGCCTCGCTCGACCACCCGAACATCGCGCGCCTGCTCGATGGCGGAACGACGGAGGCCGGCGAACCCTACTTCGTCATGGAGTACGTCGAGGGGGAGCCGCTCATCGAGTGGTGCGATCACCGGCGTCTCCCGCTCGATGATCGCCTGAGGCTCTTCCGGGAAATCTGCGCCGCGGTGCAGCACGCGCACCAGGGTCTCGTCGTGCACCGGGACATCAAGCCCGGCAACATCTTCGTCACCTCCGCCGGCGTGCCGAAGCTGCTCGACTTCGGCATCGCCAAACTGCTCCAGCCCGAGGGCGCGGCCGAGGTGCGATCGGAGACCGGAACCATGATGCGCCTGATGACGCCCGAGTATGCTAGCCCCGAGCAGGTTCGCGGCCGGCGCGTCACGACGGCGAGCGACGTCTACTCGCTCGGCGTCGTGCTGTACGAGTTGCTCTCGGGACGCCAGCCGTACCGCGTCACGACCGGCGACCCGGAGGAGCTGATTCGGGTCGTCTGCGAGCGGGATCCCGAGCGCCCCAGCACGGCGGTGGCGCAGCCGGCCCCCGCAGGGGCGTCTGCCGAGGCGCCGCCGCTGGTCCTTCGCGGCGAGACGGTTGCGAGCCTGGCGCGGCGGCTGCGCGGCGATCTCGACGCCATCGTCCTGAAGGCCATGCGCAAGGAGCCCGAGCTGCGGTATCCGTCTGCGGACCAGCTGTCCGAGGACATCGGCCGGCACCTCGCGGGAGTTCCCGTTCTCGCCCGGCGCGGCACGACCGGGTATCGGGCCGGCAAGTTCGTGCGACGCCATCGGGTGGGCTTCGCGGCCGCGGCGCTCGTGCTCGTCGCGCTTGCCGGAGGAATCGTGATGATCGTGCGGGAGGCGCGCCGCGCGCGGGCCGCCGAGGCGCGGGCGCAGCGGCGTTTCAACGACGTGCGCCAGCTCGCCAACTCGTTCCTGAACGAGTTCCACGATTCGATCAAGCAACTGCCGGGCTCCACGCCGGCGCGCCGGCTCCTCGTCTCCAAGGGCCTCGCGTACCTGGACAGCCTGTCCCGGGAGGCGAGCGAGGACGCGTCGCTGCTGCGCGATCTCGCGGACGGGTACCAGCGCCTCGCAGACTTGCAGGGTAATCCCGGCGGGGGGGCCGCCATGCTCGGAGACATGGCGGGCGCACAGGTGAGCCTGCGCAAATGCGTGGCCCTGCGCGAGCAGCTGATTCGATCGCCGCAGGCCCGCCCGCAGGACGGCTACGACCTGGCCCGAACCTACAGCGATCTGGCCAACGCCTTTACGCTGGATGGCAATGCGGCCGCCGCCGTCTCGTTCTCGCGCAAAGCGGTTGCCGTCTTCGTCGCGGCACAAGCCTCGGCCCCGGGCGACCGGAAGGTCCTCCACTGGATCGCGAGTGCGGACATGACCCTCGGGTCGGCGCTCCAGATCGCCGGCTCGGCGGACGAGGCTCTGGCGGCTTTCCGTGACGGCCTCGAGAAGCACCAGGAGCTCTGCGCGTCGGACGCGTCCAACGCCGCCGTATGCCGGGGCGTTTTCGTCGGTTACTACAAGATCGGCAACCTGGAAATCGCGCGGGGCCACGACGAGGAAGCCGCCAGGGCCTATCGCGAAGCGGTCCGGATCGCGGACGGGTTTCATCGCGGGGAGCCGGGCAACGGGATGTACCAGCGCGACCTCGCATTTGCGTCGGGAGGGCTGGGGGCAACACTCCTCGACCAGGACGACGCCGTGGGAGCGGAGGAACAGTTTCAGCGGCAGTCGGAACTGTTGCGAAGCCTTGCCGAGGCCGACCCCGGCAATCCGAACCCGCGGATCTGGCTCGGAGAGAGCATTCGCAACGTTGGCAACACCCTGCTCGCCAAGGGCGACACGTCGGAGGGGCGACGACGCCTCGTCGAGGCGGCGACGTCGTTGGAGTCCATCGTCGCCGCGGATCCGGCCAGCGTCAGCGCCCGCCTCGAGCTGGCGCAGACGTGTCGCGACCTCGGGAAGACGTATTCCGCGGGCGCCGGAATCGAGCCGCGCGAAGGGCGGGCCTGGTACGAAAAGGCCCGGGCCCAGTTTCTGGAGCTCCGAAGGGAAGGTAAGCTCGCGCCATCCACGGAGGCGCTGCTGACCCGCGTGGACGAGGAGATCGCCGGATTGGCCAAACGGCCGGGAGAATGATGAAACAAATCGTCGGTTTGGCACTCCTGCTGGGCGCGGTCGCCCTCGCGGCCGTCGGCCAGTCGGCCGACGGCATCTTTGCCTCGGGCGCGATCGGCGGCGTTCTCGACGCCTGGCATGCCGCAGCCGCGGCGGCGGATGAGGAGAAGTACTTTTCCTATTTCACTCCCGACGCCGTCTTCCTCGGAACCGATGCGTCGGAGCGCTGGACACGGGACGAGTTTCGCAAGTGGGCACACCCGTACTTCGCGAAGGGCAAGGCGTGGAGCTTCAAGTCCGTGTCGCGCTGGATCACGTTCGCGCCCGACCGCACGGTGGCCTGGTTCGACGAGGCGCTCGACACGCCGAACATGGGGCCGTGCCGGGGCTCCGGGGTCCTCGTCGCGACGAACGCGGGCTGGAAGATCGCGCAGTACAACCTCGCGATCACGATTCCGAACGACCTCGTGGACGAATTCAGGAAGCGCATCGAGCAAGAGTCAAAGAAGAGCAAGAAGG
>JANMBR010000151.1:0-40226 GCA_031360505.1 Acidobacteriota bacterium
CCGATCATCGTGTACACCTTGATCAGGTCCCATCCGCGCGCGAAGGCGACGTCGGCCGCCTGGATCATGTCGGCGTTGGTAAAAGTCTTATTGATGACGCGGCGCAGCCGGTCCGAGCCCGTCTCGGGCGCGAACGTGAAGCCGGACTTGCGCACCTCGGAGACGGCGTCGGCCAGTCCGACGGAAAACGCCTCCGCGCGCAGCGAGGGCAGCGAGATCGACACGCGTCGGTCGGAAAGTTGCGGCGCCAGGCACTTCACGAGCGGCTCGATCTGCGAATAGTCGGCCGTCGAGAGCGACAGCAGGCCGACCTCGCTCCAGCCCGACTCCGCAATGAACTTCTTCGTCATCTCCGCGACGTCGCCCGGATCGAGCTCGCGCACCGGCCGGTACCAGTAGCCGGCCTGGCAGAAACGGCAGCCCTGCGTGCAGCCGCGCATGACCTCGAGGCCGAGGCGGTCCTGCACGATCTCGACGGAGGGGACCATCGGCTTGTCGGGGTAGTACTCGGGCTTCAACGTCGGCACCCATGTGCGCTTGGCCTGCTTCGGCGCACGCGGATCGTTCGGCGTGATCGCGGTGATGCGGCCGTTCTCGGCGTAGGCGACGTCGTAGTGCGAGGGTACGTAGATGCCCTCGATCTGCGCCAGGTGCACGAGCAGCTCACGTCGCGAGAGTCCGAGCGTCCGCGCGTCGCGGTATGCATCGAGGAAAACGTTGAGCGCCTCCTCGGCGTCGCCGACGAGGAAAGCGTCGAAGAAGTCCGCGATCGGCTCGCAGTTGGCCGTGCACGGCCCGCCCCCGAGAACGATCGGATCGGACTCGCGCCGGTCGCGCTGCCAGACCGGAAGCCCGGCGAGGTCCAGCATGTTCAGGATGTTCGAGTAGTTGAGCTCCGCCTGCAGCGAGAACCCGAGCACGTCGAAGTCGCCGACGGGAGCGAACGACTCCGTCGAGAAGAGCGGGATCTCGGCCGCGCGCATTTTCGCCTCGAGGTCCACCCACGGCGCATACACG
The DNA here is from genome assembly GCA_031360505.1 of Acidobacteriota bacterium. Classification (GTDB taxonomy): domain Bacteria; phylum Acidobacteriota; class Thermoanaerobaculia; order UBA5066; family Gp7-AA6; genus DAHUXD01. The sequence goes on from JANMBR010000151.1 coordinate 1,018, forward strand.
CGCTCGCAGGCGAAGTCCTCCCGCCGATTGACGAGCTCGTAAAGGATCTTCAGCCCCGTGTGGCTCATCCCGATCTCGTAGCTGTCGGGAAAAGCCAGCGCGAGCGTCACGGAGGCCTGCGCGAGGTCCTTGCGCGTGACGTTTCTCTCGAGACCGATGTAGCGGCCCGGCTTCTCCACGGTGGGCAGAAGCGGGTCGAGGCGCGGCCGCACTGACTGGTAGCGCATGGAACGGTGCATTCTATCGAAACAGAACCCCCTCTCCCCGCCGGGGGAGAGGGTTGGGCAGTCTTGCTATTGCAGGCCGAACGTCTTCACAATGAACACCGCCATTTGTCCGCGGGTATTGGGATTGCCAGGGCAGTAGTTGCCGCCGCCGCAGCCGCCGGTGATGTTCTCGGTGGCGAGCTGCTCGATCCAGTCGGTAAACGTTCCCGGGCAGGGGACGTCGGGGAAGACGCCGGTGCAGGTGGGGGGGACGTAGCTCGATCCGTGCTCGGCCTTGAGCAGAAAGACCGCCATTTGATCTCTGCGCACAGGGTTGGTCGGGCAGTAATTACCGCCGCCGCAGCCGCCGGTGATCCCCTCGGCGGCCAGAGCCTCGATCCAGTCGGCGAAGGCGGAGGGGCAGGCGACGTCGGCGAAGATGCCGGGCGCGCAGGGCGGCGGCAGGTAGCAGACGCCGTGCTTTGCCTTGAGCAGGAAGACCGCCATCTGCTGGCGCAACGTCGCCTGATCCACGCCGTAGAGCCCTCCGCCCACTCCCGCCGAGATCCCGTTGGCCACGAGCTCGATCACGAAGTCGTGAAACTGCTGTCCGCCCGGCACGTCCAGGAAGTCCGCGACCCAGCCGTTGCGCAGCGTGCCGCTCAGTCCGCTCGGAACGAGAACGGTGACGTCGTTGACGCTTCCCGCGGGCCGCGTGGGCATGGTCGCCACGAGCAACGTCGGGTCGATGACGGTGACGCTGGTGGCGGGGACGCCACCGACCGTAACCGTTGCCCCCGGCTCGAAGAGCATTCCGGTCAGAGCCGAGCCCATCCCGCCGGCCGGAGGCCCCGAAGGCGGATTCATCGAGAAAAGGATGCGCTGCGAGAACTCCGACGTGTTCCCTGCCGGGTCGGTCGCCGTGGCCGCGACCGGCTGGCCCGCCTGCAGCACGAACGGCACGTCGGTCGCGAAGGGGGCGTTGCCGAAGCCGTCCGTCGTGACCTGGATCGATCCGAGATACGTCTCGCCCTGCAGATAGTCCTGCGGCCGGGGCAGACACGCCGGATTGGAGAAAAGGTCGATGTCGAAGGTCGTCGATGCGGCGCTGTTCAGGAGTCCCTCGATGTGCGTCGTCGAAGCGCCGGGGGCGACGCTCGTGATCATCGGGTAGTTCTGGAGCCCGTTCGGGCCGTCGTCGAAGTCGCCGGGATCGTTCGGCGTCGGGCCGACGGCGCCACCAAAGTCGATCCCCAGCGGCTGGTTATCGAAAATCCGATTGCCGAGGATGCGAACGTGCTGCGAGGAGGGGACGAGGATGCCGCCGAAAGAAGGCGGCCCCTGTTTGCCGTTGTGTGCGATGACATTGCCTTCACCCGCCGAGGTGCCACCGATCGTGCAATCGTCCGAGGCAGTGATCCCGAGCTCAACGTTGCCGAGGTCGAGTATCGCCGTCTCGTCGGTGCCGATGAAGTTGCCCTGAATGGTCGCGTTGGGGCCGGTTCCGTAGATCCCTATGCTGTTCGCCGCAATCACGTTCTCCTGTATCACGAGCGGCGACGTCCCGGCGACGGCGATTCCCTGCTGGTTCCCCAAAGGTTGCGTGCCCGTCACGTCCGTCCCGATGTAGTTTCCCTGGATCGTGGCCGAGCCAAAATCGAGCAAAATTCCTTCCGCGTCGTCATGGCCCGAGATCACGTTGCGATCGGCGGTCGTGGTTCCACCGATCGTCACATTCGAGCTCGCGAACACATACATACCCCGGCTGAAACTGTCTGCTCCCGGGATCGCCACCGTTCCGGCCGCGTTCGTACCGATCAGGTTTCCTCTCACGGCCGTACCGTCGGCGTTGTAAGCAAAAACGCTTTCGGTGTTGCCCGAGAGGAGATTGCGCTCGAAGGGGCTCGGGCCCCCGACCACGACACCCGGCACGCCCACGATTTCGATTCCGCGGCCCTGCGCACCCGGCCGGGAGTTTCCGGTCGGATCCGTGCCGAGGAAGTTGCCGACGATGTAGGCGCCGTCTCCGCCGACTCCGACGCGAATCGCAGAGACCACACAGCGGTTGATGACCAGCCCCTGGATGATCATCGCGAGAATCTTCGGATCGGTCGCGTTGACCGTCAGGCAGGGATTGCCTCCCGCTCCGGTCCCGTCGATTTCGATCGTGAGGACCGTATTGAGCCCCTGGACCGTGGGGTTGGTGTTCGGGGAGGAACCGGGCTGGGTATAACCGTCGATCAAGACCGGATCCGTGATCGCGGGCAGCGCCGACGCGAGGGCGATCGTGTGAACTCCGCTGCCGACGATGTTGAACCCAATATCGTCGGCTCCGAGGGGCGGGTTGGGGCTGGCGTTGGCGTCGAGAATCGCCTGGCGAAGCGATCCCGCGCCGCTATCGTTGGTGTTGGTGACAGTGAACGTGACTGCCGCAAGGCGAAAAGGAATCAGCAGCGCGAGCATGCCGACGGTCCGCAGGAATCGCATGGATCCTCCCCGAAAGGTGGAGGAAGTCTACTAGGCTTCAGAGGCCCCGCGGCCGCGTTGGCGTCGCGGCTCCGGCAGGCGGGGTGGCGAATCGGTTAAAGAAGTGGGGGCCTGAAATCCGGCGAAGAAGAAGGAGCATGGGAAAGCCCGGTTCGCCGTCGCTCGAAAGATCACCGTTCTGGCTTCACAACCTCCGGACTATGGGAGAGACATACAAACCACGGTCTGAGGGCCGCCTCGAAGGAGGGAAACACCGACGAGCGCTTAGAGAAGGTCTGACCCCGCGTCAGAGGTACTTGAAGCCGCTGCCGGTGTTGAAGACCACGATCCGCGAGGCGGGAGCGAGGCTGCCTGCCGCGACAAGCTTCTTCGCGGCGGCCCAGACCGCGCCGCCTTCCGGCGCGACGAAGAGTCCCTCGGCGGCGCCGATCTCGTCGCAGGCGGCGCGCATCTCGTCGTCGGTGACGGTCAGCGCCGAGCCGCCCGAGTCGCGGACGTACTTGAGGATCAGGTAGTCGGCGAAGGGCTTGGGCACGCGCAGCCCCGAGGCGTAGGTGTGGGCGTTCGGGAACTTCTCCGAGACCGTCTTGCCCTCGGCGAACGCCTTCGGAATCGGCGCGCAGCCTTCGGCCTGCACGGCGAACATCTTCGGGCGCGCGCTGCCGATCCAGCCCAGCTCCTCCATCTCCTCGAAGGCCTTCCACATGCCGATGAGTCCGGTGCCGCCGCCGGTGGGATAGAGGATCGCGTCGGGAAGCGTCCAGCCGAAATCCTCGGCAAGCTCGTAGCCCATGGTCTTCTTGCCCTCGACGCGGAAGGGCTCCTTCAGCGTCGATACGTCGTGCCATCCCTCGCGCGCCGCGCTCGCGGCGACGAGGCGGCCGCAGTCGTCGATGAGGCCGTCGACGAGCGTGACCTTCGCGCCGTAGCGCTCGCACTCGATGCGGAAGACAGGCGGCGTATCGGCCGGCATGAAGACGTGGCACTCCATGCCGGCCTTCGCAGCGTACGCGGCGGCGGCGCCGCCCGCGTTGCCCGCAGTGGGCAGCGCGATCTTCGTGTATCCGAGCTCCTTCGCTTTCGAGACGGCTGCGGAGAGCCCGCGCGCCTTGAAGGATCCGGTGGGATTGGCAGACTCGTCCTTGATCCAGAGGTCGCGGAAGGCGGAGCGCGCTTCGAGGCGGCCGGCGCGCAAGAGCGGTGTGCCGCCCTCGCCGAGCGAGACGACGTTCTCGGGATCCTCGACCGGCATCATCTCGTGCCAGCGCCAGATCGTGCGCGGCCGATCGCTCGCCGCATCGCGCTCGATGCGCGCGGGGTGATATCGGGAGAAGAGGGCGCCGCCGCAGTCGGCTACTGCGCACACGTTGACGCGTCGGTCGCGTTCGTAGCGCGCGCCGCACTTCGTGCAGGTCAGGTGTGCGAGGCGGGAGAACACGCGAATAGCTTAATCCGTCGGCGGCGTAAAGACGAAGGCAAGGACGAGCGGTCGGGGCGGAGAACTCACAGGCGGGACGCGCGAGGCAGACGTTCTGTCACTCGATGCGACATCAGGAGAATAGCACTCTTTGCCGCGGCAAAGATCCTTGATTCTCGCGCGAAGCGGAAGCGATAATCGCTGCGGCCATGGAACTCTCCGATCACCTTCGCGCGATGCTCAAGGAGCTGGGGCAGGCGATCAACGAGTCGATCTCGGGCTCGGGGCGCGTGCACGACTCCATCCAGAAGATTCGCGACGAAGGCTACAACCTCTACATGGTCCTCGACGCCAAGGTCGGCGTGAAGCGGGAGCGCGCGTTGCGCTCGCGCCGCGCCGGGGCGCTTGCGTCCGTAGAGCCGGACGAGGCCCCGACCGCGAGCGAGCGCGCCGCGTTCCGCATCAACCTCAAGGACCTTCGCTTGCTCAAGTCCCTCGGCATCGACCCCACCCGCAAGGTCCGCACGCGCAAGGCCGTGGCCCGCAAGGTCGCGAAGTAGCCCGGGCGGCGTACGGCATAGACTCGCCCGTCATGGGCGAGCTCGATCCCCTCGGTCTAACTCCCTCGGCGTGGGAGGCGTACTCCGTTGGTGCGGAGCTGCCGCGCTACCGCGGCCGCCAGATCTTCGACGCGATCCACCGCCGCGGGCGGCGCGATTTCTCCCAGATGACCGAGCTGCCGGGCCCCCTGCGCGAGCGGTTGGCGGCCGAGATGCCGATTCGCCTGCCCCAGATCGCGCGCCGCGACGAAGCTGCGGACGGCAGCGTCAAGCTCGGCTTGCGCCTTTCCGATGGCGCGCTGATCGAGGCGGTCTACATGCCCGGCTCGACCGCCTTTGCCCAGGTCAACGAGTTCACCGACGCCCGCGCGGTTGCTCCGAGCGGACCCTCGGTCCTCAACCCGCGACACTCGACCCCTCCCGTCGAGAAGTTCACCATCTGCCTCTCCTCCCAGACCGGCTGCGCCGTCGATTGCGCCTTCTGCGTCACGGGGCGCCTCGGCGCGGGCCGCAACCTGACGGCGGGCGAGATCCTGGGCCAGCTCTATGCCGTGCTCAACGCGGTCGGTCGCACGACCGAGGGTCTGCGAATCGTCTTCATGGGAATGGGGGAGCCGTTCCTGAATCTCGACGGCGTGCTCCCCGCGCTCGAGATCCTCTTCGAGCTCATCCCTCCGCGCCGGGTGACCGTGTCGACCTCCGGGATCACGCCGGCGTTTGCGGCCTTCGCGGCGCTCCCGCGCCGGCCCAACCTCGCCGTGTCCCTGAACGCCGCGGACGAGGCCACCCGGACGCGGCTCATGCCGATCACGCGAACCTACCCGATTCCGGAACTCATGCGCGCGATGCGCGCCTGGCCGCTCGAGCCGCGCCGGCGGATTCTCGTCGAGTACGTGCTCATCGCCGGCGTCAACGACCGCGAGGACCAGGCGTGGCACCTCGTGCGCCTGCTGTCCGGTCTCGAGGTCAAGGTCAACATCATTCCGCTGAACGAGGACCCGACGTACCTGCCCGGCTGGAGGCGGCCCGACGAGGCGTCGATCGAGGCCTTCGTGAAAATCCTCGTCGACGCCAACGCCATCGTCACGGTCCGGCGCAGCAAGGGCCCCGACGCGTCCGCGGCGTGCGGGCAGTTGAAGGGACGGACGGTGGATCCGAGGAAGAAGCCTTCGGCGGTCTGACTCCTACGCCGGCATGTAGTTCGCGAAAAACTCCGTCCACTTCCGCGCGTAAGCGAGCTTCGCTACGGCCTCGGGCTCGTCGGCGTGATGGCAGTGGCCCGCGCCCGAGACGTTCCAGACGGCGCTGCGCGGGGGCAGGGCCGCGGCGAGCGCGCGGGTGAATCGGGCGGGCACGAGGCGATCGCCATCGCCGTGGACGAGCAGGATGGGGGCGGTGACGCGCCCCGCGGCCCGGACCGGGTCGACCGCGGCGAGGTCGTCGGAGCCGTCCGTGATGCCGAGCTCCTCGCGGACCCGCGCGACCGCGTGGGCGATGGCGAGACGGCTCGTGAGCGCGAGCAGCGGAGCCGGCAGCCGCGTCGTGCGCGAGAGGTAGTGCCGCGCCATCTCGCGCGGCTGGCCGAAGGGGGACTCGAGCCAGATCGCGCGCACCCCGGCATGGCCCGCCGCGAACTCGAGAGCCACCGAGGAGCCCGCCGAGCACGAGTGGATTCCGATCCGCTCCGCGTCGAGGCCGAACCCGTCGCGGGCGGCCGCGATCGTGAGCACGAGGTCGTCTTTCTCGAGAAATCCGAACGTGAAGAAACTGCCGCCGCTGCGACCGTGCCCGCGCAGGTCCGGCATCAGCACGTTGTATCCGAGCTGGAGCGCCCGCAGCGCGTCGGGCTCCCACTCGCTCGCGTCGCCGCCCTTGCCGTGAAGAAAAAGAATGGTCGGCCGCCGTTCGGGCTCGCCGGGCGAGGCGAAGATGGCGGAGAGCTCCACCGGCAGACGGGCCGAGCCGCGGTGACGCAGGTTGGCGACGATCGTGGCTTTCGACTCGAGTGCGACCAGGAGGTCCTCGTGGCGTCCGGGCGCCGGGGCGAAGCCCTCGGGGGAAACGAGCCGTTTCGCCAGAGCGCGCGCGGCCAGGTACGATCCGCCGATGTAGAGGAGGCCGCCCGCGGCGGTGACGGAGGCGAGGCGGCGCGCGAAACCGTTCATGGTCCGGGAGTCAGGAGGCCTACTGAATTCCCGCCGCCTCGCGCGCCTCTTTCCCGGCGGCGCCGAGAACGCCCACGACTTCGACGGGGCCCTTGACGTAGGCCTGGCAGGCCAGGCGCACGCCGCGGTCTTTCCAGCGTCCGCGCACGAGCGCGAGCGGCTTGGCGAACCAGAGGGCGAGCGAAAAGCGCTCGAGCTTCGTCGAGGGCGTCAGGTTCTGTGCGCCGGAGACCGGGATGACGGCGCAGGTCGCGCAGAGGCCCTCGCCGCCGCACCACTTCCACAACCCGGCATCGGCGTCGAGCGCCGCGTCCCAGAGGCGGTAGCCCTCCCACACGTCGGTTTCCCTGCTGTTGATCACGCAGCGCACGCGGCGAAGCTCGGTTTTCATTGCGAAAGAATTATAGACGGGACTCTACGGACAGGACGGCGTCGTCGCCGGAGCGGATGCGGTGACGTCCCGCCACTCGGAAGCGAGGAACGTGAGGTCCACTCCCTGGACCAGGGCCCCCGGCGCGACGGAAACACTGGTGCGCGACGGGTCCTCCGGGCGCGGCGTGATCACTCCCGTTCCGTGCCACACGAGGACGAAGGAGTAGCTCGCCGGCGCGGCCAGGGACAGACGGAATCGTCCGTCGCACGCGGTCTGAACGACGGGCGACCACGGAACGTCCTTGCCCCCCGGAATGCCCCGCACGCCGATTCCCGCGACGGGCTTCCCATCGGCATCCCGCACGCGCCCATCGACGATCGCGGGCGGATTGGCCGCGACCTGCCGCGTCGCTTGCGTCTGTTTCGGCGCCGTCGCGCAGCCGTCGCCCACGAGCGCGAGAACGACCGCGAACGCGACCAGAGCGCTCCGTCTGCCGTCGACCGTCTGCCGTCTCACGTCCCGCGACTATGGCATCATCGCCGCATGGCAGAGACGGACGAAATCCACCGGTTCGAAGTCAACGCGGCATGGACTGGAGACGCCGCGGGGGCCGGGCAGGCCGACCTCCCCGAGGGCGCCGCCATCGCATTCGCGGGAGCGATCCCGCTGGGTGGATCGGGAGGCAAGGCCAATCCCGAAGAGCTCCTCTTGACCTCGCTCGCCGCGTGCTTCCTCAATACCTGGGCGATCTTTCTCAAGAAACTTGGTCTAGCCTACGCCGAGCCAACGGTGCGGGTCGAGGGCGAGCTCGGTAAGGATCCTGCCGGCGGCTTTCGGATGCAGAGGGCCGTCATCCACGCGCGCGTTCCGGCCGTGCTGCTCGGCGATCAGAAGGCGCAGGTCGAGAAGACGCTCGCGCTCGCCGAGAAGTACTGCATTATTTCCAAGACAGTCCGCGCGGCGATGCCGCTCACCATCGAGATCGAGGCCGTCTAGCCCAGAACCACGATCGTCGCTCCGAAGCCGCCGCGCTCTGGGGGAGCGTCGAAAAAGTCCGCGATGTCTTCGCGCGCCGACAGCAGGCGCCGCACCTCGGCGCGGCGCGCCCCGATGCCCTTTCCGTGGATCAGGCGCACTTGCCGAAAGCCCGCGCGTCGCGCCTCCACGAGGTATTCCGAAACCGCGGAGGCGACGTCTTCGGGACGAAACGAGTGCAGATCGAAGGAATCTTCGATCGGAACGCGCTTCAGATTCAGGTCGCCGGCCTCTCCGTCGTCGCCTTCTCGATGCGGGCCGCGTCGACGGGGATGGGCCCGCCGCAGACACAGGTGCCCTGGAAGTTGCCGGCGAGACCGATGTCTGCGCGGGCGACCTGAAGCTGCCGGCCGTCGTTGGTCGTGCGATCCGACGACCATCGGCGCACGGAGCCCGCGAGGCCGGCCGCGTTTTCGATGAAGTGGATCGTCACCTGGCAACCGCATTTCGGACACTCGGTCCAGTAGTAGTTCATCAGGTCCTCTCTTTTGCGGGCCCGCGCAGCTCGCGATGCGCGCGCTTGCGTTCGTACATGACGCGGTCGGCCTGCGCAAGGGCGATGTCGAGCGACACCCGCCGCGAGAAGGGGTGGACCCCGACCGAGGCAGCCAGAAACTTCAGGTAGGCTTTGCCGCCGGGCCGCGCCGACTGCTTGACCTCGTCGATCTTGGCCGGGAGCATGTAGAAGCGGCGCCGCGCGAGCTCCTCGTCCATGCCGGGTAGGATCACGAGGAACTCGTCTCCCCCCCAGCGGATGACGTGGTCGTTGCCGCGGACGAGTTTCTTGATGCCGCTGGCGACGGTCCAGATCGCATGATCGCCCTCCTCGTGGCCTTCCTCGTCATTGATCCGTTTGAGGCCGTCGATGTCGATGAGCACGATCGACCCGCCCGCGTCGCTCTCCTCGAGCTCCGGCCGGACTTCGTCGAGGAAAAACCGATTGTGCGTCTCGGTCAGCGGGTCGAGCCACGCCTTGCGTTGCGAGCGTCGGGTGTCATCCACCGTGCGTGCGTGGAGCGCCGCGAGGCGCCGCTCGGTGTCTTCCATCGCCCAGATGATCAGGCCGATGCCGAAGAGCATCTCGAGCAGCACGTCGAGGAACCCGAGGTAGGGCAGCAGGAGAAACCCCTGCGCCGGGCTGTTCGTCACGGGGGCCGGCCCGGCCGCGAGTTTCGTCGCCGCCGAGTTGAGGGTGAGGAAGACGGCGGAGGCCAGGCTCACGCCGGCGCTCAGGAGGGCGACGGCTCCGGCGCACTGGCGCCCGAGCCCCGCCCTGGGGCTCTGGTAGATGAAGACGGCGGCGAGCAGCCAGCCGACCCCGAGGATGCCGAGGTGGATGGCGAGGAAGCGGGGGCTGGTGGCGCCCGCAGCGTGCGGCGCGATCGCGATGATCAGCAGCGACAACGGAATTGCGGCGACGGCGGCGACGGCGAGCGGCTTGACCAGAGAGATGTCCCGATCCATCCGGATCGTGGCCACGCAGAGCGCCACGATGAAGAGCAGCTTCCAGTACTGGTAAACCTCGAGGCTGTGGGGCAGCGCGAGGGCGCTCATCACCCCGAGCGACAGCAGAGAGATGAAGAGGAACAACCACGCGAAGCCGGCGCCCTGGAGGACGCGGCTTCCCTTGCCTCGCGAGAGGTACAGCAGGATCGCGCAGAGCAGACCTGCGCCGACCGTCTGGACGGCAAGCCCGACGAGCCATTGTTCCATGGAGATCTCTTTCTTGACAGAGGTTAGACAGCGCAGGCGCCCCCGTCAACCTCCCAGGATCAGTGCGCGTTCATGCGCGCCCCGAGGCGGCGCAGCTTCTCTCCCGGGCCCTCGGCCCGGCATCCGGTCGGGCCCGGCCCGCCGCAGGCCAACGGCACGCGCTCGAAGGCATTTGGCCCGCGCAGGACGACGCCCCAGGCCCCCTCGGAAGGCTCGGCCGGCAGGAGCAGGAGGTCGAACGGCGGCCGGGCGCTTGCCATGTCCACCGCGAAGAGCGCCTCGCCGACGCGCAGGCGGTAAGGGGGGGCGCCCTCGGTCGCAATGACGGTGTTCTTGCCGGTCGGGTTCAGCCAGGTCCCGGCGAGGCATTGGGCGGCGAGCTCGTCGGCCGCGATCGCGAAGAGCCTGGGCGACTCGCCCTTCCAGCCTCCGGCGGGAACGTAAATCTGGTCGAACGGGGCTCCGAGCCCCGCGACCTCGATTTCGTAGGGGACGCTGCCGTCGCCGCCGAGCCGGACGGAGGCACGGACGTCCTTTCCCTCGACCCGGGCCCCGAGGGCCGCGCTGGCTTTCTTCGCCTCGTACGATTCGACCGGGAATGCGAGCTCTCCATCGGGCCCGGTGAAGCGCAGCGCGAAGATGCCGCGCTCGAGGTCCGCTTCGACCCGCAGCGTCGGTTCCGATCGCATGCGGGAAAGATCGAATCGGCCGTAGAGGATCTCGAGCGCCGGCCTCGCGTAGAAGGTCGCCGGGTACCAGGAGGGAATGGGCACGCCGTTGATTTCCGAACCGGAACGTCGCGCGTCCCGGTCGAGGCTGAATCCCGCGAACGCGAACGTCTCGCGGGTTCGCAGGACGCCGTTCTCGACCTTCTCCGTGCGCTCGCGGACCAGCGCCGATGGCCGGCCTTCGGCTTCCTGATTCCACGTCCATGTCCATTCGCCCGGCCGCGCGCAGTCCGGGAGCTCTTTGCCGTCGGCTCCCCGAATCGGAAGCCGCGCCAGCCCGCGCTGCTTGAAGCGCCAGACGGAGACGCACTCCGACGCATCGGTCGAGGCCGCGACCTCGATGAGCGAACCGGGGCTGCCGAGCGCGCCGGCGGTCAGCACGACCTGGACGACGTCGCCCCCGGGCGTGGGCGCCGGCGCCTTCGCGTTCGCGACTTTCTTGCCCTTGGAATCGCGGACCTCGAGCCGCACGTCGCCGTCGCGGCGCCCGGGTGCGGCCGTCACGGTCTCCTCGGTGCCGTCGCCGTCGAGGTCGACCGCCAGCATGGGCGAAAGCGGATCCGCCGCGAGTGCGAGGATCAGCGCGAGGCCGGAGACCAAAGCCTGCTAACTCTTGACGGCCGACTCCGTCGAGTCGAAGCCGACGCGGGCATGCGAGCCATCGCAGTAAGGCTTCCTCGCGGAGGCGCCGCAGCGGCAGAGCGAGACGCCTTTTCCGTCCTCGACGGCAACGACGTTGCCCTGCGGGTCCGTGATCGCGATCGGGCCCATCACGCGGTAGGGACCGTTCGGAGTGATCTTGATCGTTGGATCGGCCATGAAACCTCCGCGGCCATTGTAGCCCTCGCTCGTCGTCCCTGTCCGGCGACCTGTGCTAACCTTTTTTCGAGATACCTTGCGAGCGTTCGAAAAAGCCCCGCCCGACGTCCAGGAAATCCTGTCGAAGCCCATCAAGGAACTCGGCCTCAAGCTCGAGGGTTCCCCGCTCGAACGGCTCGTGCAGCAGCTCTACCGCGAGCTCGAGCGCAAGGGTCTCTCGCGCTTTCGCCCCCTCTGCTATCTCTCGGACGAATGGGGCTGTCCCTCGGGCGAGCCCGTGATCGGCATCCCGTTCTACCTCGCCGATCCGAAACTCGCGCGCCTCGAGAAGGAGATGAACGACCTCGAGGACCGACACGAGATCATGATGTACCTGCGCCACGAGGCCGGTCACGCATTCAACTACGCATACGCGCTCTACCGAACGCCGGAGTGGCGCGACCTGTTCGGGCCGTTCCGGCGGCCGTACCGCGACGGGTACCGCCCGGTGCCGTTCTCGCGGCAGTTCGTGCGGCACATCGCCGGCTGGTACGCGCAGAAGCACCCCGACGAGGACTTTGCCGAGACGTTCGCCGTGTGGCTGACTCCGCGTTCTCGGTGGCGGGAGCGCTACAAGGGCTGGGGCGCCATGACGAAGCTGCGGTACGTGGACCGGATGGGGCGCCGGCTTCGCTCGGCCGAGCCCGTGCGGCCCCAGGGCCACACCGACATCACGGTCGAGGAGATGGAAACGACCGTCGAGGACTTCTACAAGAAGGCGCTCGAGGAGGAGGGCCAGTCGGTCGAGCTGGCGCTCGACGCGGATCTCACCGACATCTTCCCGGTCTCGCGCCGCAAGAAGAAGGGCGCGCGGGCCGCGGCCGACCTGCTGAAGGAAAACCGCAAGGCCCTGATCGACAAGGTGACGTACTGGACCGGCGTGCAGCGGCCGCTCGTGAAGCGGCTCGTGGAGTCGATCGAGGCGCGGGTGGGCGAGCTCGGACTGCGCGCCGCGGTGCGCAGCGAGAAGGAGAACCTGACCGAGGTGACGGCGTACACGACGGCTCTGGCCATGAACTACCTGGCGCGCGGCAAGTTCGTGCAGCCGTGACCGGCAGGAGGGCAAGCGCATGAGCCGGGAAAAACTCAAGATCGCGGTCCTTTACGACGTCTTCGAGGAGGAGCCCGAGCCCGCGCCGCCGCCGCCCGAGCCCTCGAAGACTCGGGGCAAGCCGCGGCGCAAGAGGAAAAAGGAAAAGCACGACCGCGAGGAGATCTTCGAGGCCCTCGTCAAGCTCGGCCACGAGGCCGTGTACCAGGTCGTGGACGGCCGGGACCAGTCGCTCATCGCGCTGGCGCGGGCCGACGCGGACCTCTTCTTCAATCTCACCGAGTCCTACGCCGGCGACGACACGATGGACATGAACCTCGCCGCCTACCTGGATCTGCTCGGCAAGCCCTACACCGGAGCCGGGCCGCATGCGCTGTACCTTGCCCAGGACAAGGCGCTCGCGAAGAAGATCTTCGCCTTCCACGGGATCCGGACTCCCTTCTTCGCAACGTCCTACAAGGGCAAGCTCGACCACTCCCACGACATCGCCTTCCCGTTGATCGTCAAGCCGACCTCCGAGGACGGCTCGATCGGGATCGACACGGGCTCGGTCGTCGGGTCGGTCAAGGAACTGATGGAGCGCATCCACTACATCCAGGAAGAGTTCGATTCCCCGGCGCTCATCGAGGAGTACATCGAGGGGCGCGAGATGTACGCCGCGGTCCTCGGCAACGAGAGCCCGGAGGTGCTGCCGATGGTCGAGCTCGATCTCTCGAAGCTGCCCGAGGGAACGCCGAAAATTGCGGGCAAGGAGGTCAAGTGGGAGAAGGACACCGAACACTACCGCGTGACGAAGTCCGCGCCCGCGGAAGACCTCGACGAGGACACCGCCAAACGCCTCTCGGACACGGCGCTGGCCGTCTTCCAGGCCCTGAAACTGCGCGACTACGGCCGCATCGATATGCGCCTGACGCGCGAGGGCGAGGTCTACGTCATCGAAGCCAACCCCAATCCGTGGCTCGCCTCGGGCGCCGAGTTCGCGATGGCCGCGAAGAAGGCGGGTAAGTCGTACACGCAGCTGATCAGCGAGATCGTGGATCTGGCGCGATCGCGGTATACCGCCAATTAGATCGGGCTCTGGTTTGAACTCGTAATTGGCCCGCGCAGCGGGCCGGTACAATTGCTAGGATTCCTACCCAACGGTGAAGGAGTTCGACATGAAGAAGGTCCTGAGTCTCGCCGCAGTGCTCGTCCTGGCGTTCGGTTGCGCGGCTTACGCCGCCGAGGTCGGGGGCGTCACGGTGCCCGACACCATGACTGTGGACGGGAAGGCCCTCAAGTTGAACGGCGCGGGTGTGCGCAAGAAGATGATGTTCAAGGTCTACGTCGCCTCCCTCTACGTCGAGACGCCCTCGAAGGATGCCGCGACGCTGATTTCGTCCAGTCAGATCAAGAGCATGCGACTGCACATGCTGCGCAACGTCGAGGGCGCCAAGGTGAGCGGCGCCGTCGCCGACGGGTTTGCGCTCAATTCGAAGGCGGCGCTCCCCAAACTCCAGTCGCGCCTCGACCAGTTCGCAAAGATGATCCCCGACATGAAGGAAGGCGAGGAGATCGACATGACCTGGGCCCCCGACAAGGGCACCGAGGTCACCGTGCGCGGCACCAACGCCGGAACCATCGAGGGGCGGGACTTCGCCGACGCGCTCTTTTCGGTTTGGCTCGGGCCGAGCCCCGTGCAGGACGATCTGAAGCAGGCGCTCTCGGGAAACTAGTCGGTCGCGGGCGCGGTCTTTCCCGTCAGCCGCCGCATCGTCCGGTCGATCCCGACCCCGACGAACATCAGCTTCGTCCAGAACCACAGGGCGGGCGAGACGCGCTCGACGCCGCCGGCCAGCGTCGTGACGACGGCCGCGCGGATGCGCTCGGGAGGCTGAGGCGTGCAGAAGGCCTCGAAGAAGACGGGGTCGTAGAACGCGTAGACGAAGCGCCGGAATCGCGCCCACATGCGGCCCGACTCGCGGCCGTATCCGGCGAAGTCCCGGCTGTCCACGCGTCCGCGCCGCGAGAGCGCCCGGTCGATCGTCCTCGCGGCGCGCTCACCGGTCGCGAGCGCGAGGAAGACGCCGGTCGAGAAGACGGGGTCAAGGAACGCCGCTGCGTCGCCGACGAGGACCCATCCGTCGCCCGCGATCTTCTCCGAGGTGGCGGAGTAGTCCGAGACGCCGTGGACATCGGACGTGCGGACGGATCCGGCGAGCAGCTTGCCCATGCGCGGCGATCTCGCCAGCATCTGCACGTACCGCGCCTCGACCGAGGCGCCGTCGGCGAAGCGAACGACCGCGGGATCGAAGACCCCTCCGACGCTGCAGGTCCCGTCGGAGAAGGGGATGATCCAGTACCAGATGCCGTCGTCGATCGGCAGCAGGATGTCGCCCTCCCGGCTTGCCTCGGGCCACCGGATGCCCTCATAGTGCGCAAAGAGCGCGGCACGCTTGAGCTTCGAATCAAAATGCCGAATTCCGAGCTTGCGCGAGAGGACGGCTCCCTGGCCCGACGCATCGACCACGACCTTCGCGCGGATCTCTTCGGGCGCCGACCCGGCGCTGCGCACGCGCACGCCCACCGCGCGATCCCCTTCGAACAACACGTCTTCGACGGCCGTCTGCTCCCGAACCTGCGCCCCGCACGACGCGGCGTGCTTCAGGAGGAGGTCGTCGAAGTCCGCGCGCTTGACCTGGTAGGCCTTCGGGTGGCTCCTGTCGCGCGCCTCGGCAAAGACCACGGGCCGCGTCGTGCCGTTGTCCTCGTTCCAGAAGAACGCGCCGTACTTCTCCATGAACCCGGCCGCGCGGATCTTGTCGTGGACCCCGAGCCGGTCGAAGATCGGCAGCGAAAAGGGCAGCAGCGACTCCCCGACGTGGAAGCGCGGGAACTTCTCGCGTTCGACGACGAGGACGCTCCGGCCTGCGCGCGCGAGCAGCGTGGCGACCGTCGAGCCGCCGGGGCCGCCGCCGATGATCACCGCGTCGTAGAATGTCGCCATGATCGGATTCTAATCTCTTGAACTCTCCCGTCCTCGAATACGTCGACGTCCACAAGGCCTTCGTTCCAGGCCGGCCCGTGCTGGCCGGGTTCTCGCTCTCGGTCGCGCAAGGCGAGACGGTCGCGCTCGTCGGGCCCTCCGGATGCGGCAAGACGACCGCGCTGAAGCTCGCCAATCGCCTCGTGGATACCGAGGGGGGAACGGTGCGGGTCCTCGGCAAGGGGTCGATGGAGCACGATCCGGTCGCGCTGCGGCGCCGCGTCGGCTACGTGATCCAGGAGGGCGGCCTCTTCCCGCACTGGACCATACGCGAAAACGTCGAGGCGGTGCCGCGCCTGCTGGGTTGGCCCGAGCACGAGCGCCGCGCGCGCTCCGACGACCTGCTGGCCATGGTGGGACTGCCGCCCGCGGAGTTCGGAGAACGCCGCCCGCGAGGGCTCTCGGGCGGGCAGCGCCAGCGCGTGGGCGTGGCGCGCGCCCTTGCGGCGGGCCAGCCACTGCTCCTGATGGACGAGCCGTTCGGCGCCCTCGACCCGATCGCGCGCCGCTCGATGCAGCGCGAGTTCCAGTCGTGGCGCGCGCGGTGGGAGGCTGCGGTCCTGCTCGTGACGCACGATTTGCGCGAGGCGTTCCTGCTCGCGGATCGGGTGGCGGTGATGGAGGGCGGCCGGATCCGGCAGATCGGATCCCGCGAGGAGCTGACGCGCTCGCCGGCGGACGCGTTCGTTCGCGAGTTCGTCGCGGAGTTCGGGCCGTGAGGGAACTTGCGCGGTTCTTCTGGGAGCGGCGCGGCGAGATCCTCGCGCTGACGGGCGAGCACCTGCTGCTGGTCGTCGCGGCAACCGCGCTCGCCGTCGCGATCGGCGTGCCGCTCGGCGTGGCGCTGACGCGCCGTCCCGGGCTCGCGCGTCCGGTCCTCGGGTTCGCAAACGCGATGCAGGCGATCCCGAGCCTCGCCCTCTTCGGGTTCCTGATCCCGGTCCCGTGGATCGGAGGCATCGGCGCCCGCACCGCCATCGTGGCGCTCGTCGTGTATTCGCTGCTGCCGATCCTGCGCAACACCCACGCGGGCATCCTCGGCGTGGATCCCGCGGTGACCGAGGCCGCCACCGGAATCGGGATGACCCGGGCAGAGCGCCTGCGGCTCGTCGAGCTGCCGCTCGCGTTTCCGGTCGTGCTCGCGGGCATCCGGATCGCGGTTGTCGTCGGCGTGGGCCTGGCGACGATCGCGGCGGCCATCGGCGCGGGCGGGCTGGGCGTCCTGATCTATCGGGGCGTGGCCACGGTGGATCACCGCCTCATCCTCGCCGGGGCCATCCCGGCGGCGGCGCTCGCCCTCCTGTTCGACTTCGGTCTGGGCGCGGTCGAGAAGCGCGTGGGCCCAAGACAGTGAGACGCCGGCTTGCTGCCGTGTGCGCGGTCCTCCTCGCGCTTGCGCTCGCTTCGGCCGCGTGCCGGCCGGGCGGCGCGCGGCCGATCCGGATCGGCTCGAAGAATTTCACCGAGCAGGTCATTCTTGGCGAGATCGCCGCGCAGGCCCTCGAACGCGCGGGCCTTCGCGTCGAGCGAAAGCTCGATCTCGGCGGCAGCTTCGTCTGCCACCGCGCCCTCGTTGCGGGCGAGCTCGATCTCTATCCGGAGTACTCGGGAACGGCTTTCACCGCGATCCTCAAGCAGAAGCCGATCGTAGACCCGGTCGAGGTGCGCGAGCGCGTGTCCGCCGCGTATGCCCGCGAGTGGGGCCTCGTGTGGGCGCTGCCACTGGGCTTCGAGAACACCTTCGCGCTCGTCATGCGGACGGACCAGGCGCGCGCGCTCGGAATCTCGAAGATCTCGGACCTGGCCGGCCGCCGGGATTTGCGTCCCGGCTTTGGCTACGAGTTCGTCGAGCGTGCCGACGGCTTTCCGGGCCTCGCGGCTGCATACGGACTCGCATTCGCCGCGCGGCCGGCGGAGATGGACCTCGGGTTGCTCTACCCGGCGCTGTCGCAGGGCAAGGTGGACGTCGTCGCGGGCAACTCGACGGACGGCCTCATCGCGGCGATGGGACTCGCCGTGCTCGAGGATGACCGGCGCTACTTTCCGCCGTACGAGGCGGCCTTCGTCGTCCGCGCGGCAGCGTGGAAGGACCAGCGCGTGCGCCGCGCCCTCGAGTCGATCTCCGGCTCGATCACGGCCGACGCCATGCGGCGCATGAATGCGGCCGTGGATCGTGATGGACGGCGGCCTGAGGATGTGGCGCGCGAGTTTCTGTCGCGAGGGCGCGATCGATGACAAGGATCGGCGCTGATTCTGTTACCCTGATTGCGAGGAAACTGGAGCAAATGTCCGGCGCTTTTGAGCTTTTGACACAGGCGGACTGGGCGATATGGGGCGGTGCGACCCTCCTCCTCTTCCTCCTGATCGTTTCCTTCCGCTCGCGGTCCTACGTCTTCTGCCAGTACCTGAAGACGATGACGGGGATCGCACTGCGGCCCGCCGAGGTGCGGCGGGCTTTCAAGACCGGCGGGCGCGAGGGCGTGCGGGAGATGTTCCTCGACCTGATCATCCGCGAGGATCTGAAGGACGGGCCGGTTGCGATTCCGGAAGGGATCACGCAGTAAGAAGCAGGCTCCGCCTCCTCAGTTTTCGATCAGCTTGAACGTCGGCACCACGTCCCGCCCGAGCACACTCCTCAGCACCGTCGCGTGCAGGACCTCGTCCGAGAGGATCTTCGCCGCGGACCCGGCGAGCGCGCGGTCGTGGAACTGGTCGACGACGTACAGGTAGACGCGCGCGGCGCCGACCTCGAGCTTGAAGGCGAGCTCGAGCACATCCTTCTCGTTCGCCAGGGGCACGCCGAACACGTATTCCTTCTTCGGCTCGACGGGCGCCGCGCCCTTGTTGCGGATCGCATCCACGAGCAGGTCCCGGTGGATCTCGTGGCTGCCCTGGAAGAGCAGTCCGACTTCCTTGGCCTTCTCCGAGAGAAGCCCGCTCTTGCCCGCGAGGCCGTAGGCCCAGATGGCCTGGTGCTCGAGCGCGAGGGCGGTGTTCATCAGCACGATGTCGTCGGACGCCGGCTTCTCTTTGCCCGGAAGGGCGAAGAGTGGACGGTCTGCCGCGGCGAGGCCGAGCGCAAGGCCGGTCGAGGCAGCGGTTCGGAAGAGATCGCGTCGGTGCATGGGCCCTCCGTGGCGAGGATGGTATGTCAGACAGCGGACGGCGGATGGCGATAGACTTTGCGGCCTAACTCATGAGCCAGAGGCGAGAGGACCCCGATCGTGCGTTGATGGCCCGGGTGGAAGCCCGGGACACGGACGCGCTTGCCGAGCTCTATGACCGGCACTCGGCGCGGCTGATGGGACTGGCGCGGCGAGTCCTCGGCGAGAGTGGAGAAGCCGAAGAGGTGCTGCAGGAGGTCTTCCTGTTCGCGTGGCGTGCCGCCTCGTCGTTCGATCCGGCGCGCGGAAACGTCCTGACGTGGCTACTCATCGCGACCCGCAGCCGCGCGATCGACCGCGTGCGTTCGCGCAAGTCGGCGTCGCGCCCCGAGCTGCGAAGCCTCGAAGACATCGGCGAGGGCCCGGCCTCGCGGGATGACGTCGAGGCAGCGTCGGCCGGGCGCCAGTGGGAACAGATCTGCCGCGGCGCTGTCGGGGAGTTGCCCGAGGACCAGCGGCGGGCGCTCGAACTGGCCTATTTCGAGGGCCTGACCCAGCAGGAGATCGCCGAACGCACGGGAACACCGCTCGGGACCGTCAAGACGCGGGTCCGGCTGGGATTGATGAAACTTCGGGAGCGGTTGCGCCCGTACCTTGGGAGTGGAAGCGATGGCGCATAGCGAGCGGCACGAAGAGCTCGTCGCGGCGGCCGCCCTCAACATCGTGGATGGCGCCGATCAGGCGGAGCTCGCCCGGCACCTGGCCGAGGGGTGCCCGACGTGCGAGGAGCTCCTCCGCGACCTGCGCGGGGCGGCGACCGCGCTGGCCGCGGGTGTGCGCCCGGTCACACCCGCGCCGCACGTGCGCGCGAGCATCCTCGCCTCGCTCGGGCCCGCCCGAATTGCGACTGCCCGCCCGGTTTCCACCGGGGTCTGGCGCGTGTTCGCCGCGGCGGCGGCCTTGCTCTTCGTTGCGGTGGGGCTCGACGACGCGCGCCTGCGCCGTCAGGGCGAGGATCTCCGCAGCCAATCCGCCGAGCTCGCGGGCCGGCTGCAGTCGGCCGAGACCGCGCTCGCCGAGCGCGTGTTGCGGGCGCGGGTGCTGGAGAGCGACGACGTTCAGATGATGCGGCTCGGGGGCAAGGAACCGCAGCCGGGGGCGCGCGGACGGGTGTTCTGGAGCCCGAAGGCCAGGCGCGGCATCCTCGTCGCGAGCAGCCTCGCCGCGCTGCCGGCCGACCGCCAGTACGAGCTCTGGGTCTTCCTGGACGGCAAGCCGGTCAACGCCGGCGTCTTCGACGCCGACGGGTCCGGGGGCGCCCTGTTCGAGTCCACGGACTTTCCCGAGCCCGGCGCGCAGAACTTTGCCGTGACGATCGAGCCGCGCGGCGGACTGGCCGCGCCGACGGGGCCCGTTGTCCTGGTCGGTTCACCGACGTAGAAGAGAGGGGTTTCTTTTCCCGGCTCCGCCATAATGTGGCGGTGCGTCTCCTGTTCGCCGCGCTGCTCGCCCTGACGGCTCCCGTTCCTGCGGTCCCGGCCGGTCCCGCGGCGCCCCCTCCCGCTCCCGCGATCGGCGTCGCGTTGAACCTCGAGGCGACCACGACCGCAGCGATGCGGCAGGAAACCGTCGAAATGGTCCGGCGGACGGGAGCCTCGTTTTTCGCGCTGACGCTCTCGTGGGCGGCTGCCGAGCCGTCGCCGCGCAAGTACGACGTGGCCGAGATCACGCGCACGGCGCGGCTGTTGCGGCAGTCGGGTGCGACGCTGCACCTCGATCTCCCGCTCGTGACCGAGGCGGCGCGCGACGTGCCGGCGGACCTCGAGGGTGTGGCGTTCGACGATCCGAAGCTGTCGCTGCGCCTCGGGCGGCTGCTCGACGCTCTGCTGCCCGCTCTTCTCGATTTCCAGACGATTTCCCTCGGCGACGCCGCGGACGTCTATTTCGCCAGGAGGCCGGGCGAATTGCGCGCCTACCGTCGGCTTTTCGAGGGGGCCGTGCAGTTTCTCGGAAAGAAGGCGCCGCATTTGCTCGTCGGCGTCACGACCATGGCGCCGTCGGAGAGCCCCGCGCCCGAAGTCGCGGCCGCCCTCCACGGGAAGAGCCCGCTGCTGCTCTACATCTATAGCCCATTCCTCAAGGACAGGCCGTTCGAACAGCGCGGCCCCGAGGCGCTCGAGAAGGACTGGCCGCTGATCTTGAAGGGCGCCGGGGGCCGTCCGGTCGCGTTTCCCACGGTCAGCTATTCGTCTTCTCCGGAGAACGCGTCGAGCCCCGGCAAGCAGGCGGCGTTCATCCGCGCCCTTCGCCGGTTCCTCGCGAAGGCGGACGGCCGAGCCCTGCTCTTCGCGCGCTACGTGGCTCTGCGCGACGCCCCGCCCGAGGAGCGCGTGCCGGGAGAGTCGGTCGCGCAAAGGCGCCGCGCGGCTTTCCTCGGCAGTCGCGGTCTCGAGACGAGCGCCGGCGATCCGAAGCCGTCCTGGCTCGAATGGGCGAAGGCTCCGTAGCGGGCATCGATCCGGCGGTAAGATGCCGGGCATCGGGAGGTAGATCGATGGCGTCCTATTTTCGATCCGCTGCGCTCGGGCTGCTTGCGGCTATTCTCGCCTCGTCCTGCGCGTCGAGCAATCCGGCGCCCCCCGTGCCGGTTGCGGGCTCCGAGCTCGGCGCGCTCGCCGGCAAATGGGTCGGCGAGTACTCGAGCGAAGCGACCGGGCGCACGGGGTCGATCGTGTTCGAGTTCAAGGCGGGCGAGAAGGTCGGGCGCGGCGACGTTCTCATGGTGCCCAAGGGCGCCCAGGACCCGGGCGTGATTCCGCAGATGCTCAACATCAACTTCGTCAATGCGGCGGGCGGCGTTTTGCGCGGGACGATGGATCCCTACACCGATCCGGCGTGCGACTGCCAGGTGCAGACGACATTCGTGGGCCGCCAGTCCGGGGACACGATCGAGGGAACTTTCACGACGACGCCCGGCGGCAACGCGCCGATCACGACGGGCCGCTGGAAGATCGCCCGCCAGAAGAAATAGCAGGTTGGTCTCGATGCGCATCGCCCCGTTGACGCTCGACCGGTTCGTCCTCGAGGAGCAGCGGTTCTCGCCGGGCTCGACCGGAGAGTTGTCCTTGCTCCTGGTGCGGCTTGGCGTCGCGGCCAAGCGCATCGCCGCTGCGCTTGCCGGCGCAGGGCTGTCGGAGTCGCTCGGCTTCGCGGGCTCCTCGAACAGTCAGGGGGAGGAGCAGAAAAAGCTCGACGTCCTCGCCAACGACATCCTGCTCGAGACCTTCGACTACGGCGGTCTCGTGTCTCTTGCCGCTTCCGAGGAGATGGAAGAACCGGTCGTGTTCGGCGGCAGGCTCGCGGATGGTCATTACGCCGTGCTCTTCGATCCCATGGACGGCTCCTCGAACATCGACGTCAATGGCACGCTCGGGACGATTTTCTCGATCCGCCGCCGGCGCGACGGAACGGTCGCGGACATCCTGCGCCCGGGCCACGAACAGGTGGCCGCCGGGTATTTCCTGTTCGGCCCGGCGGTCCTGCTCGTCTACACGTCCGGCGAGGGGGTGCACCTCTTCACACTCGACCCCGCGATCGGCGAGTTTTTGCTGACGCGCCGCGACGTGAGGATGCCCGATCGCGGCAAGGCCTACGCCGTCAATGAGGGGCGGGCGCACACCTGGGCGCCTTGCGTCCGCGCTTTCGTCGAGCACCTGAAGGCGCCGGACAAGGGGTCGGGGCGCCCGTACGCGACGCGGTACTCGGCCTCGCTCGTAGGCGACGTGCACCGGTTCCTCCTGGAGGGTGGCATCTATCTGTATCCGGCCGACACCGGAGGCGCGGGCACGGGCAAGCTGCGGGTCCTCTATGAATGTCATCCCCTTGCCTTCGTCGTCGAGCAGGCGGGCGGAAAGGCCTCGACGGGCGCACAGCGGGTCCTCGACGTCGCGCCGTCCTCGCTGCACGAGCGCATGCCGCTCGCCATCGGCAGCCGCTCAGAGGTCGAGCTGTTCGACCAGTTCGTCGCGAAGGGATGACGAAAGCCCTTCTCGCCGGGGTGCTGTTTCTGGCGCTCGGGGCGCCGCTGCGGCCCACCGCGACGCCGGTCTCGAAGCCCGACGCCGAAGACCAGGAGCGAGCCGAGCGGCCGGTGCGATTCGTCGAGCCCGCGCAGGAGATGAAGAAGCTCTCCGTCCTGGTCGGCGCCTGGGAGTTCACGGAAAGTTGGACCGAGCCGATCCGCTACAAGCGGGGAGACTACGAGGGAGTTCCCGGCGAAGGCGGGTACGGAACGGTGACCGTGCGGCCCGGGCCGGGGGGCTTTTCCCTTCTGCTCGATTACGACGCCCGCAATCCGATGGGCCACGTCACCGCGCTGGCCGTGCTCGCCTGGGACCCCACCCGGCGGCTCTATGAGCTCGACGAGATCCACAGCGCATTTCCGGGCGTACTCCACCTGACGGGCAGGTTCGAGAAGGCAGACCTCGTGTTCCGCGGCAAGGGCGGGCGGACGGGAGAAGAACGGGCAGTGCGGCTGGTATGGAAGGGCTTCGGACAGGACGCGTGGACCGCGGTGCTCGGCGCCGCCGAAGAGGGCGGCCGCATGGAGCGCGTCTGGACGATGGAGCTGCGCCGCAAGCCGGGCGCCCCGTGACCCCGCGGATCGCCCTGCTTGCCGCGGCCTTGCTGCTCGCCGCTCCCGCCTTCGCCCATGATTTCTGGATCGAGCCCTCGACTTTCCGGCCCGCCGTGGGCTCGACGCTCGGCGTGGGGCTTTTCGTCGGGCAGGGATTTCGCGGCGACGCGCTCCCGCGCAATCCCGCGATCATCGCGCGGTTCGTCCTCGTGACCGACGCGGGCGAGACCCCGATCGGCGGCCGGGCGGCGGAGGAGCCGGCGGGCTCCGTTCGGGTCGACCAGCCGGGCCTGCTCCTCATCGGATATCGCAGCCTCGACAGCCAGGTCTCGCTCGAGGCCGCCAAGTTCGAGACCTACCTGAAGGAAGAAGGCCTCGAGGCCGTGATCGCGGCGCGCGCAAAGGGCGGCCACAGCCAGAAGCCCTCGCGCGAGCTCTTCTCGCGCTCGGCGAAGTCGCTCGTCGAGGCCGGCGGCTCGGCAACGACGGGCTACGACCGGGTCCTCGGTCTGACCCTCGAGCTCGTACCGGAGAAGAACCCATACGCGATGAAGGCCGGCGACGAGCTACCGGTGCGCCTCATGTTCGAAGGCAAGCCGCTTTCCGGAGCGCTCGTGGTCGCGCTCTCCCGCGACGACCCGGAGAAGAAGATCGCGCAGCGCACGAATGCGAGCGGCCGGGTCGCGCTCCGGCTGCCGAAGGAAGGCGCGTGGCTCGTCAAGGCGGTCCACATGGTGCCGGTGGTGGGCAATTCGAATGCCGACTGGCAGAGCATCTGGGCTTCGCTGACCTTCGAGCTTCCCGGCGCGAGCGCCGCCTCCCCGGCCCCGTGACGCGAGGCCGCCGCGCGGCCGCCGCGCTGCTCATCATCCTCTCTGCCGCCGCCGCTTCGGCGCACGAGCTCGGCACGATTCGCGTCACGGCGCGGTTTCACAAGGGCGGCGCCTACGAGATCGACGCGGTCGTGGACCGGGAGCACCTGCCGCCCGGCTTTGGCGTTTCCGGCACGATCGATCCGCGGCTCGGCAGGATCGAGAACCTGACCGCGGAGCTCGAACGGCAGGTCGGCGGCCTCATTGCGGCTTCGCTCAATGGCGCGAGGATCGAATTCGACGGCAAGCCGGCTGCGCCGCGGGTGGCGCTCGTGCTTCCCGGCGGCGCGCCGGTTGCCGACGCATCGGAGCTGACGCTGCGCCTCTCCGGCGAGGTTCCTGGCGGCGCGAAGGCGTTCACCTGGTCCAACGCCGTGAAACTCGGCACCTACATGCTGACGATCCGGACCGATGGCGACCAGCAGGCCGCGCGCCAGTGGGTCGAGGGGCCCGCCGAGAGCGAGCCCTTCGCGTTGAAGGCGGAGATCGTTCCGATGACGCGCAGCGAGGTCGCGCGGACGTACCTCGCCCTCGGTTTCACCCACATCCTGCCGAAGGGGACCGACCACATCCTCTTCGTCCTCGGGATTTTTCTTCTGTCGGTCCGCTTGAGACCGATCCTCCTGCAGGTCACGGCGTTCACGGTGGCCCACACGCTCACGCTCGCCCTCACGATCTACGGCGTCGTCTCGCTTGCGCCGCGCATCGTCGAGCCGTTGATCGCGCTCTCGATCGTATACGTCGCCGTCGAGAACATCCTGACGCCGCAGCTGCGCCCCTGGCGCGTGGCGCTGGTGTTTGGATTCGGCCTGCTCCACGGGATGGGATTTGCGGGCGTGCTGTCCGAGCAAGGCCTTCCCCGGTCGGAGTTTCTTCCGGCGCTGCTCTGCTTCAACGCGGGTGTCGAGCTCGGCCAGCTTTCGATCATCGCGATCGCTTTTGTTCTGGTGGGTCTGCCCTTGCGCAACAAGCCCTGGTACCGCCGCCGCATCGTCATCCCGGGCTCGATCCTGATCGCGGCCATCGGCCTTTTCTGGTTCGTGCAGCGCACGGTCGGCTGGTAATTGTCCGGGCGGCAGCATGCTTGGCCGCCGCGCAGCCCACTCCCTCTCCCGGCGGGAGAGGGTTGGGGTGAGTCGGCTCCCGGTCGCCGGCGCAAAGAAAAAGGGGGCCGACTGGCCCCCTGAGAGTGGTGAATCAAGAAGCGCTAGAACGCGGAAGTGTCTGCCAGGCTGGAGTTCTCTCCCTGAGCATTGTTGTATGTCTTCTGGGCGCCCGTCTGGTTGTCCGTCACGGTGAGCGTGAACTGGACGTTCGTCATCGAGCCGTAGAAAACCCAGAAATGCCCGTTGATCGCGGTACCGTCGAGCACTTTCACGGTGAGCTCGATGTTGTCGGGCGAGAAGAACCAGAATCCCTGCGTGTTGCCCGCAACGCCGATGGGGGTTCCGACTCCGGTCCTGCCATCCGGCGTGGTCCACGTCACCGAAGCCGAGAACCGCCCGCTCTGCAGCATGGCCGAGTTGTCGTGGATCCGGTCGAACCCGGAGTGCGGGGGAGCGAGGAAGGGGAAGCCGGCGAGATAAGGAACATCCGGCTTGTCGACGCCGTCACCGAGGGCGTTGTTTGGCGAGATGTTGAAGCCGTCCACCAGGACTCCGGCGACGACCCGCAGCGCGATGTCGATCGCGTCGTCCTGAACGCGGCGGCCGTTGGGATATCCGGCGTTGTCTCCGGCGATGACGCCGAGACGATTGGAGGAAGCGGTGGGGGTCGCCGGGATGGCCGTATTCAGGCGGAGCTGATCCGAGATCACTTCTCCCGGTCGCTGAGTCACGCCGGCAAGCCCCTGCACGAGAACCAGCAGGTCGTTGCGCGGGTTTGGCGGGATGGTGATTCCGAACAGAGCGTTGAGGATTCCGGGCAATTCCGGGTTCAGGACATATGTCCCGAAGTTGGCGAGGTCATCGACGGGGTAGGTCCCGTTGAATTTGTCCTTCTGGCCGAGGGGGATGACGACTTCGTTGATGAGCGGGTTGCCGAGACGGGAGACCTGAACCCATCCGCCGGCGTCGATCGGGCCCCCCCCTACCGGAGAGAGCGTGGACGTCTGGCGGCGCCACGTCGAGGACCACATGCTCACGATGGCATTCGGGTCCGCCGGATCCGTGGGGGCCGTGCCGTTGGCGGTCAGGTTCTGAATGGGAACGGAAAGGGCGATCGAGTGGACATTGAAGCCCGCGGTGGAATTGGTGCCGCCGCCGTGGTTGCCGGGCAGGGTGCCCGGCCGGAAGTTGATCAGGTCGAAGATCATGCCCAAGTCGACGTAGAAGCCTTCGGCCCGGGGGCCTGCGAAGACGAGCGTGTTGTTGTCGATCGGGTACGAGACGTTCGTCGGGTAGCCGCCCGGAAACGATTTAGGACCCGGGTAGTTCGGCGCTTCCAGGAGGTCCGAGCCGAGCATCACACAGAAGCCCTGATTCGGCGACGGGCCCGAGCAGCGCTTGACGGTGTATGTGTAGTACACGTTCTGGTTCGGATCGCCGGGCGAAGCGACCGGGCCCGTATTCTGGAGGAAGGTGTCCGGGTTGCGCACATGGCGCGTGAACTCCACCCGGTAGACGACGTCCTCGATCGCGTCGCCATCCGAGTCCACGTTGAACTCGTAGCGGATGCCTTCCCCGAAATGCGAGAAGTTCGGACCACCGGCAGGCTCTTCGAGCGGGATCCAGTTGGAGATCAGCACGAGGCGGGACGGGTCGGCCGGATCGCGGAAGAAGTACACATCTGTGTTGTCGGCGACGGGGTCCTTGGAGATGGCGGGGGCCTCGCGATGGCTGGATGCGAGGGCGGGAGTCGATAGGGAAAGTGCGGTGAGGAGCGTGGGCAGAAAAAGCTGCTTTGCGCCTCGAAGACGGGAACCCTTCATCAGATACCTCCTTGTTCGTTCGAGTACGAGGAGGCCCTGCAAAAGGATTGCCGCGGAGCGAGAAACCCCTTTTCGTTAATGGTTTCTTAATAACCCGGCACTCAGCGCGCCGTAACGCGAAAGTAACTTGCATGACCAGCGGCGCGCGCGGTTCTCGGCGCTTGAGTGTGGGAGCCGTCAGACGTTTGCCCTACCCGAGGGGCCGTTCTCCGATCAGAACCGAAGTGACAGGCAGCTCAGGCCGCCGTCCATCTTCTCGAACTCTGACATGTCCAGAGCGACGGTCGTAAGGCCCAGCGCGCGGACGGACGACTCGAACTTCGGGTAGCCCGCGGCGACGAGCACGGCGTCGTTGACGCGGATACAGTTGGCGGCGTAATTCTCGGCCGGATCGACGCGCACGAGCTCGTATCCCCGGAAAGCCGGATCGGCGGCGAGCGCGTCGATGACGACGAGGCGGCGCTGGTCGAGCGCGGCAATGCCGCTTTTCAGGTGCAGGATCCCCGCGACGCCGCGGATGTCCACGGTCGACGACGTGAATCCCATCCGATCGAGGTGCGCGGCGAGCTGAAGCGCGCCCTCTGCGTTCGTGCGCTCGGAGAGGCCCAGGAAGAAGTGGTCTCCGGCCTCGCAGATGTCGCCGCCGTCGACCGTTCCGGGCGCCTCGATCCTTGAGACCTCGGGGAAGAACGACGAGACGGCCTCTTCGATCCCGGCGACTTCGCCTTCCCGGCTCGGCGCTCCGGGGCGCGTGAGGATGGCGCCGCGCTCGGTCAGGATCGCGGTGTCCTCGACGAACGTCGAATCCGGGTGGCGCGGGTCGGCGAGCAGGCGCACGAGCTCGAGGCCGCAGCCCTCGAGGGCCTGGCAGTACCGCTCGTACTGGGCCAGCGCGATCGCGACGTCGGGCACGCCGAGGTCGACCGTCGTGAGGCCGTCGGCGAAGTTGGGTGCGGGCGGGCGGACGATGGCGCGGCGAAACACTCTTGCGTCTCCTCTGGCCATCATAGCGAAGGGCCCGGTTGCCCGGGCCCTTCGGAGAAGGATCGGTCTGGAGAGATCTATCGGCGCATCAGGAGAATCGCCGCTGCCGCGAGCATGACTCCCAGGAGGGCCAGGGCCCAGCCGGAGAGCGTGGGTATGGTCGCCACGGGTACGGCGATCACGGTGATTGCGGTCGTCGCCGGCGGCGCCTGGAACGAGGCCGGCAGGTTTGCCGTGATGGTCACGGGCCCGCCAATCGTGACGCCGGTCACCGTGAACGTGGCCGAGGTCTGGTTGGCGAGGATCGTGACCGTCGGCGGAACACTCACGATTGCCGGGTTGGCCGAAACGAGGGTCACGATCGTGTCGGTCGGCTGCGGGATGTTGATCGAGACCGTGAGATTCGAGTTGGCGCCGACCACGATCGTGCGCGAGGGCGGGTTGATGACCACCGTGACCTGGGCGGGTCCGCCCACCACGAGCGAGTAGGCCAGAAGGCCCGTGCAGGCGTTCGCATCCGTGGCCGTCACCGTGAAGGGGAAAGTGCCCGTGACCGTGGGCGTGCCCGAGAGCAGGCCGCCCGCGGAGAGCGTCAGACCCGCCGGCAGGGCGCCCGTGGTGACTGCGTACGTGTAGGGGGCGGCGCCGCCCGAGGCCACGATCGACTGGCTGTAGGGCTGACCCTGCGTTGCTCCGGGAAGCGTCGGCGGAGCGAGGGTGATGAGGGGGCAGACCGCGCCGCAGGAGACGAAGAGCTTGGGGCTGCCGTTGGCGAAGCAGCCGGAGCTGTTGTCGCCCTCCTGGCAGTCCATCTCCGGGTCGTCGGTTCCAACTGAGTAGGCCGTCGCGACACATCCGGCCGAGCTCAGCTGCCTCCGTACAAACGACGTGTGCTGGGCGTAGATGTTCCCGACAGTGTCGCCGCCGATGATGTCGCCGACCGCGATCGCCGTGGTCGAGCCGCCCGCCTTCGTCCAGAAGAAGATGCCGCCCGTCTCGTGTCCTTCATAGGTGTCGCCCTCTTGCGAGCCCGAGCCGGTCACGTACGCGACGAGGTTCGAGTCGTTCACCGTGATCATCTCGGAGGCCAGGGTGTTGACCGGCCCGAGCGTGACCTGGGTGGATGCGCCGTCCCAGTAGTAAAAGGCATCCTGCGCGTTGCCGTCGATATTGGCCTGAAAGACGACGTTGCCCGAGGTGTTGATATCCGTGAAGGCGTTGATGCGAAAGATCGTATGGCCGTTGACGGTGTCGCCGACGGAGGCGATCGTGACAGTCGTCGCGGGCGGCGTGAACCGGAAGAGGCGGTCGACGCCGCCGGTGGTCGCCCTGTAGACCACCTGGTCGGAGTTGTTGATGGAGACGCGCGGGCCGATCGCCGTCACTCCAGCGACACCCGTCCGGGCGACCTGCGTCGAGACGCCGGGTCCCGTGAAATTGAAGGCGCCCTGAGTGCCGTCCAACAGGTTCAGGACGACCGCCACATGGCCCGCGGAGTTGATGAGTCCGTCGATGTCGTTGTACGAGCAGCCCAGGCAGTTGCCGACGGCCTGGCTGTCGTCGTCCGAGCCGAAGCCGATGACCGTGGAGCCGCCGACGCTCGAGCCCTGAGCCACGAGCAGCGAATTGACCCCACCCGTGTTTCGGACGAGGCCGTGATCGTCCTCGTCGCAATTCTGGGCGAACCCCGTCCACGTGATCGTGCCGTCGACCACGGTGCGGCCCGGGGTCGTGGGCCAGACGGGCTCCACGGCACCGCTGGTTCCTGCGGTGCCAAAAAATTCTAGGCCGTTGGGCACGGTCGGGTAGGTTCGCTGGTTGGCGAAGACGTGACTAGGCTGCCACACTTCCTCGTGCCGCCGTCCCAAGCCGTCGAAGAGGACCTGGCCCGCGTCGTTCATCCCCACCATCGTGGAGTGGCCGCACACACCGCGCCCGCCGACGGTGTCGCCGGAAGTCGAGATCTTCGTCAGCGCCCCGCCGCCCGGACCAGCGGTGAAAATCCCCGACCCGTTTTCATCGTCGTCGCTCAGGAGCCCCGCGACCGCCGCGCGGAAAGCCACCACTCCCGACGCGTTCATGGCGATGAACTCGCCCCAGCCCGAAAGCTGCGAGGCGCCCACCGCGTCTCCTTCCGAGGCGATGATGGTTTCGACGCTGTTCGAGGCGCGCGAAATGAGCTGCATCGGGCCGCATCCCGTGAAACTGCCGGGATAGAAGCCGATGGCCTGCCAGGTGATCCCGTTGTCGTTGACGGTCCCCCCGGGAATCGTCGGCCAGACGGGTTCCGTCGCGCCGCTCGTGCCGGCCGTGGTGGCCCTGTAGTTGAAGCCCCTAACGCTGCCTCCACCCTGTCGCACGACCATGCCGACCTGGTACGCCCTGCCGGTAATCCAGGACGGCTGAACGCCGTCGGTATTCACCCAGGTGATCGTCCCGTCGACGATCGTCTGTCCGAAGGCGCTCGCGGTCGCCCAGTTCGGCTGCACCGCGCCGGTCGTCCCCGCATTGGTCGCCATGAAGATGGAACTGAAAGCGACGGGACGAATGTTGTCATTCAGTGCGTAGCTCTGCGAGCCCAGCCAATCGTTCGGGGATGAGATGTCGACCTCGCAGCTCGTGGTGGTGCCTGGGGCGATTCCCAGGAAGTTTTTCGTGTGGACGACCGTGCCGGCCCCGTTGATCACCATCGACGCGCGACCGACGTTCCCCGTGCCGATGGCCGCAATGGAGGCCTCCGTCTTCCCGCCTGGCGCGGACCCGTGCTGCGCCTTCCAGGCCTCGAAGAACGAACGGCGTTCCTCCGGGCTTCGCTTTCCGGCGAAGGCCTTTCGCCCTTCCTGGGAGCCGGGGCCGGTCTGCGCCAGGGCAGCGGCGGCAAAAAGAGGCATCACGAGGGCCGCGGACAGGAGCGCCGACCAGAAACCGCGGGGGAGGGGCCATCTCGACTTCATTTCGTCCTCCTGAAACAGGAGAATCAACTACCGGGACACGTGAAAACGTTCTTGATACTGTATACCGAAACCAGGTCGCAAGCCCCGATTTCGTCGCAATCCCGGTCTTGCGCCAGGTCTACCGCTCGGCGACGCCGATGTCCGGAGCCGAGCCCTTGAAGGCCGATCCGTCGAGCGCCTTCCCGGCGTCCACTGGGGAGTACCCGACCACCCTCGAGAGGTCGCCTCCTGCGAGGTCCACTCCGGCCACCACCCGGGAATGGGGCATGTGGGCGGCCATCCAGGCGGTCCCGACCTGTCTTTCGCCCACGGCGCCTGGCAGGGTGGCCGCCGCCCCGAAGACGTTGTAGTCGAAGAGCGCCCAGCCTTGGGGCAAAGGCAACGTGAACGCGACTTTGGGCTCGAGGATCAGGTTGTTGGCGATGGTGAGCCCCGAGACCCCGGCCGCGGAGATCCGGAACGGGTCGGCGTACCGATCGATGACGTTGTTGGAGAACTGCACGTCCCTCCCGGCGTCGATTCGGACGGCCGTGCTCTGTGCCGTCAGCCGGTTCTCGAGGTAGTTGCGGCGCACGACGATCTTCTCGGGAGGGTTGGCAGCTCCGGGGTCCCCGACACGGACTGCGACGGAGGCCTCGAGGATCGATCCATTCTCGATGGTCACTGCGCGGCAGCCTGACCCCACGACGACCGCCTCGCCTCCCGACCCGTCTTCCTCGTCCGCGCGGTAGTTGGACAGCCGGTTGCGGGAAGCCGTAACGGCCTCGCAGTGCGACAGCGCGAGGGCCGGACCCCTGTCGTTGTGGATCCGGTTGCCCGTGATCGAGATGTTGCGCGCGGGCCTCGGGTCACCGCCGCCGCCGATCGTGACCGAGGCGGACCGGTTGTGGTGAATGTGATTGTTGACGAGGGTGATGTCCGAGGCGCCGGCCTCGATCCGCACGCCCGTCGACTGGTGGATGTGGCAGTTGGACAGGGTGATGCGACTGCTTCCCGCGGCGATGCGGACGGCCGAGGCATTGCCCTCGTAGATGTGGCTCTGGTCGACGGCGATGTCGTGGGCCCCAGGCCCGGCCGTCACGAAACCGGCCGAATCCGAGTCCAGCAGCGCAATCTGCACTTCCCAGAACTGCCAGTGCGACTTCTCGACGGTGAGCACGTCCGCGCCGCTGCCGGCCTTCAGAAAGGCGTGCCGGGCGAAAACCTGGATCGGCGCCTCCGCGGTCCCGTTCGCGCACGTGCCGGTGACACGAAACGGGCCCGTGTAAATGCCGCCGGCGACGACGAGGCGATCCCCCGGCTCGAGGCGGCAGAGAGCGTTCTGGAGGTCCTTCCAGGGTTGTTCGTTGCTGCCGTCTCCCGGGCCCGACGCGTCGGCTGAGACGTAGCGAATGCGCCGCGCGTCGGGGAACTTCGGATCGTAGAGTTTCTTCTCAGGGAACGCCTCGCCACCGAGAAGGACCGCGGGCTCACCGTGGAGCAGATCCGGTTCCCCCGGGCGATTGGACGTCCGCGTCTCTTCCTCCTCCGACTGTTGAGGCGGCGGGAACTTCGACTCGGGCTGGAAAGGAGTCGGGCGCAGAGGCATCCTCGCCGGCACGTCGGGTGGATTCTCGGAGGCTTTCTGCGGACCGCTTGTGGGTGTGGGGGTGGGTGTGGGTGTGGGCGTCGGCTCGGTGAGTGCGCCCATCGGCAAAAACAGCCCGACGCAACCGGAAATCAGCAAGCAGAGACCCGAAACACTCCTCTTTCGCATCATCGCTCCGCAACGCCGATGTCCGGGGCCTGGCCCTTCGACTCGATTCCCGAGATTGCGACTCCCGCGTCGACGAGCTCGGCCCCGGAAACGCGCATGAGATCTCGATTGAGGATCTGCGCGGCGGGAACCAGTCGCGAGTGCGGCATCGTCCCTTGCGCCAGGAAGTCCGCGAGCGCGCGCGTGTTCGCGCCGATCTGAATGCTCGGCGCGCCCGAGCGCGCGGAGAAGATGTTGTAGTCGAAGAGGATCGCGGTCTCGGGGGTCGCGAGGGCGAAGGCGACGTCCCCGAGGCGGAGGAAGAGGTTGTTGGCGACCCGCACCGATTGCGTTTGGGGCGGCGCGCCGAAGACGAGAATGCCGGTCGCATAGCCATCGACGACGTTGTTGGCGACGCGCACCCGATTGCCCGCCTCGATGTCGACCCCGACGCTGTCCGGCAGCATCCCCTCCAGAAAATTGCGGTCGATGGTCACGTCCTCGGCCACGGTCAACGCCTTGTCGTCGGGGCTGGCGCGCCCCACCTGGATCGCCGCGGCGAAGCCCGAGATCTGGTTACGCCGGACGCTGACGTCGCGAACCTGCCCGAGAACGATGCCGCGCGCGCCCTCGCGTCCGAGCGAGTCGGAGACGACGTTGTCTTCGATCCGCAGTCCCCGCGCCGCCTCGATGGCGATCGAGGTCGCCCCGTCGTCGCGGACCGCGTTGCCGCGCAGGACGAGATTGTGGGCCGCTCGCCCTCCGGCTACCGGCGCATCCACACGAATGGACCCGGCCGGATTCCCGCTCAGGTGGTTGCGGATCACGCGGATGGCGGCGGTTTCCGCCGCGATCTCGATGCCGAAAGCGGATGGACCACCGCGCGCGAGGGGCTTGCGCGAGATCCTTGCGTTGGAGACCGTCACGTGCGTCACCCCCGGGCCGATCCGCACGCCGGGACCCGTGCCTCCGGCAATTCGGGCGCCGTCGAGCGTGACATGACTGCCGCCGGGGCCCTCGATCGAGACTCCCGGGCCCGGCGATTCCTTGAGATCGAGGACGAGACTGACGAGGATCCAATGCGTCCGTCGAATCGTCAGCGCTGCGGCCTCGCCGCCGGGCCCGATCTTCGCTTTCCCGTCGAAGACCACCTGGACCGGGTCGTTCTGCTCGCCATCGCGGCACGCCTCCGCGAGCCGCAGGCCCCCGGGGTACTTCCCGCCCCCGACGCGAAGCCGGTCGCCGGGGCCGAGCGCGCAGAGGGCTGCCTGGAGGTCGTTCCAGGGATGGTTCGCCGATCCGTCGCCGCTCTCGTTGCCCGCGGCTGCGAAGAACGTGCGCCGTGGCGCCGGAAGTTTCACTTCGAATCGCGAGGCGGGCGGAAACGGCTTTCCATTCAAGAGGACCGCCTGGCCGACGGGAGGTGAGGGCGGGGAAGGCATCGCTGCCTTCAACCGGCCCGGAGGCGCCGCGACAAGCGCTCCAGCCAGGAGTACGGCGTTCCAGCGGACCCTTGCGTGCATTGCGAAAACGTACCACGCGGCTTCCATCTGCATCCCCACGGCGAGGGCGCCGGAGTTTCGGGATAGCCTAACCGCGACAGAAGGAGACTTTGCCATGCACCGTTGCCCCATCCGCCTCGCGTCCGCCGCTCTGGGTCTTCTGGTGCTCGGATCGATCGGCTCGGCGCGAGCGCGGGCCGAGGACAAGGCGGTGCCGACATACCGATGTCAGGGATTCGACGAGCCAATGCACCGGGAAAACATCCGGATTACCCGCGGCCGCGTCCGTCCCCTGCGCGGGAAGCTCGTGCTGCCCGACGGGAAATTTGGCGACAACACGACCCTCGAAGCCGCTCCGAAAATCTCACTCCAGTTCGTGCCGGAGTCGGGCGCCGAGGTCGACAAGACGGCCGGGCTCGAGGTCCGCGACTACGGCAAGGGGAACTCGTTCGTCTTCGACCAGGAGGCGCACTGGAAGTTCGACCTCGGAACGGGCAACCTCCCGGAGGACGGCAAGTACAGGGTGAGTCTGGTCTCGGGCAACGAGGGCGAGTACCGCGTCGATCCGCGGTGCACCCTGGTCTTTCTGCTCAGCGGCGGAAAGTAGCCCTTCCCGAGGCCTCCGGTCCCTAGGCTTCCGGCGCCCGCGGCTCGACGCGCTTCAAGACCTCGAACGAATAGTCGACGCGCAGGATGTAGACCCACGCCCAGAGCAGCGACCCCGAGGCGTAGCGGATGAAGTTGTCGAGTATGGCAATCGTGACGCATTCCGGCCAGCCCAGGCCGCCGAGATAGAGGCCCGCAGCGAAGCCCCACTCGAATTGCCCGATGCCGCCCGGAGTGATCGGAATGAGCCGGGCAATGTAGCTCGCGACGATCGCCATCAGGAGAATCGAGAAGTTGACGTTCAAGATCACGTGGGTCGACGTGAAGGCCATCGCGATCATGTAGGCGGCGATGTCTTCGAGGCCGAAGGCGATGAGCGAGAGGATCGTCAGCTTCGAGAAGTCCATGGGCCGGCGGGCGAGCGCTTGAAAAGCCTCTCGGACGTCGCTCCACTTGAGCGGAACGATCGAGGCCTCGGGATAGAGACGGTTTGGACGCGCGACGAGATAGCAGAGACCGAGGATGACGAGCGCCCAGAATATCTGGGCGAGCCACACGGACCAGCCGAGGCCGTACGGCCCATATGCCGCGTAGACGATGATTTCCATCACGACGAAAAGCTCTCCGAGAAAAACCGCCTGCGCCACGCGGTTGGCGGGCGAGCCCTGACTCGCCATGAAATTCACCATCCGGACGAGGCCCTGGTTGAAGGGAAGAAGCCGGTTGACACCGATCCCCTCGAGGTACGCGCGGGCATGCTGCGTGAAGGTTCCCGGGACGCCCGTGAACCGGCAGAGTCCGTGGAACTGCGCGGCCTTGATGAGCCAGAAGAAGAGAAAAATGAGCGCAGCGCCTTCGACGAGGCCCCACTTGATCGGGTCCTGCGATTTGAGGAAATACTTCAGGTCCGGCACGCCCTTGATGAATCCGGTCTGCGCATCGTGGTAGCTGACGATTCCGGAGTCGATCATCACCGACAGCAGCCGCGTGTTCGAGATGAAGTTCCAGAAGCCCGAAGACCAGATCAGCAGGCCGAGCAGCACCGCGCCAAGGAGGTAGGAGAAGGTGTACGACCACACGAGGTCGAGCTTGCGGTCGTCTCCGCTTCCGGCGGGGGCGCTCGCGACGCTGGTGTTCGGTTTCATGGGACCTCCCATCGCCCTAGGGCGCTTTCTCGATCGACGACGCGGCTACGTCTTCGGGGGCGGCGGCCGGAATCGCGGCCGGCTTGTTCGCGGAGTGCCAGGCGACCGCTGCGCGGACCGCCTCGGCGAGCGTGTCCTCCATGAACGGCTTGCCGCGCATGACGACGACGACCTTCTTCAACTGCGGCAGGTGATTTTGCTGGGAGCGCAGGAAGATCGGCTCGACGTAGAGGATTTCCTTGCCCACCATGAGCAGCGTCGTGTGTCCGCGGATGACCTCGGTGCCCCGCCGGTTCCACCACGAGAAGTTCTGCGAGATCGCCGGTTCCTGGTCGATCGCCGCGTCGGCCTGCTCGGGGCCGATCACGTATTGGCCCTTCGGAATCTGGAGTACGGTGAGCTTCCCGTAGTCCGGCGGATCCTGATACACGATCGGGATGCCCCGCAGGTTCAACGCCTTCTCGGGCGTGAAGAGCATCATCGCCGAATACTGGATCGGCCGGCCGGCCTTCGGGAGCACTCCGTTGCCGGTCTCGAGCAGGCACTGATACGGCTCGATCGAGAAGGTGATCGCCTTGCCCGTATCGAGGATGGGCCCGAGCACCTCGTCCGCGTCGTCCCACATGTCTTCCTGGTTGAAGTAATACATGGGGTCTTTCATGTGGTAGTAGATGTAGAGATCGTCGAACTGGATGTGCATGAGCTGGATCGGGTAGGTCAGCTGCTCCTTCACCTGAACCGGCATCTCGGCTTCGGGCGTGAACAGGTCGGGGTAGATCTTCGCCCAGGCGCGCACGACCGGATCGTTCGAGATCTTGTAGAGGTGGATCCGCCCCGTGGCCGCGTCCACGGTCCCCTTGACCGAGTCCTCGATGTAGTTGACCCATCGTTCGGGCCGCGGGAAGGCGGAACGCTCGTCCGACTTGTCGCCGAGCTCCTCGGGCAGGCTGTAGGGATACTGGTCGGTGGTCGTCATCGCGTTGACGATCCAGACGATCCGCCCGTCGGCCGCCACGGCGTAGGGATTGGTGTCGAAGTAGAGGAAGGGCGCGACGCGCTCGAGCCTCTCGATCGGCGTGCGGAAGTAGTGGACCCGCGTGTCGGGCTTGATGAGATCGGAAAAGACGATCTCCCAGAACTTGCCGCTCCTCCATCCGAAGACGATGCGCTTCCAGAGCGAGTCGATGTGGACCCCCGTGCGCTCGGTCGCCGGCAGGAAGATCTCGGCGCGGTCCTGATCGGTGGGGTAGTCGAGCTCCTTCATCTGGTGCACGTTCGAAAAGGCCATGGTGGCCGAACCTTCGCCGTAATAGATGCGGGGCTCGTTCACGGCGATCCGCGGCCAGCGGACCCGGGCGGGGATGTCGTAGGAGGAGTAGATCGGCTCGCCCTGCGGGGATACGGCGCCGGCGGGCGCCATGACGAGGTCCCAGCCGTGCGTGAACATCATGAATCGTTGGCCCCAGTAGGCCAGCCAGGGCACGGGCTCGAACAGGGGCGTTTCGCGGACGGCCGAGACGAACATCTTCTCTTCGCCGTCGATCGTGTATCGAACGTTGTCGACGTTCAGGAAGTTGTAGTAGGTCCGGAGCTTCTGCTGCTGCTGGAAGAGCTCGAGGGTCGGCCCGTACACCAGGGAGCTGCCGCCCTGGGTCTGCAGGATGCGTTGGGAGTGCTGCCGGTCGAGCCACTTCTCGAGGTAGCTCGCGAATCCCGGCCAGAGGGGCGCGTTTTTCAACGTCGGGCTCGCGAGCAAGGCGTCCGCGCTCGGCACCGGGTCGCCCGGCCGGTTCGGAAGGAAGTCGACTTCCTGGATCTTGCCGAGGCCGTAGCTTTCGCGCGTCGCGTCGATGTGCCGCGCGATGTATGGCAGCTGGATGACCGGCTCGTTCGGCTTGACGAAGATCCAGTTGCGCACGACGACCAGGCTCTTGAACCCGAAGTCGAACGCGAGGAGCCACAGGGCGAGCGTTCCGGCCCTCCGGAACCGGCGTCGCCATGCGGCGGCGGGAGCGTCGGCGACCCTTTCGCGCACCGCGCGGAGGATTCCGAGCACAGCGAACGTGCCACCCAGGATGACGAACGTCGTCGCCCAGATGTAGTTCAGGTTCGAGAAGAGCCCGTTCACGTCCAGGTACTGGGCGCCGCGCTTGATGCTGGCGGCCGAGTTGTCGCGCAGCAACAGGCCGTACCGCGAAAGCCACATGCCGACCGCGAGCAGCACCCCGAGGATCGCGATGGCCGCTCGGGTGCACGGCGTCGCGATCGCGCCCACGCGCACCGCAAGGCGGCTCGCGGCCTCCGAATGCGGGCGCTTCTTCGACTCGACGCTCGCGCAGGCCGCCGAGAAGACGAGCATCAGGAAAGCCGCCCACGAGAGAAAGCGCCAGGCAATCCAGAGGTTGGGCAGGTCGAAGGCGTAGAAGCCGATGTCACGCCCGAAGATCGGGTCCGTCTTGTCGAACGTGAAGCCCCGACCTCCCAGAAGGAAGTTCGAATACTGCATGGCCGCCAGGTACGCGGCCACCGACGCCGCGAGCATCGCCGTGTTGACGACGAAGCGGCGGGACCGGCGCGGCAGGTCGTGCGCGTAGGCAGGCAGGCCGATGGCGACCGCGAAGAGGACGAAGGCGGCCACGTAGAGCTGGGCGCCCATCTTGAAGTTCGTCCAGAAAACGGACGAGAGGTCGAGGCTCTGCAGCAGCCAGTAGTCGCCGAAGAGGACCGTGATCCGGTCCAGCGTGAAGAGCGTCGCGAGGATCGAGACGATGACCAGAGCCCGCGACCAGAGGAGCGCCGCTCGCGGCGCTCGGGGCAGCTCGACTTCCGGCAGATCCGGACTCGGCATCGGAGGCGTCGTGCCCCCGCCCTGGACTACTGCAGCGCTCGACATTGGCGTTTGCCCCTTTTTCTCGCCGGCTCGCAAAATTTTCGGCGGATGCTATCACGCGGGTCCGTGCGCGAATCGAGATGACGCTTGGCCCTCAGTGGGGCAGCAGGTGCGCGGCCAGGGAGAGCTCGACATTCAGGACGAGCACGGAGGCGAGGATCGCCGCGAGCGTGACCGGAATTCCGATCTTGATGTAGAGCGAATAGGGGATGTGCACTCCCCGGTCGCGGAGCA
>JANMBR010000153.1:0-3656 GCA_031360505.1 Acidobacteriota bacterium
GCTTCTTGACGCGCGCGCAGATGGCGGTGTTTCTGCTGAAGGGCAAGCACGGCGGGGTCTATACGCCGCCGGCCTGCTCGGCGACGGTGTTCACGGACGTGCCGTGCCCGGGCGCTCAGTTCGTCGACTGGATCAACGAGCTTGCGGCGGAGAGCATCACGGTCGGCTGCGGCGGCGGCAACTATTGCCCGACCGCCGGGACCCCGCGCGAGCAGATGGCCACGTTCCTCGTCCGGACATTCAACCTTCCATAGGGTGCCAGGGCTAATCGGATGAAGCGATTCACGCTGACACTGGCCGCGCTCTGGATCGCGGCGGCACACGCCCGTGGCGCTACGCTGCCCGCGGGGTTCACGGAGGTCTCCTACACGGGGCTCTCGAGTCCGACGGCGATGGCGGTTTCCCCGGATGGACGGATCTTCGTGTGCCAGCAGGGCGGCGCCCTCCGGGTGATCAAGAACGGGGCCCTCCTGTCGACGCCGTTCGTCACGCTGACGGTGGACTCGAATGGCGAGCGGGGGCTTCTGGGTATCGCGTTCGACCCCAACTACGTGACGAACCAGTTCGTATACGTGTACTACACCGTGCCGACGGCGCCCATCCACAACCGCCTGAGCCGGTTTACGGGCAATGGAGATGTGGCAGTCGCCGGCAGCGAGCTGATCCTGTTGAACCTGGACAACCTGTCGGGGGCGACGAACCACAACGGCGGCGCCCTGCATTTCGGGCTAGACGGCAAGCTGTACATCGCCGTGGGCGAGAACGCCAACCCGGCCAACGCGCAGACGCTCAACAACCTGCTCGGCAAGATGCTGCGCTTGAACTCGGACGGCTCGATCCCGGCCGACAATCCGTTCGTCGGCAACCCGCCTCCGGCGCGCCACGAGATCTGGACGCTCGGGCACCGCAACCCCTTCTCGTTCGGTGTGCAGCCTTTCACGGGGCGCATCTTCGTCAACGACGTGGGGCAGGTCACGTGGGAAGAGATCGACGACGAGATCGGGGGACTCAACTATGGATGGCCGACGTGCGAGGGTCCGTTCCTGCAGGGGACCTCGACGCCGTGCAACATCCCGGCCTATACGAACCCCTTCACGTACTACGGCCACACGGGCAGTCCGACGCCCTGCGCGATCACGGGCGGCGACTTTTACAACCCGCAGACGCCGCAGTTTCCTGCGGGCTATGTCGGGAACTACTTTTTTGCCGACTATTGCGGCGACTTCATCCGGCGCATCGATCCGGACACCGAGGTCGTGACCACGTTTGCGACGGGGATCAACGCGCCCGTGGATATCGACGTGGACGATTACGGGAACCTGTACTACCTGGCGCGGGGCGCGGGCGCGGTCTTCAAGGTGACGTACACGGGGAGCAATGCCCCGGTGATCACGCAGGATCCGGCAAGCCAGCTGATCTCGTCGGGGCACCCGGTGACGTTCATCGTGGCGGCATCGGGAGCGGCGCCGCTGACGTACCAGTGGCAGAAGAACAGCACTAACATTTCGGGGGCTAACCTCCCTGACTACACGATCGCCTCGGTGGGAGTTGGCGACGACGGGGACCAGTATCGTTGCGTCGTTTCTAATGCCTTCCCGCCGTCGGCGACGAGCGCGCAGGCGACGCTGACGGTGACCACGAACCAGCCGCCGACGGCCACGATCTCGACGCCGCCGGTCGGGACGACGTACGAGGGCGGAGACACGATCAACTACTCGGGGTCGGGGAGCGATCCGGAGACCGGGGCGCTGCCGGCGAGCGCGCTGACCTGGTGGGTGAACTTTCATCACATTACGCATTTCCATCCATTCGTTCCTCCCACGAGCGGGTCGACGAGCGGATCGTTCGTGATTCCGGTGATCGGCGAGACGTCGCCCAACGTCTGGTACCGGATCCACCTGTTGGTCGTGGATCCGGCCGGTCTGACGAATGAGACTTACCGCGATGTCATTGCGCTGACCTCGACGATGACGCTCTCGACCAATCCGAACGGTCTGCAGGTGACCCTCGACGGCCAGCCGCTGACGGCGCCGCAGGACGTGCTCGGAGTCGTCAACATCATCCGGAGCCTCGGCGCACCCTCGCCGCAGACCTCCGGCGGGAACACCTACAACTTCGTTTCCTGGTCCGACGGCGGCGCGCAGACCCACGACATCTCCACGCCGGCAACCGACACCACGTTCTCCGCCCTCTTCTCGAGCGGCGCGACGCCGACGCCCACCAGGACGCGTACGCCAACAGCTTCGCCGACGGCCACGCGGACTCCGACCCGGACGAACACGCCGACGCGGACTCCCACGATCGCGCCGCCCACTCTGACGCCGACGAAGACCTCCACGCGGACGGCGACCCGGACGAACACACCCACGCGGACGCCGACGGCGAGCGCGACGGCCACACGGACGAACACGCGAACTCCGACCCGCACATCGACTGCGACGGTCACTCCGGTGCCGCCGACGAAGACGCCGACGCGGACCCCGACTCAGACGTTCACGCGGACTCCGACGGCGACAAACACCTCGACACGCACCTCAACGCCGACCGTGACGCTCACCCCGTCGAGGACGCCGACGCCTCCGCCCGGCTCGCCGGTCGTCTCGTCGATCGCGCCGGCCTCCGGCCTGGCCTCGGGCGGGACGGCCTCCACGATCACCGGCGCCAACTTCGTTGCCGGCGCAACCGTCAAGATCGGCGGCGTCGCGGCCACTGGCATCTCGGTGCTGGACGCAGCGCATGTCGCGGCCACGGTGCCCGCCCTTGTGCCCGGCTCGCTCAGCGACGTGAGGGTCACCAACCCGAGCCTTCTCTTTGGCACTCTCGCCAAGGGTTGGTTCGCGGACTTCCTCGACGTGCCGCAGGGCAACCTTTTCCATGCCGATGTCGAGTCGATCTTCCGCGCGGCCATCACGGCCGGCTGCGGCAACGGGACCAACTATTGCGTGGGATCGCCCGCCACGCGCGCCCAGATGGCGGTCTTCCTTCTCAAGTCCGAGCACGGTTCGTCGTACGTGCCCCCGTCCTGCGCGGGCAACCTCATCACCTTCGCGGACGTGGCGTTCCCGAGCCTTTACGCGAACTGGATCGAGCAGCTCTCCGCCGAGGGCATCACGGCCGGCTGCGGGGGCTCAAACTATTGCCCCGGCGCCTCGGTGACGCGGCAGCAGATGGCCGTATTCCTGCTGAAGACCGAGCACGGCTCGGTCTATGTGCCCCCCAATTGCGCCGGCAACGCGATCTCCTTCCTCGATGTGCCCTGCCCGAGCCAATACGCGAACTGGATCGAGCAGCTGGCGGCCGAAAACATCACGGCCGGCTGCGGGGGAGGCAACTATTGCCCGGCGAGCCCCGCCCTGAGGGGCCCCATGGCGACCTTCCTGGCCAAGACTTTCGGCCTGTCGCCGGTCCCGGCGCTGGTCCCCCGGCCCCCGGGGCCGCGAAAGCTTGCGCCCCGGGATTGACAGAGCACCCCCCCTTACGTATTCTTACGCGCCCTCCGACATGGGGCCGTCCCCGCCCGCACCGTAGCGGGTCACCTTGAGAGTCTTGTTTTTAGAGGTTTGAGAATGGCTTCCAGTACATCCGCTTCGGCCGCCGACATTCGCCACGACTGGGTCGTGGTGGACGCCTCCGACCAGGTCCTGGGGCGCCTGGCG
>JANMBR010000158.1:0-16874 GCA_031360505.1 Acidobacteriota bacterium
CTGGCCGAAGGCCATCTCGCGCATCAGGAAATAGCGCAGGGCGTCCGCTCCGAAATCCGCGACGAGCTGATCGGGCCGCACCACGTTGCCGACGGACTTGGAGACCTTCTTCGCGTCGCGCAGCCACCAGCCGTGCGCCCAGACCGTCGTCGGCAGCGGCAAGCCCGCCGAGAGAAGGAAGGCCGGCCAGTACACGGTGTGGAAGCGCAGGATGTCCTTGCCGATGAAGTGGACGCGCTCGGCGCCCGGATGGTCCCAGAACTGGCGGTAGCGCGCCTCGTCGTCCGATCCGAACCCGAGCGCGGTGATGTAGTTCGCGAGCGCGTCGAGCCAGACGTAGACGACGTGGCCCGGGTGCCCCGGAAACGGAATCCCCCACTGCACCTTCGAGCGCGAGACGGAG
Source organism: Acidobacteriota bacterium (assembly GCA_031360505.1). Lineage (GTDB taxonomy): Bacteria > Acidobacteriota > Thermoanaerobaculia > UBA5066 > Gp7-AA6 > DAHUXD01. The sequence continues at coordinate 404 of JANMBR010000158.1, forward strand.
AGGTCGTTCAACCCGCCCTTCACGAACGAGACCACCTCCGCGAGCCGGCTCTCGGGCCGCACGAATTCCGGGTGGCGCGCGTAGTGCTCGAGCAGCGGCACCGCGTACTTCGAGAGGCGGAAAAAGACGTTCTCCTCGGACTCCCACACGGTGGCCCTGCCGTGAACGGGGCAGCGCTTCTCGGCGTCGAGCTCCTTCTCCGTGTAGAAGGCCTCGCAGCTCGAGCAGTACCAGCCCTCGTGCTTCGCGGTGTAGAAGTCCCCCGCCGCCGCGATCCGCGCGATCAGGGCCTCGACGCCCTTGCGGTGCCGCGCCTCGGTCGTGCGGATAAAGTCGTCGTTCTCGATCTCGAAGGTCCGGTAGAGCTCCCGGTACCGCTCGACGACGCGGTCGGCGAGCTGGAGTGGCGTGATTCCCTGCGTCGCGGCGGCCTTTTCGATGTTCTGGCCGTGCTCGTCCGTCCCCGTCAGGAACCGCGTCTCTTCGCCCGCGAGGCGACGAAAGCGCGTGACGACGTCCGTGACGACCGTCGTGTAGATGTGCCCGATGTGGGGCAGATCGTTGACGTAATAGATCGGAGTGGTCGCGTAGAACGTCTTCATGCGGAAGGCGAAAGATATCTCAGAAGACTTCGAGCTCGATCGGGACGACCGTGCGGATGCGCAGGAAGTCCCGGTCGCGGGTCAGAAGACGAAGGCCCCCTGCAAAGGCGGCGACCGCAATCGCCAGGTCGACGATTTCAGCCTGAAAGCCGCCACGCGCCAGCGCGAAGCGATACTCGGCGACGCGCTCCCAGAGCGAGTGGGGATCAGGGATCTCCACGAGACCATCGAGAAGCTGCCGAAGCTTTTCGTACTGCGCGGTCGAGCTCGCGCCCGAGAGGACCTCGGCCCGAATCGGTCCCGTGACGGCGACGAAACCATCGGCCAGGAGCGGATCCACGCGGGCGACGGCCTTCGTCTCGCCACGCAGAAAGTCGACCCACGCCGACGTATCGACGAGGCAGACGCTCACTGCCGGCCGCGGCTTCGGGAACGGGACATGTCGATGTTCAGGTGGATCTTCCCCGCCAGCTGCCGGAGCTCCTCCCGCTTGCTCTTGTTGACCAGCTCCTGGAGTGCTCGAATCAACGTTTCGCGCATGGTCTTCGAATTCGTCACCCTGCGCGCTTCCTCGACGAGATCCGCCGGCAGATCGACTGTCGTTCGCATGCTGAAAGCATACCTTTTTACCATATTGTATGCAAGCGTTCCTCACAGCAACCCCGACTCCCGGAACGACACGCACCCCTCCCGGCCCACGACGATGTGGTCGAGCAGCCGCACGCCCACCGACTCGGAGGCCGCGGCCAGACGGCGCGTGAACTCGCGGTCCTCGCGCGAGGGCGTCGGATCGCCCGAGGGATGGTTGTGGTACAGGATCACGCCCGCCGCCTTGCCGATCAGCGCACGGCGCAGGATCTCGCGTGGTTCCACGACCGCGCGATCGAGCGTGCCGCGGTAGATCTCCGCGTCGTTCTTCAAGAGCCGATTGCGCGCGTTCAGGAACAGGGCCCCCGTCCGCTCCTGCGCGTCGTCGGCCTGGGCCTGGCGCAGGAACTCCTTGACGAGCCGCGGCTCGTTCATGAGGTCGCGGCCCGAGAGCGTCTCGGCGGGCAGACGCCGCGCGATCTCGAGCGCCGCCACGATGGCGCTGGCGCGCGTCGGCCCGATGCCGCGCTCGCAAGAAAGCTCCAGCGCTGCCGCGCCCGCGAGACCAAGCAGCCCGCCCCGCGCCGCAAGCAGGCTCCGCGCCCGATCGAGCGCGCTTTCTCCAGGAATTCCAGTGCGTAGCAGGAGGGCGAGCAGCTCCTCGTTCGTCAGCGCGCCGGGACCAAGGCGCAGCAGGCGCTCACGGGGCCGCTCGTCGGAAGGAAGATCGCAGATGCGGAAGGACCGTCGCGTAAATTGTTCGGTCATGGTTCGTCGCCGGCAGAAAGCGCCCGCGACCCGGGGAGGACGCAGGGATCATCGCACGGATTCGGGCTCCAGGACGATCTTCCCGTGCTGCTGCCCCGCTTCCATGAGCCGGTAGGCCTCCGCGGCTTGCGGCAGCGGGATGACCCGGTCCACGCGCGGCTTGAGCTTGCCCGCGGCGACGACCGCATACAGCGCGCGGAACTCGCGGTCGTTCGACATCGTCGAGCCCAGAATCGAGAGTTGCTTCCAGAAGATCAAGCGGATGTCTTCCTTCGGGCTCGGGCCCGAGGTCGCGCCGCAGGTCACGATGCGTCCGCCCTTGGCCGCCGACCGGACCGACGTCACCCACGTCGCCTCACCGACCGTGTCCACGACGACGTCCACGCCCCGCTTTGCCGTGTGACGCCGGACCGTCTGGGCAACGTCTTCGGTACGGTAGTCGACGACGAGCTCGGCGCCCGCGTCTCTCGCGCGGCCCGCCTTGCCTTCTCCGGAAGTCGTTGCGATGACGCGGGCACCGCAGTAGAGCGAAATCTCCAGGGCGGCCCAAGCGACTCCCCCGCCGACCCCATGGATCAGCACCGTCTCGCCCGGCCGCACGGCGGCGCGGCCGACGATCATCCGCCACGCAGTTTGGTACGCCAGCGGAAACGCCGCCGCCTGCGCGAACGAGAGCCCCTCCGGGATCGGAAACACGTTGCGGACCGGAACGACGACGAGCTCGGCAAACGTCCCGGCCGTGTGCTCGCCCAGGATCTTGTACGAGACGCAGCTGCTCTGTTCGCCCGCGCGACAAAACTCGCACGCGCCGCAGTACAACCCCGGCTGCAGCAGCGCACGGTCGCCGACCGACACGCCCGTCACGCCCTCGCCCACCGCATCCACGATCCCGGCGCCGTCACCGCCGGGGATCTGCGGCAGCGGCACGTTCGGGATCCCGTTGCGCACGAAAACGTCGAGGCGGTTCAGTGCCGCCGCGCGGATGGCAACGCGCACCTGCCCAGGGCCCGCGACCGGGTCGGGCCTTTCGCCGTACTGGAGCACCTCGTTGCCGCCGTGCTGCGTGAAGTAGATGGCTTTCATTTCAAGTACCCCAGGCTCCGGAGCTTTTCCAGATACTCCCGATCGCTCTCGGGCGCGGCGGCAACCCGAGGCGCCACCCGCAGCCCATAGGTCGCCACGGTTGCCGACTCGAGGGAGCCGGGCGAAAAGAGCGCGGCCACAGGCTTGCCCGGGAGGTCGCTCGCGGCCGGGACGCCGGCGCGGGCGAGGATCGATGGCGCGGCGTCTTCCGGTCGGATGCGGAGAGTCCCGTGGGCGAGGCCGGCATCGAACACGACCATCCGGCCCAGAGCCGCACCGGAGCCCGGGTGGCTGTCGACGGCGAGCACGACGAGCACGCAGTCACCCCTCGCCGCGCGGGAAACCCAATTCTCGAGAAACTTCTCGGCGGATTGCACTGCCACTCTGCGGGCGGTCGGGTCGTCGCGCGTGATGTCGCATGCCGGGAGGTAGACAGTCAGCAGACCGTACCCTTTCCTGGCCTCGCCCTCGAAGAGGTCGATCGCCACGCCGTCGGCTTCCACGCCGTTGCCCGCGCGCGCGAAGATCGCGCGATTCTCGACGACGGTCGCGCCCGGCCACGGCGCCGCGGCCCACCACCCGATGGAGAGGCTCGGAATCCCGGCCGAGGCGCCGACTTCCCAGAAATCGAGCCGACGCCGGTCCGCTCCGGAGACGGGCTCCTTGGAGACCAGTCGCAGCCTTGGCGCGAGCCAGCGCAGGTACCAGGAAGTACCGAACGGCGGCCGGAGCGCGAGCGGAGAACCGAGCGGCCGCACGCGCGCGAGCGAGCGCACGCCGTGGCGTCCGGCGGGCTCGCCGGTCGCGAGGCCCGTCCAGATCTCGGGAGGCGACAGCCGCTCGGCCGGCCACCATCCCGTGGCGCCGCCGCCGAACAGCTGCGCCGCGCGAGCGGGCTTTCCCGGCCCGTCCAGGTCCAGGCCGTCCACGGCGAGGACGACGATCGGAATCTGCCGAGGCGACGGGCGCGGCGCGTCGGCCGCCGGGGGCTCACGGCGGGCCGAGAAGAGCAGGATCGCCACGAGCAATCCCGCGGCGGTTGCCGCCGCGAACACGGGCCGCCGCGCGCGCACGGGCAGCGACCCCGACCGCGCGAACGCGCGCGCGAGAAAGCCCAGACGCACGGCCGCGGCGACGACGAGCGCGGCCACGGACACCGGGATGCCCCAGAGCATCGAGCGGACGGACAGTTCGCGCGCAAGGCCGTACGTCCCCGCGATCCAGAGCGCGAAGACCGCGCACGCCGCCCCGAGGCCGACGACCGTCGCGGCGATGCCGGGCCTGCGCGAGCGATCCGCGAGCCATCCGACGGGCAGGGCGACGAGCATCAGCACCAGGAAGTCGGCGATGAACATGTGAAGCAACAGCGCCGCGACCGCGGCGAGCGAACTTCCGAATCCCGGCTCCGACGCCTCGACGGCCGCCACGGCCGCCAGCGCCGCCGCGAATGCGCCGAGCACCACCGCCGGCAGGAAAGCACCGATCCGGCGTTCGAAGAGGGGGCGGAAGAGCAGCCGCGACACGCCGACGTCGAGGTACCCGAGCTCCTTCAAGCGCGCGCGCGCCTGCTCGAGGGTGGGTCGTCCGGTCACGAGCGCCGGTCCCGCACCACGCGCGTGAGATCGCCGAGCACTTCGCCGCGGCGCCCGAGGGGCGAGAGCGCTCCGAGCGCCGCCTCGAGCAGCTCCTCGACGAGCCGGCGCGAGGAGTCGGCCCCGAGGACCGTCGCGAAATTCGCGCGGTGCGCGTCGCGGCCGGTTTCCTTGCCCATCCGTTTCGGGTCCCCCTCGAGGTCGAGCAGGTCGTCCGTGATCTGAAAAGCGAGGCCGAGGTTGCGGGCGTAGAGCGTGAGACCCGAGAGGACGCTCTCGGCGGCGCCGCCGGCAATCGCGCCGCAGCGGATCGCGGCCACGAAAAGCGCCCCGGTCTTCTTCGCGTGGATTGCCTCGAGGTCGTCGAGATGGACGGCGGCCGGATCGGCCGACAGGTCGGCCGCCTGCCCGGCGCAGCAACCCGAGGCCCCGACGGCCGCCGCGAGCTCGGAAACGACGCGGGCGCGCGCCGAGGGCGTCATGCCCGGGGCAAGGGAGGCGAGCTCGAAGGCGCGGGAGAGCAGGGCCACGGCCGCGAGCTCCGCGGTGGCGACGCCGTGCACGCGGTGGAGCGCCGGCCGTCCGCGGCGGCGCGGAGCGTCGTCCATGGACGGCAGGTCGTCGAGCACGAGCGAGGCCGCGTGGACGAACTCGACGGCCACGGCCACCGTCATGGAGGCCCCGGCGTCGGCCCGCGCAATCGCGCCGGCCGCCAGCGCCGCGAGCGGGCGCAGCCGCTTTCCGGGCGACAGCGCCGCCTCGGCGATGGCGAGGCCAAGCGATTCCGCGCGGACGGCGAGAGGCGGGAGGCTCCGCTGGAGCCCCTCCTCGAGCGCGGGGCGGGCCGACTCGGCGAACCGGTCGAACGCGCCGCCCCCCGCAGCAGGACCCTTCAGGACCGGGCTCCTAGCCGCGGAAGCTCGCCAAGGCCTCCGGCTCCGACTCGTACACGTCGAAAACGGTGATCAGCTGCGTCACGGTGAGCACGTCATTGATCTTCGGAGGCAGGTGGAGCAGCTTGAGCTTCCCGCCCTTGTTCGTCACCGACGTGTAGCACCCCACGAGCTCGCCGATGCCCGAAGAGTCGATCGTCGTGACCTCGTTCATGTCCACGAGGATGTGCTTCTTGCCCGAGTCGACCAGCTTGTTGATCGTCTCGCGCAGCTGCACGTCCCCGGAACCGATGGTGATCTTGCCCTTGAGCTCGACGACCTGCACTCCGCCGGCATCCCGCACGTTAGTTTTCATGCTGGGTTCTCCTCCTTCTTCTCGGTTATGGCGCCCAGATTCTTTTTCAAAACGATTTCCATTCCACCGGCCGGGTGACGATGGAAGCGGATCTCATCCATGAAGGTCCGCATGTAGAAGATCCCCCGGCCCGAAGTCTTCAGTCGGTTCTCCGCAGCGAGAGGGTCGGCCACCGCTTCGGGGTCGAATCCCGGCCCCTCGTCCCGGATCGAGATCGCGAGCGTGTCGGCCACGACGTCCATTTCGAGGTGGACGTGCTTCGAGGTGTCCTGCTGGTTGCCGTGCTTGATCGCGTTGGCCAGAGCCTCCCGCAGGGCCATCAAGATCCAGTGGCGCAGCTCCTCCGGGACCTCGCGCCCCTCCAGCAGCTTCGAGCAAAGGTGCTGCACCATTTCGATGTTCTCGAAACGGCTGGAGAGAGACATCCGGATCGGGCCGGCTTTGCTGGTCGGTCGCAATGCGCTCATTCACGGACTTCTTAAAGTCCGGCGGATCTTAGCAGGTTGACGCCGCGCCGCCGCAACCCCCGGTCCGGCCGGGCTGCCGGGCGGCGCGCGGGACTCTGAATTCGGCATGCTACCCTCGCTCATGCGCCCCAAACACCTCGCCGCCGCGGCCGGGCTCGCCCTTGGGGCGGCTCTGCTGCCAGCGGGAACGGACCTGCTGCCGGAGCGTGTTTCCGCGGTTTCCCGGCAGGTCGAAGACGTCCGGGGACGGAAATTCGAGCGCCAGGTCGCCGCGAGCGAGATCGACATGGCCGAGGCCCGCAAGCTTCTGCGCGCCAAGATCAACGAAGGGTTCCCCGCCCCGGTCGAAGAGGCCCTGCGCTCGCTCTGCGTCGTCGGGCTCATCGACGAGACGCCGCGCCTGCTCGACCACCTCATCGATTTCTACGCCTCGCAGGTCGTCGCCTTCTACGACCCGGAGCCGCATCGCTTTTTCGTGGTCAAGGACAGCCCGGGCCTCGCGGCCGAGGGGCTCGACATGTCCGGGATGGCCGAGGGCCTCGTCTACTCGCACGAGCTCATGCACGCGCTCCAGGACGAGTCGCTCCGGCTCGACAGCCGTACGAAGGCCTTGAAGGAGGACAGCGACCGCGGCCTCGCACTCCAGTGCCTCCTCGAGGGCGAGGCCACGTTCGTCATGATCAAAGTCGCGCTCAAGAGCCTCCCGAGCGCCGGTGCGGATGTCGAGGAAGAGCTCGGGCCGCTGCTTTCGGCCGGAAGCCTCGAGCGCGGCAACGTGCCCAAGGAGGTCCCGGCCTATTTTGCCGACCAGCTCTTCTTCCCCTACGCGGAGGGCACCGCGTACGTCCGCGCCGCGTTCAAGAAGGGCGGCTGGTCCGAGATCGATCGCCTCTGGAAGAACCCGCCCGAGTCGAGCGCCGAGATCCTCCACGGGGCGCCCTACCCGCCTCCGATCCAGGGCCTGCTCCCCTCGAACGTCGCGTCGCTCCTGCCCGGGCGCCTGATCTACAGCGACACGCTCGGCGAGTGGACGATGCGCTTCCTGCTCGGGCGTGCGCTGCCCGAGGATGAGGCCGCGCAGGCGGCGTCGGGCTGGCGCGGCGACCGAATCGCGTTCTTCGCGACGCCCGGCGGCGGCATGGGCTACCTCTGGCACGTCCGGTTCGAGGACGGACTCTCGTCGGCGCGATTCGAGGCGGCGCTCAAGAAGACGCGGGCGAAGAGGCCCGTGGCCGGAACGGAGATCGTTCAGCGCGCAGGCAGGGACGTGGTGGTGGCGAACGGCTTGGCGAAAGTGCCGGAATTGCCGTGAGGAGAGGGTCGCGAGTCGTCAACCTCGAGTTGTGAGCCGTCGGATCGAGCCGCCTCAGGACTCACGATTCACGAAAGCTCCTTCGGCCACTTCCACGCGGTTCTTCCCCTCCCGCTTGGCGCGGTACAACGCTTCATCGGCCAGGGCCACGAGGCTCTCCGGAGACGAGGACTCCCCCGGCGAGGTGGTCGCCACCCCGAGGCTGATCGTCACGATCCCGTTGGGCGCGCGCGGGTGTCGCGTGGCCATGCTCTCGACGCGCAACCGCAGCACCTCGGCGACGGCGGCGGCGCCGCGGGAGGGCGTCGAGGGCAGCACCGCCGCGAATTCCTCCCCGCCGTAGCGCGCGACGAGGTCGCCAGGGCGCGTGAGCGCCTCCCGGATCTCGCCGGCGACGCGCCGCAGGCACTGGTCGCCGATCTGGTGGCCGAGCGCGTCGTTGAAGTCCTTGAAGTAGTCGATGTCGATCATGACGAGAGAGAGCGACAACCCGTCGCGCGTCGCGCGCCGCCACTCCCGCGCCAGCGTCTCCTCGAAGCGCCGCCGGTTCGCGATGCCCGTCAACGCGTCGAGCTCGGAGAGCTGCTGCAGTTTCGTGTTGGCTTCCTCGAGCTGCAGAGTCCGTTCGGCGACGATCTCCTCGAGCTCCTGCTCTCGGGCCTTCGCCCGCGCGGCCCGCACGCGCGCCGCGCCGAATCCCGCCAGGACGAGCCCGACCGCGCAGAGCCCGTAGAACCACGGGGTCTGGCTAAAATGCGGCCGCAGCGAGAAGCGGACGAGCGCGTCGTGGTCGCTCCAGACGCCGTCGTTGTTCGACGCCTTGACGCGGAACGTGTATGTCCCCGGGGGAATGTTCGTGTAGAACGCGACCCGGCGCGGCCCCGCCTCGATCCATTCGCGGTCGAAGCCTTCGAGCATGTAACGGAAGTTCACGCGATCCGGGTCCACGAAGGAGAGCCCCGCGTAGTGGAACTCGAGGTCGCCCCGCCCGGGCTCGAGCTCGGCCTGGTCGGTGCGGGGCAGGATGCGGCGATCGACGAGGACCTGCTCGACGACGACGGGGGGCGGCAGGGTGTTCGTGCGGATCCGATCGGGGTCGATGACGACCGCTCCCTCGATCGTCGGGAACCAGAGCCGCCCGTCGCGGGCCTTCCAGCCCGCCGGCTGCGTGAAGCCGCTGCACTCGGCCGAGCGCATCCCGTCCGCGCGCCCGAAGGACTGCGACACGACGGTCGCGCGCTTGCCGTCGGCGAGCTCCTCGAGCTCCGCGCGGCGCACGCGGAAGATTCCGCGGCTGCAGCTCATCCAGAGGTTGCCGCGGCCGTCTTCCAGGATCGCGTACTGCACGTCGTCGAAGAGGCCCTCGCGGCGCGTGAAGCGGCTGAACTTTCCGTCCTTGAAACGGTTGAGCCCGCCTCCGTCGGTCCCGATCCAGAGGCAGCCGTCCGCGTCTTCGTAGAGCGAAAGCACGGTGTCGTCCGACAGACCGTCCTCGCGCGTGAAGCTCGTGAACCGCCCGTGTGAGAAGCGCCAGAGGCCGCCGCCCTCCGTGCCCAGCCACAGATTGCCGTCCCGGTCCTCGAGGATCGCGAGCACGGTCGCCGCCGATAGCCCGTCCCGTGCGCCGTAGACCGTGAACTTGCCGTCGCGCTGCTGCACGAGGCCTCCCGCGTCGGTCCCGATCCAGAGGCTGCCCGCCCGATCGCGGTACATGCATCGGATGATCTCGCTCGGCAGCCCATCCTTCTGGTGGAACGCGCGGAAGCGCCCGTTCTCGAGCACGTCGAGCCCGTCGCCCCACGTGCCGACCCACAGCTTGCCGGCGCCGTCTTCGTAGATCGACCGCACGAATTCTCCCGAGAGCCCGTCCTTCGCGCCGAAGGCCGTGAACACTCCGTCGCGGTAGCGGCTCACTCCGCCGCCGCGCGTGCCGAGCCAGATCGATCCCTCGTGGTCCTCGAAGATCGTGCGGACCCGGTCGTTGACGAGCCCTTCCTTGTGCGTGAAGGCCGTGAACTTTCCGTCCTTCAACCGATTCAGCCCGCCGGCGACGGTGCCGATCCAGAGGCTTGCCTCGCGGTCCTCGAAGATGGAGAGCACTGTGTCGTCCGAGAGCCCTTCCCCGGGCGTGAACTTCGTGAGCTTGCCGTCGGTCATCCGCGACAGCCCGCCGCTCTGGTTTCCGATCCAGAGGTTCCCGTCCCGGTCCTCCTGGATGGTCTCGACCGTGTCGCTCGCCAGGCCGTCCTTCTCCGTGTAGACGGTGAACTGACCGTCCCGGTAGCGCGCGAGGCCGCCGCCGTCGGTTCCGACCCAGACGTCGCCGCGGCTGTCCACGAAGACGGACTGAACGATGTCGGCCGGCACGCCCTCCTTCTTTCCGTACACGGTGAACCGGCCGTCCCGGAACCGGTTCAAGCCTCCGCCGTCGGTGCCGATCCAGAGGTCGCCACCGCGGTCCTCCTGGATGGACCAGATGCGGTCGTTCGACAGACCGTCCTTCGACGTGTACGTGGTGAGCTTGCCGTCCTTCAACCGATTGAGTCCGCCGCCGCCCGTGCCGATCCAGATCGCGCCTTCGCGGTCCTCGCAGATCGCGAGCACGCGATTGTTCGAAAGCCCTTCCTTCGTCGTGTAGCTGGTGAAGCGCCCATCCTTGAAGAGGTGCAGGCCGCCCCACGTGCCGACCCAGAAGTTGCCGGCGCGGTCCTGGTAGAGGGCCTGCGTGTTGCTGTTCTGCATCCCGGCCGTGTTGCCCTTGTCGAACACGGTGAACTGGACTCCGTCGAAGCGCACGAGGCCCCTCTCGGTGCCGAGCCAGATGTACCCGTCGCGCGTCTGGAGGATGGCCTGGATGGAGTTCTGCGGGAGGCCTGCGTCGGTCTTCCAGACCTGGTGCGCGTACTGGGTGATGGCCTTGCGTGGATCCAGGGCGCGGGCAGAGTGACCGCAGAGGAAACCCAGAGCCGCCAGCGCGACGAGGCGCCGTGCGGCCGTCCGCGGGGAATGCATGAGCGAGTCTACCAGCCCGACGTCGGGCGCGAGCGGACTACCCGCTCTGGATCTGGTGCAGGTACCAGGGAATGACGGCGAACATCTGGATCGCGTCGAAGACGCCATGGGCGGCAATGCACGGCAGCACATTGCGATACCGCGCGAAAGTGACGGAGAGCACCGTCGAAATCAGGAGGATTCCGATCAGCATGAGGGGCTGGCCGTAGGAGCCGTGCGCCGCGGTGAACATCAGTGTCGCCGCGACGGGCCCGACGCGGGTCTGCAGGAAAGACCGGAAGAAGAGCTCCTCGACGACCATCGCCGAGAAGACGATCGAGAGCTTCATCCAGAGGGGCCGCGACACGAGCCAGACGATCATCGGAGAGACCGAGCCGGCAGCGGCGGCTTCGCCCCGGAAGCCGCGCGAAACGATGTACCAGACTCCGAGCAGCACCATCGCCGAGAAGAGCGTCACGATCCAGCCAGCGAACCCGATCACGACGCCGCGGGTCAGGTCTTTGGCGGGACTCGGGCTCTTGAGCTTCAAGAACTCCAGGAACGACCGGCGCCCGGAGAGCGCGTAGTAGCAGGCCAGAAAGAAGAGCAGCATGCCGTGGACGGCGAACACGGACACGAGCGAGAGCTCCCGGGTTTCCGGCTGCGCACCGGCGAGCCCCCCGGCAAACGGGATCGCGACCGTCAGGAGCAGGACCCCGGAGAGCAAACCCACCGCGACCGCGCGCCGCCCCGGCTCCTCGAAACCGTCCTCCGCGAACACGGCGCGCGAGCGCGCCTGCGAGAACGACAGCAGCATGCCGAGGCTTCCCGCCACGACGAGAAGGACGAACGTCAGGGAGCTCATGGGCAGCCGCGCAGATTAACCCATGTGCGGTCCGCGCGACAATGATCCGATCAGCTAGGATTGCTCCCGATGCCCGACCAGGCCCCTCTCGAAGTCCGAAATCTGTCGAAGTCCTTCGGCGACCGGCGCGCCCTCGACGGCGTATCGCTCGACCTGGCGCCGGGGGAGATCCTGGGCCTGCTCGGCCCCAACGGCGCCGGCAAGACCACGCTCGTCCGTAGTATCGCCGGCCGGACGCGCCCGGAAGGTGGCACCTTGCGGATCCTCGGCTTCGAGCCGGCCGACGACCGGGCGCGGGCGCTGCGGGGGTGGGTCCCGCAGGAGATCGCCCTCTATCCCCTGCTTTCGCCGCGCGAGAATCTCTGGACCTTCGGCCGCTACCAGGGGCTCATGGGCGCGGCCCTGCAGGCAGGGATCGCGTCGAGCCTCGACTGGGTTGGCCTCGCCGACCGCGCGGACGACAAGACCGACAAGCTCTCGGGCGGCATGAAACGGCGCTTGAATATCGCGGCCGGGACGATCCACGGGCCGAGGGTGATCCTGCTCGACGAGCCGACCGTGGGAGTCGACCCGCAATCGCGTGAGCGCATCTACGCGATGATCGGCGAGTTGAAGTCCCGCGGGGTCTCGCTGCTCTACACGACCCACTACATGGAGGAGGCGGAGCGGCTCTGCGACCGTATCGCGATCATCGACAACGGGAAGATCATCGCCTCCGGCACGAAGGACGAGCTCGTGAAGAAGACACTCGGCACGCGCGAGGCACTGACGATCGATGCGGGCGCGCCGATGCCGCCCGCACTCAGGGAGAAGCTCGTGCGGCGCGGCGCGACGGTGGACGGCATGAAGATGCAGCTGTCGGTGGACAACCCGGCCGAACAGATCCGCGAGCTGCTCGAGCTTTTCCATTCCGACGCCGTGCCGGTCCGCGACCTGACCTTGAAGAGCGCCACGCTCGAGCAGGTCTTCCTGCAGCTGACCGGCCGGGAGCTGCGCGAATGAAGATGATCCTCGCCGTCGCGAAGAACCGCCTCATGAACTTGCGCCGCGACCGCGCGGCGTTCGTGCTCGCCTTCGTGTTGCCGGTCGCGTTCTTCTCCATCTTCGCCGCGATCTTCTCGGGCTCGGGCAAGGCAGCCACGAGGAAGATCTCGGTCATCGTCGTGGACGAGGACGGCAGCAACGCTTCGCGCCGGTTCGTCGAGGGACTGAAGGCCGAGGCCGGCCTCGCGGTCGGCCCGAAGCCCGGAGACGAAAAGGACGCCGCCGGACCGCTCTACACGGCCGCCCGGGCAGAGCAGGCGGTGCGCAAGGGCGAGGCCCCGGTCGCTCTCATCATCCCGAAGGGTTTCGGCGAGAACCCGATCGCATTCGGCCCGGGAGCCAGGCGCGCCACGCTTTCCATCCTCGCCGACAGCGCGGATCCGGTGGCGCCCCAGGTCTTGAACGGCCTGGTCCAGAAGGTCGCGATGACCTCGATGCCCGCCGCGATGGCGCGTTCGGGCATGGCGGAGGTCGACAAGTGGAGCGGCGGCCTGACTCCGGAACAAAAGGCGCGGCTGGAGGAAAGCATCGGGGCGATCGAGAAGCCGACGGAATCCGGTCTTCCGGCCGCGGGCGGCCGCGCGGGGGGCGGCGGACTGGTCTCGGTCGAGACGCGCGACATCGTCGGCGAGGCAAAGAAGAACCCCACCGTGACCTTCTACGCCGCCGGTCTCGGCGTCATGTTCCTGCTCTTCTCGGCCACGGGTGCGGGGGGAGCGCTCATCGAGGAGGCCGAGAGCGGCACCCTCGACCGCATCCTCTCGACCCGCGTCTCGATGACGACGCTTCTGCTCGGCAAGCTCGTCTATCTGGCGGCCGTCGGTGTCGTGCAGCTGACGCTGATGTTCGTCTGGGGCGCGATCTTTTTCGGCCTCGAGCTCTGGAGCCATATCCCCGGATTCCTGGTGATGACGCTCGCAACCGCGCTGGCGTCGTCCGCCTTCGGGCTCATGCTCGCCTCGGTGTGCCGCTCGCGCATGCAGCTCGTGGCGCTCTCGAACCTCTCGATCCTGCTCATGTCCGCGCTCGGCGGCAGCCTCTTCCCGAGGTTCCTGATGTCCGAAAAGCTGCAGAAGATCGGACTCGTCACGCTCAACGCGTGGGCCCTGGACGGATTCCAGAAGATCTTCTGGCGCGACGAGCCCCTCTGGTCGATCTGGCCGCAGGTGGCCGTCCTCACCAGTCTCGGCGTGGTCTTCTTCCTGGTCGCCCGACGGGTTGCCCAGAGGTGGGAAATGGCTTGACAGAGACTATGCTGATATAGCATATACTCCTCCCGATCGTTCGAGGAGGAGACATGAGGCATTCCGCCAGGGTCCGCCTGCTACTGGTCATCCCCGTTCTCCTGTGCGCGCTGTTCGCTGGTGGGGCGGTGCGCCGTGTGCAGGACACGTGCGGTCCGTTCACCGATGTCTCGGCGTTGTTCTGCCCCTATGTCCTCGAGGCGTACTACACCGGCATCACGGCCGGCACCTCGCCGACGACATTTTCGCCCGACATGCCGATCACGCGCGGCCAGGCCGCGGTGTTCGCGGCAAAGGGATTGAGCCAGGCCGTCGCGCGCAGCTCTCGTCGCGCCGCACTCGGGCAGTGGTGGACGACGACTCCCCACTACGACGCCAGCCTCGGGTTCACACCACTTGGCGACATCTTTCTCGGCCAGCCCTGCTCGGACGGCGCGGACATCTGGGTGCCGAGCGAAAGCGGCGCCGTATCGCGCATCCGCGCGAGCGACGGAAAGATCCTCGGCACGTGGACGTCGCCCAGCGGCAACGCGGCGTTGTGCGCCATGGGAAAAGTGTTCGTCGTCGGTCTCTCCGGCCTCTACATGATCGATCCTGCCGGCGATCCGGGCCCGGCAACGCTCGTCACGTCCGACTTCGGGGGCGGAGATTTTCGGTCGCTCACGTTCGACGGCAATCGGATTTGGGTGACGAATCCCATCGGCCAGTGCGCGTGCGATCCCTACCCCCCCGGGGCAATCGCCATCATCACGCCCGGCGCGTGGACGTCCCAGGTGATCACCACCGGTAGCCTGTACCCCTGGGGAATCGTTTTCGACGGAACGAACATGTGGATGACGGCCATTCCGAGCGGCCTCTATCGGCTGGATGCGGCGGGCTCCATCGTCCAGACTGTTCCGACTGGAACGTATCCCGGCCTGCCGATCTTCGACGGCGCGAACATTTGGGTGCCCTCATCCGAAGGAATCACGGTGGTCCGGGCCGTGACCGGCGATGTCGTTGCGACGCTGACCGGAAAGGGAGTCGGCGGCGTCTCCGCGGCGTTCGACGGCAGCCGCGTCCTGGTTCTCGGCAGCGGGAATGGGACGGTCTGGGACGCGCAGACCCTTTCTCTACTCGGTAGTTTCAGCACGCTTCCCCTGTCGGGCGCTGCCGCCGTCAGCGACGGCATCAACTTTTGGCTTACGCTGGCGGACTACCCCGCCACAGGCGGGCTCGGGCGGTTTTGAGGACCCCATGAAGGGATTCCTTGGTCTCCTGCTGGCAGGCGTGGCGGCCCACGCATTTGCGACGCAGGCCGCTGTATCTGCCCCGGCCGCCGCCCCGGTTGTCCGGACGATCGCCGGCTCGCGACTGACGATCGCCGTCGGCGACGACACATCGCTGCAGGTCTGGGACAGCAAAGTCGGCCCGGACTTCGCGCTGCTCAACCCCAACTGTGCGGACACCGGCCAGACTGGCGACGCCGGCATCCTCGTCGCGATCGGCAGCAGCACCTTCGGTCCCGACTTCGCGAACCACCCCTGCGGCACCAACACGCCGGCCGGCTTCGCCACCCCGTGGACCTCCATCTCGATCAGCCCCGTCACGGGCTCGGGCAGCGCGTCGGATCCTTTCATTGTGGTCGTCGTGGCCGACGCCGGTGCGACGGGCCTTCGGTTGACCGAGACGGTGACCCACGTCGACGGAACCGGCTCCTTCGTGCCGACGCTCGCCTTCTCGAACACCGCGGCCGCCCCGTTCAGTTGGAAGACCTTCCTGGCGGCCGACATGTCTCTCGGGCTCGACACCGTCCTGCCGATCCTTCAGCTCGGCGCCCCCGGAGTCGAATCCGCTCTCTCGTTGGGAGCCCCGTTTCCGGCGTGCCTTCCGCTCTCCTACTACGCGCTCCTGCCGGCCGCGGATCGCTTCACGGGCCGATCGGCCGACCAGATGTGGGCCGAGGTCGCCGCGGGACAGCTTTCCAGCACGCTGGAGGAGGGATGTCCGCACGGCGGCATCGCAACCGAATGGACGGACGGGACACTCGCACCCGGTGAACAGCTGATCCTCCACTCCACCAGCAACGCCGTCTCCTTCGTCGTCGGGGCGCCCGCCGCATGCACCTTCAACTCCCACACACTCTGCCTCAACGGGAATCGCTTCTCCGTCACGGCATCTTTTTCCGGCGCGCCGCAGGGCCTGCCGGTTCAGGCGACGGCCGTGCCGCTGACTGCTGACACCGGGTACTTCTGGTTCTTCGATCCGTCGAACGTCGAACTGGTCGTCAAGGTCCTGGACGGCTGCGCCGTGAACGGCAACTTTTGGACCTTCGCGGGCGGGCTGACCAATGTCGGCGTCGCACTCCAGGTCACCGACACCCGGACGGGAGAGATCAAGGCTTACTCCAATGCTTTGGGCTCTGCCTTCCAGCCCATCCAGGACTCGTCCTCGTTTGCCTGCCCCTGACGCATTGTGCCGATGACCTTTTCGCTGTTGACGCGTCTCCCGTCGCTCATGCGAGGATGCACCCTCCATGATTTCCGCCCGAGAAGCCCTCGAACGCCTGCGGGAAGGCAATCGCCGCTTTGCGGAGGATGCTCTGAGCCGCGACACGCTGACGGGCCGGACGCGACGCACTGAGCTCGCGGCGGGCCAGGAGCCGTTCGCCATCATCCTCGGATGCTC
>JANMBR010000190.1:0-13576 GCA_031360505.1 Acidobacteriota bacterium
CGCGGCCTCGCTGCGCTGCCAGATGTCGGCGTTGTCGGTCGAGCGCACGACGAAGCAGGTCGTCGAAGTCCTCACGCACGCGAGGCTCTGGAAGGTGCCGTTCGAGGGGCGCTGGACCACGAGGCGCTGGTCTCCCGAGGAGAGATCCAGGACGAAGAGCCCGTCGTTCTGCGAAAAGAGGAGGTAGCGGTTTCCAATGACGGCCCCGCGGCGAGTGCGGGCGTGCGACTCCGTTCGTGGCACCGTTTTCACGACGGCGCCCGGCCCCGGTGAATAGACGGCGATGGCCTGTCCGGTGAGATCGGAGAGCCGCACCAGGGCGCCCGCCAGCGTGCTTCCGTCGGCGGTCCACGCCAGCGGATAGAAGAACGATTCGGGCGTCGGGGCCGGAATGGGCTCGACCCGGGCGAGCGCGCCCGCATCGTCGAGCCGGAGGATCGAGCTGCTGTGGCCGCTGTTAACGGCGATGGCGCGGCCGTCGGGAGACCAGTGAGCCTCGATGATCAGCTCCGTGGCCTTGGACAGCGGCTTCATGCCGCTCCCGTCGCGCTCGATCGTCCAGATCTGGTACTTCCCGCCGCGATCGGAATGGAAGGCGATGCGTTTGCCGTCGGGGGAGAAGGCCGGCGCGCGGTCCCGCGGCGCATCGTCGGTCAGCTGGCGAAGACTCTTGCCATCGCTCTCGAGGAGGAGCAGGTCGTCCTGTGCCCCGCCGCGCGAGTCGAGGACGAGGAACTTGCCGTCCGCCGAGACGTCGAGATCCGCCATTTCCTGCGACGTCTCGAGGATCGGCTCGGGCTTGCCCGTGAGCGCGCCGTTCGCGTCGAAGGCGAGGCGATCGATCGAGTAGGTGTTCTCGCGGACGACGTACGCCACGTGATGTCCGTCCCTGGAGAGCGCCAGCCCGCCCACTTCGCGCGCGGGCAGCATTTCCGGCGTGGGCTCGCCGAGTGTGCGCCCCGTGGCTTCATCGATCGGAACGCGCCAGAGGTTCATCGCTCCGTTGCGATTGGAAAGGAAGTAGAGGGTCCGACCGTCCGACCCCCAGACCGGGTTGAAGTCGACGGCGGCGTCCTGCGTCACGGGCACGGGCTTTTCGCCGGCGGAAAGGCCCCTGTACGGAATCGTCCAGATGTCGCGCTGGCTGCCTGCGGGCGGGAGAGCGAAGTAGGCCACGCGCAGTCCGTGCGGCGAAACGTTCGGCTGGATGGCATCGAAAGTCCCCGAGAGCTTGCGCGTCTTGCCGCTCGCGAGCTCGACTGCCCAGATCTCGCTCGTTCCCGTGCGGCCGTAGGGGCTGCCGACGAGCTCGGTCGAGTAGACGATCTCCTTCCCGTCGGGCGACCACGCCGGGTTGCTTCCGACGTTGGCGATCCGGCGCGAGTTCTCTCCCGTGGCGCCCATGACGAAGAGCCCGCCCTCTCCGCACTGGGCGCCGTACGCGATGAGCGTCCCGTCCGGCGAAAACGCCGGCGAGTAGCTCTCACGATCGCAGTCGGACGTCAGGTCGATGGGATTGCGGCCGCCCGCGCGCTGGATCCAGATGTCCGGTTTCTTGCCGGAGCGGTGCACGAAGGCGAGTGTCTGTCCGTCGGGCGAGAGGGACGGCGAGGTTTCGGCGCCGGGCATGTTCGTGAGCCGGCGATATGTCGCATTCGATCCGGACGTCCCGGCGGTCCCGGACCGTCCGCGGAGAACGAAGTACGCGAGAGCCGCGCCCGCGAGGAGACCGAGCGCGACCAGGAGCACTGGCACGAGCGGCAAGCGCCGCCGCGTCGGAATGACCGCCGCCTGCCCCGTGGTCCCCGAGAGCGCCTCGATGTCGAACGCGAGGTCGTGCGCCGAGTGGAATCGCTGCTCGGGGCTCTTCTCGAGGCAGTGGCGCACGATCCGCTCGATGCCGGGCGAGATGTTCTGATTGGTGGCGGAGAGATCGGCCGGCTCCTCCTTGAGGATCGCGGCCAAAGTCTCGCCCGCCGAGTCGGCGTGGAACGCGCGCTTGCCCGAGAGCATCTCGTAGAAGATCGCCCCGAACGAGAAGATGTCTGAGCGGGCGTCGGCGGGCTTGCCCTTGATCTGCTCGGGCGACATGTAGCCGATCGTGCCCATGACCATGCCGGGCTCGGTGCCGGCGGCCGTCGGCAAGTTGGTCTGCGGCCCTGACCCTTCGCCGACCTGCGTGAGCTTGGCGAGGCCGAAGTCGAGGATCTTGACGCGGCCCGTGTTCGTGACGAAGAGATTCTCGGGCTTTAGGTCCCGGTGGACGATCCCCTTGTCGTGCGCGGCGGAGAGGCCGTGTGCGATCTGCAGCGCGTAGTCGATCACCTTGCGCTGAGGGAGCTTTCCGCCGGCGAGCGTCAGGCGCAGCGTGTCGCCCTCGAGCAGCTCCTGGACGACGTACGGCGCGTCCTCGTGGGTCCCGATGTCGTAGACGGCGGTGATGTTCGGATGATTCAAGACGCCGGCGGCCTTCGCCTCCTGCTCGAATCGGCGCAGCCGGTCCGTGTCCTGGGAGAACGACGGCGGCAGGACCTTGATCGCCACCTCGCGCCCGAGCCGCGGGTCCTTCGCGCGGTAGACCTCGCCCATCCCGCCGGCGCCGATCTGGCCGAGGATTTCGTAGGGGCCGAGTCGGGAGCCTGGTGCTAGGGTCATCGAGTCGTCTGCATACGAGGCTCAGGCGGAAAGAGTCAGACGCCCGGCTGCGGAAGCCAGGCGGCGATCCAGTGTCCAGAAGGTGACACCGCTCAGCGCCGCGGAGACGAGAAGGTGGACGTCGACCCATCCGATGCCGCTGCCGGCGAGCTGGTGCCGTTCGACGAACTCGACGACCTCGTCGTGGCTCGCGGCTTGCGCTCGGGGCAGCTCGCCGAGAAGGCCGAGGACCTCCGTGCGCCGTTTCATCCGTCCGAGTGCCAGCTCGCCGAGAACGAACGGATGAACCAGGACGAGGCCGCCGCGCAGAAGGGCTCCCAGGCGCGCGTTGCTCTGGCGCAAATGATCGACCCAGACGGAGGTGTCGACGAGGGTCAACGGGATCTCTTGTGGCGCGTGGCGGACGAGCGCCGCCGGGGCGTCCTGCGCAAGCCTTTCTCCGAGCCGCCGAGAGCGGCCAGGCGGCGGGCGCTTTCGCGAGCGATCAGCGCCTCGAGCCCGGCGTGGACCATCGCGGTTTTCTCCTTCAGGCCGGTCAGGCTCCGGGCCCTCTCCAGGAGATCGTCGTCAAGGATCAGTGTCGTTCTCATATGTATACATATGCCACTTCGATATGCATCTGTCAACCGCCTCGCCGCCCCGGCGCTGATCTGGCCGAGGATCTCGCAGGGGTCGAGCCGGGAGCGGGGGCGTCATGGCTTCTTCAGGGCCGCGGCCCAGTTGACGAGCACGTTGATCGGCTCTTCCTTCGAAGAGATCTGCTGGTTGACGAGAAAGCGCTGGCCGTCCGGGAAGGCGTCGTACTGGGGATCGGTCGACTCGAACACGGCGAGCTTGAAGAGCGGGGCCGGGGCTTCGGTTTGAAAGGGCGCGGTGCCTTTTACGAGCGCGGCCATCAGCATGCCATCGGGAGCGAGATAGTAGATCTCGCGGCCGTCGCCCCTCCAGGCGGGAGTCTGGCCGCCGCGGTTCGAGACCCTCCACGTGGCGCCAGATTCGCGGAACGGCCGGACGTAGACCTCAAAGGCGCCCGAGACATCGGATGCGTATGCCACCCACCGGCCATCGGGAGAGAAGCGGGCATTCTGTTCGGCGAAGGGTGTCGCCACGAACGGCACTGCCTTTCGATCTCCCTCCAGAGGAAGCAGCCAGAGGTCCGACCGGTCTTGAAGCGTACTGAGCTGGAAGATCAGCGAGCGGCCGTCCGGCGCCCACGTTTCCGCAGTCTTCGCGGCTTCGGTCGCGAGAACGAGCTCCTCGCTGCCCGGCTGGTCGGCCCGCATGACGTAAAGGTCTCCCGAGGCGCCCTTTCGGTCGGAGTTGAAGGCCAGCCGGGTTCCGTCGGGCGACCAGATCGGGCGCTGGTCGTCTCCCGGGTCCAGAGTCATGCGTGTCGCTACGTTTCGAGCGATGTCCAGGGTCCAGATGTCCCCGACGGTGGTGTCGGCCACCCCACGCGTGATTGCCAGCCGCTGACCGTCCGGGGAGAGGCGAGCGTAGTACCAGTTCGCGGCCTCCGCCAGCCTCCCGATCTCGTGTCCCTGGCGATCGAGCAGCACCGGCTGGCTCGTCGCGCTCGCTTGCGTGCGCCAGCATGCCGTTCCGTCCAGAGAAGCGGAGAAGGCCCGCATGCCGCTCGTCGACGAGTTCGACGGAAGATCCACGCCGAGAGGCATCGTGTCTCCATGGACCTCGAAAGTGTCGACGTCGAACGCTTGCGCGACCAGGGAGCTGCCTCGGACGAACATCAGGTATCCCGGGGGCGCGTAGACGGCGATCGAGCTGGCCTGCACGAGGTGTTTGACCCTGCCCGAGCCGACCTCCCCGACGAAGATCTCACCGGGCTCCTGTCCGCCGGATCCCGCGGCGTAGTAGAGGAAATGCCGTCCGTCCGGGAGAAACGAGGGCCAGCGATGGGTGCCCTGGTTGCGCCCCTTATCCAGGGTCGTGGCCGGCGTGACCTTCCCTCCCGAAGCCGAAACCTGCATGAGGGGCCCGGTGAAGGTCGGCGCGAAGACGACCTGATCGTCTGCGCCCCAGGACGCACCGCGAACTTCGGTCGTCGCGGTGGTCAGCGTCTGAGGTTGGCCACCGGCGATCGCGATCCGCTTGAGAGCACCGCTCGCGAAAAATCCCACGGACCGGCCGTCGGGCGACCAGAAAGGAAGTTCCGCTCCTTCGGTTCCCCGCAACATCGCCGCCTTGGGATCTCCGAGCGCACGGATCCAGAGCATCGTTGAGCCGTCCGGCCCTCGTGCCGTGAAGGCCAGATGGCTGCCGTCTCGCGCGAGCGCGATGGTCCCCACGACGCGGTGCTCCGGCGGCGCCGCGACTTCGAAGCGAATCGGCTGGCCCGGCGATAGCGGGGCAGACTTGTGCCCGATCGGGAGCAGGGCCGCCGCAACTGCCCCGGCGAGAAGTCCCGCAACGCCCCACGCCAAGCCGCGGGGAACCCGGCGCTCAGAAAGCCGCGGCGCGCCGCCAAGAGCGCTCGCCGAGCTGACCGAGAGAGTCTGAAGGGCGAAGGCGATATCGCTCGACGACTGGAACCTTCGCTCGGGGTTTTTCTCGAGGCAGTGGCGGACGATGCGCTCGAGGCCGGGGGAGATGTTCTGGTTGGTGACGGAAAGCTCCGGCGGCTCCTCCCTCAAGATCGAGGCCATCGTCTCGCCGGCCGAGTCGCCGTGGAAGGCGCGCTTGCCCGAGAGCATTTCGTAGAAGACGGCGCCGAACGCGAAGATGTCCGAGCGGGCATCGGCCGGCTTGCCCTTGACCTGCTCGGGGGACATGTAGCCGAGAGTGCCCATGACGAGGCCGGGCTCGGTCGAGGCCGCGGCGGTCGGGAGGTTGGTCGCCTGGACGCTCGGCGCGACCTCGGTCAGCTTGGCCAGGCCGAAATCGAGGATCTTGACGCGGCCGTCCTTCGTGACGAAGAGGTTCTCGGGCTTGAGGTCCCGATGAACGATCCCCTTATCGTGGGCCGCGGCCAGGCCCTGCGTGATCTGAAGGGCGTATTCCGTCGCCTTGTTGGGTGAGAGGGGGCCGACCGCAAGCTCCGCTCGAAGGGTTTCCCCTTCGAGCAGCTCCTGGACGACGTAGGGCGCGTCGTCGTGCGAGCCGATGTCGTAGACGGCGGTGATGTTCGGGTGGTTCAGGACGCCGGCGGCCTTCGCCTCCTGCTCGAACCGCCGCAGCCGGTCCGCGTCCTGCGAGAAGGACGGCGGCAGGACCTTGATCGCGACCTCGCGTCCGAGGCGCGGGTCCTTCGCGCGATAGACCTCGCCCATCCCCCCGGCGCCGATCTGGCCGAGGATCTCGTAGGGGCCGAGCTTCGAGCCGGCGGCGAGCGTCATTTCAGCCCTTCGACGAGGTAGAGGTCGGACATCGCCGCGCTCGAATAGCCGTAGGCATACGACTTCCCGTCGGCCGTCATCATCACCGGCGCGATTTCGATGAGGCCGGCGAGCTCCGGCGGGGCGAGGGTCTTCCAGGGTTCCCTGCGGCCCGTCGCGACGTCGATGCGCACGACGCGCGCGGGAATACTCCCCGTCTCCCCGGCGAAGAGAGACTTGCCGTCAGCGCTCCAGCGGATCAGGTCGACGTCCTTCGTGCCGGGCACCGTGCGCGGCTCGCCGCCGGATACGGGTAGCAGGAACGCGTCCTCCGTCCACTCCCCGTACGCGGCGATCCAGAGTCCGTCCGGAGAGACGGAATTGAGAGCGAAGCCATATGCCCTCGAAGTGATCGCGCGCGGTTTTCCGGTGGCGAGGTCCAGGACGTACAGCATTCGCTTCTTGCCCGGTTCAGTTGCGGATACGAGCAAGCGCTTTCCATCCGGGAAGAAAGCGCTGTTCCCCACGGACTCGAATCCTCCGAGATCGATGGACATCGACGCCCCCGTGCCGGTGGGCTGCAAGACGAGAGTTTTCGGAGCGTCGGGCGGGCGGACGAGCACCCACTTGCCGTCGGGCGACAGATCGGAGGCGGCGCCCGGGCCGAGATTGATCGCGGGCGATCCGTCGGTCTTGCGGAGATAGTGCGCGCCGTTCCCGCCCGCAGCGTCTCCAAGCTCGTTGAAGAGGAGCAGTCGGCCATCGTCGGACAGGCTGATCGGCCTCGAGCCGTCGAACCAGGAGTAGTCGCGTTCGCGCGTCTCGCCCGGAGCGAGCCCGAGAATTCCGGGGCGGCTGCCGTAACGCTCGACGAGGCACCGTCCGTCCCGGGCGACGTCGTGGAGGATCAGTCCGACCGGAGTGCTCGCGAGGGTCCGAACGCGGCCCGAGAGATCCACGGCCTTGAGAAGGAACTGGCCGTGCTCTCCGCGGTCGTCGAACCAGACCTCCTCCCCCGAGGTCGACCAGGCGAGGCCCTGTCCCTGGATTCCCCCTGCCACGAGCGTCCGGCTCTTGCCGGCGAGATCAATGGTCACGAGGGAGCGGCCCACTTCGGCTCTCTCGAACACGGCCAGCCGGTCCCCCTTCGGCGAGGCGCGCAAGGCCCGAAGGCCGTGCTCCGTGATGTAGAGGATCTTGCCGAGCGGAAGCTCCAGTCGATTTTTGCCCTCGAGGAAACGAGCGACGGCGATCTGCTTGCCATCGGGCATCCAGTCCGCCCACTCTATGAACTCGGCTATGGATCGCGGCGCGCCGCCGCCCAGGGGCACCGTCGCGAGCGTGCCAACGCCGGCGGGTCCAGCGAGGAAGCGGTCGCGCAGCGAGATTGCGAGCTCGCCCGAGTGCGAGACCGACATCAGGTTGGCGTTCTTCAGGCCCACCGGCGTCGATTCCGGCCCTTCGGGCCGCGTCGTATAGATCTCGAGCGGCTGGCCCTCGAATGAGGCGCTGTAAACGACGCTGCGGCCGTCCGGCGCAAAGCGCGCCGTCCCGAGATTGCCCCGGCGAAACGTCAGCCGCCGGTAGGTCGGTGCCGAAGGCTTCGCAGGGCGCCAGACGAAGTGTCCCGCGACGGCGCCCGCGACGAGCGCGGCGGCGGCCAGGCCGGCGAGCCAGAGCCTTCCGATGCGCGGGGCGGGCCGGCCCGCGGTGGCCGCCAGGGCTCCGGCGCTCGTGGCCGACGTGCCGGACAACGCTTCGAGATCGAACGCGAGGTCGTGGGCGGAGTGAAAGCGCTGTTCGGGATTCTTCTCGAGGCAGTGGCGCACGATGCGCTCGAGGCCCGGGGAGATCGACTGATTCGTGACCGAAAGGTCCGGCGGGTCCTCCTTGAGGATTGCCGACATCGTGTCGGCCGCGGAGTCGCCATGGAACGCTCTCTTCCCGGAGAGCATCTCGTAGAGGATCGCCCCGAAAGAGAAGATGTCGCTGCGCGGGTCGGCGCTCCTGCCGCGCACCTGCTCGGGCGACATGTAGCCGAGTGTCCCGAGGACGACACCGGGCTCGGTGCCTGCCGTGGCCGTCGGGAGGTTGGTCGCCTGAGAGCCCTCTTCCTGGTGCGTCAGTTTGGCCAGGCCGAAGTCGAGGATCTTGACTCGCCCGTCGCGGGTGACGAAAAGATTTTCCGGCTTCAGGTCGCGGTGGACGATGCCCTTCTCGTGAGCGGCGGCGAGGCCGTGGGCGATCTGGAGGGCGTGGTCGATGGCCTTTCGCGGCGAGAGCCGGCCGCCCGCGAGCACCGATCGCAGCGTCTCGCCCTCGAGCAGCTCCTGGACGACGTAGGGCGCGTCATCATGGCTGCCGATGTCGTAGACGGCCGTGATGTTGGGGTGGTTGAGGACGCCCGCCGCCTTGGCTTCCTGCTCGAAGCGGCGCAGGCGGTCCGCGTCCTGCGAGAAAGAGGCCGGCAGGACCTTGATCGCGACCTCGCGGCCGAGGCGCGGGTCCTTCGCCCGGTAAACCTCGCCCATCCCCCCGGCGCCGATCTGGCCGAGGATCTCGTATGGTCCGAGACGGGAACCGGCCGCGAGCGCCACGCTGGCGCAAAGCCTATACCCGCGGGCAAATCGCGTCAGTGCAACACATGGTGCAACAAACCTCTCAGGCCTTCTGGGATTGGCGTGCGGCGATGACTTCTTGACGCTTCGCGCGGCGCTCTGGTACTTTTCGGCAACAAATGTTGTTCGACGTCGAAGACGGGCGAGCCCGCGGGCGACGGCGCCGCGCCCCCATCGGAAGGGGCGAATGAGCCCGCCGTTCGCGGCGCCGCTGTCGAGCGCGCCGCTCCGGATCGAGGCGGTCGAGCTCCGGCTTCTCCGCCTGGACCTCGTCGAGCCGTTCGAGACGAGCTTCGGCCGGGTGCGGTCGCGGCTGATCGTGCTCGTGAAGCTGGAGGCGGAGGGTCTCGAGGGGTGGGGGGAGATCGTCGCCGGCGAGGAGCCCCTCTATAGCTACGAAACCGTCGGGACGGCCGTGCACGTCGTGCGCGACTTCTTCGCGCCCGCGATCCTGCAGGCGCCTCTCCGGAGCCTCTCCGAGTTCGCGGACCGGCTCGCGCCCTTCCGGGGCCACCCGATGGCCCGCGCCGGCCTCGAGCTGGCCTACGTCGACCTGATCGCGAGGGCGCGGGGCGAGTCCATCGCGAGCCTGCTCGGAGGAGTTCAGGACCGGGTTCCGGCTGGCGTGAGCCTGGGGATCCAGTCCGAGATTTCCGGACTGCTCGAGCGGATCGAAAAGTTCGTTCGCCTCGGCTATCGGAGGATCAAGTTGAAGATCAAGCCCGGATGGGACGTGGCGGTCCTCCGGGAGGTGCGGCGCCACCATCCCGACATCCTGCTGTCCGTGGATGCCAACGCGGCCTACACACTGGCGGATCGGGATCACCTGCGGGAGCTCGACGCCTTCGGGCTCCTGATGATCGAGCAGCCGCTCGAGCACGACGACCTCCTGGATCACGCCGAGCTGCGTCGGGGGCTGAAGACGCCCATCTGCCTCGACGAGAGCATCGGCAGTGCGCGCGCGGCGCGGCAGGCCCTGGATCTCGAGAGCTGCGACATCCTGAACCTGAAAGTGGGCCGGGTCGGAGGCTACTCGCAGGCCCTCGCGATCCACGACATCTGCCGGTCGCGCGGCGTGCCGCTCTGGTGCGGCGGCATGCTGGAGTCGGGAATCGGGCGCGCCCACAACATCGCCCTGGCGAGCCTGCCGGGTTTCACGCTGCCGGGCGACATCTCGGCCAGCCGCCGCTACTTCGCCCGCGACATCATCGCGCCGGAGGTGGAAGTGAGCGCGGACGGGACCGTGGAGGTGCCGCGCGGGGTCGGCCTTGGGTTCGAGATCGATCGAGACTACGTGGCGTCGAAGACCGAGACCGTGGAGCGATGCACGCTGCGGGGGCAGACCGTTTCGGTGTCGTGAGATTCTACCCGGGCCCCTCGGCCGGGCGGCCGCGCCTGCCGGGGTCTTGGTGGAGGGACCCGCATGTCGACACGCACCTCGATCGAACAGCGACTGGCCGAGGCGCAATCTCGCTTGAGCCCTCGCCGTCGCCGAATCATCCAGGCGGCGCTCGAGAATCCCGACGAGACCTTCTTCCTGTCTTCGCGCGCGCTCGCGCGCCGGTACCGCGTCGATCCCGCCACGATCGTGCGGACGATCCAGGCGCTCGGCTATCGCCAGTACGCCGAGTTTCTCAAGGACCTGCGAGAGCACTTCATCCAGCGGATGACGCCGTACCGGATCCTGGAGGCCACGGCCCGGGAGAAGCGCAGCGTGGCCGACCACGTGCGGCACAGCCTCGAGAGGGACCTGCACAATCTCGACGCGGTCCGCTCGGGTCTGGATCCCTTGCGGGCCGTGGACCTCGCGCGGCGCATCCACCGGGCCCGCTCCGTCCTGGTCGTCGGAGTGGACCTTGCGGCCTCGCTCGCCTGGTTCTTTTCCTATGGGCTCGAGGCGCTGGGCTTCCAGGCGGAGGCGCCGGTCGGGAGCGCCGGAAACCTGCAGCACAAGGTGCGAACGCTCGACAAGCGCGATCTGGTCGTCGCGATCAGCTTCGGACGCTGTCTCCGGGTGACGATCGACGCGGCAAACGAGGCGAAGGCCCGCGGGGTGTCGACGTTCGGGATCACGGACAGCGATACGACTCCGATCGCCCGTTGCTGCGACGCATATCTGCTGGCCCCGATTTCCGCATCGACCTTCACGGGCTCGTACGCCGCGCCGATGGCCGTCCTGAACGCGGTCCTCGTGGCGTGCGCGCAACTGAAGCCCAGGCGGTCCCTCGCCCTCCTGCGGCAGACCGAGAAGGAGTACCTGTCGGGGTCGCGCTGGTACGCCCAGGCGCCCGCCGACGAGGCCGTTTTCCCGGAGAAGGGAAAGCGGAGGCGGTGAGGCCGCGAGACTGGCTGTCGCGCTTCGAAGCGCGCAGAGAGCGCCTCGCGGAGGACCTCGCGTCCCTCGTCTCGCAGGAGAGCCCGTCGGAGGACGCCGCGGCTGTTTCCTCCCTGGCCCGCTGGATCCGCGATCGCCTGCGCGACCGGGCTGTGGCGGCCGAGACCCGCCCGTGCCCGGGACGCGGAGACGCCCTCGTCGCCCGCGTGGGAAGCGGCGACGGCGGCGTCCTCTTCCTCGGCCACCTCGACACGGTCTGGGCCCGGGACACGCTCGAGGAATTCCCGTACCGGGTCGAAGGCGACCGGGCCTCGGGGCCGGGCGTCTTCGACATGAAGGCGGGCATCGCCGTCGCCATGGACGCCCTGGCGGAGCTCGCGAACGAGCGGGCCGGAGAGGCGACACTGCTTCTCGTCCCGGACGAGGAAGTCGGCAGCGCCGCTTCCCGCGCACTGACTCTCGAGCTGGCAGCCCGCCATCGCAGCGTCCTCGTCGTCGAGCCGTCCCTGGACGGCGCCGCCAAGATCGCGCGCAAGGGCCATGGGCTCCTCCGGCTCCGATTTCGCGGCCGCGCCGCGCACGCCGGTCTCGACCCCGACCGAGGGGCGTCGGCGCTGGCGGAGCTCGCGCGCTGCGTACTGTTCCTCGAGTCCCTCGCCGACCGGTCCCGGGAGACCACGGTGGCCGCGACGGTGGCGCACAGCGGCGATAAGACCAACGTGATTCCGGAGCACGGGGGACTGTCTGTTGACGTTCGCGTGTGGTCGGTCGATGAGGCCCATCGCGTCGAGCAGGCGGTGCGCGGTTACCGGCCGGCCGATTCGCGGGTCGTCGTGGAGGTGGAAGGCGGCGTCGACCGACCGCCTATGGAATCGACGGCGGATTCCATGGCGCTCTACGATCGGGCGCGCAGCGTCGCCGCACAGCTCGGCTTCGAGCTCAGGGCGGCGCGAGTCGGAGGGGCCTCGGACGGCAACTTCACGGCCGCGGCCGGAGTCCCGACGCTCGACGGACTCGGTCCGACCGGCGGCAACGCCCACGCGCGCGAAGAGTTCGTGTTGCTTTCGGACCTGCCCCGGCGGGCGGCGCTGCTCGCGGCCCTGGCGGCGGGAGCGTGAGCCGCCTGGTCGTTCGCGAGCTCTCCGGGCTCTCGGAGTTCGTCGCGGCGCAGAGGGTCGCGCGGCAGGTCTGGGGCTTCGAAGACCGGCAGCTGCCCTCGACCTTCGATCTGCAGGTGGTCAGCCACGTGGGAGGAATGACCGCGGGCGCCTTTCTGGGAGGCAAACTCGTGGGCTTCGTCCACGGGCTCCCGCGGACCAATCTCGGAAGGCCGTGCCATCACTCGCACCTGCTGGCGGTGCGGCCGCAGTTCCAGGGCCGCGGCGTCTCCGTCCGCCTCAAGTTCTTCCAGCGGGCCTGGTGCCTCGCGAAGGGGATTCGGCGCGTCACGTGGACCTACGACCCGCTCGTCGTCCGCAACGCGCGCCTGAATCTGGTGCGCCTGCGGGCGCGCGCCCGCACGTTCCTGCCGAACGTGTACGGCGAGCTGGGAGGCCTCTACGGCGGGCTGCCGACCGATCGGTTCGAGGTGCACTGGGACCTCGATCGGCCCGAGGTCGAAAAGGCGGCTCGCGGAAGCGCGCCCGAGCCCCGCGACGTCGAGGAGCTCCCGCGCGCCAGCCAGCGCCACCTGCCGGCCGCGCGGCGGGTCGCGATGGAGATTCCCGCCGGAGCGCCCGGGCTCTATGCGTCCGACCCGGCCGCGGCCCGCCGCGCGAGAACGGCGCTGCGCCGCACCACGGGGGCCCTCTTCGACCGCGGTTACGAGGCCGTGGGCCTGGTGGCCCGCCGGGAGACCGCTCTCTACGTCTTCGAGCGCTGAGCCCGGCACCGGCCGGGCCGGACGGCCGTGCAATACATGATGCAGGAGGCGACCGCTCATCGTCCGGCGGTGCGGCGTAAACGAGGCGTTTGCCAGCTTCCGTAAGCGTATTGACAGTCGGCAACGAATGATGCATTCTCCGTCCAATTTTTGGATGAGGGCGTTTCGGCAGCGGCAGAGCCGCCGGCGAAACGGGGAGGAGATGTCATGAATTCTTCGTCGAAGACCTGGGTCGTTGCGGCGGCCGCCTTTCTCCTGGCGTCTGCAATGCTGGCGCAGACGGTCGGCGGGACCGTCTTCGGCCGTGTGGCCGACGAGTCGGGCCGCCCGGTCGCCGGAGCGTCGATCGCGGCGCGCAACGTGGCGACCGGCGTGACGCGCGCGGCGTCGAGCGACGCGGAGGGCCTCTTCCGAATGGTCGAGCTGCCCGTCGGTCGGTACGAGATCACCGTGACCGCCGCCGGGTTCGCCACCGAAGTGCGATCGGGTGTCCAGCTGCAGATCGGCCAGCAGTCGACGCTCGACTTCGGCCTGAAGGTGGCGACCGTGGCCGAGACGGTGACGGTCCAGGCGGACGCGCCGATCATCGAGGGGACCAAGACCGCGATCGGGTCGAACATCACGACGCGCCAGATCGACGAGCTCCCCCTGCCCGAGCGCAGCTTCGAGAACCTGATCTTCCTGACCCCTGGCATCACCCAGGGCGTGACCGAGGCGACTTCCATCTCGGCGGCCGGCAGCTCGGGAAGCAGCA
>JANMBR010000215.1:0-2027 GCA_031360505.1 Acidobacteriota bacterium
CTACATGGTGGCGCGGTGCAACGTGTTCTTTCGCCTGGCGCCGCACGCGATGATCGTCGTTGCGGTCGTGGGCGCATTCACGGCGCTTTTTGCCGCGACGATCGGCCTGGCGCAGAACGACATCAAGAAGGTGCTGGCGTATTCGACCGTCTCGCAGCTCGGGTACATGTTCCTCGCCTGCGGCGTCGGGGCCTTCACCGAGGGCATGTTCCACGTCACCACGCATGCGTTTTTCAAAGCCTGCCTCTTCCTCGGCGCCGGCTCCGTGATCCACGCGATGGGCGGGGAGCAGGACATCCGGCGGATGGGCGGTCTGGCGAAGAAGATCCCGAGGACGTACTGGACGTTTCTCGTTGCCACGCTGACGATCTCGGGCGTGCCGTTTCTCGCGGCCTTCTTCTCGAAGGACGCGATCAAGGCGGCCGTCTTCCACGCCGAGTTCGAGGCGGTGCCGTGGCTGCCGCGCGTGCTGTACGCGGTGGCCCTCTTCACGGCCGGGCTGACAGCCTTCTACATGTTCCGCCTCCTGTCGCTGACGTTCTGGGGCAAGTTTCGGGGCACGAAGGAGCAGGAATCGCACGTGCACGAATCGCCGGCGTCGATGACGGTCCCGCTGATGGTGCTGGCGTTTCTCTCCGTCGTCTCGGGCTACGTCGGCGTGCCGATCATCGAGCACGGCGACCGAATCGGTGAGTTCCTGAAACCCATGCGACTCCCGATCGCGGGGCTCTCGGAGAAGGGCCACCACGCGCCGCTCTCGCTCGAGCTCGCGCTCATGGCGGCGGCCGTCGCGGTGGCCTCGATCGGCATCTACCTCGCCTGGTCCTGGTACGCGAAGGGCGAGGGCCGCACTCCGGCGCGCCTGGCCGAACAGTGGCCGGGCGTCTATCGCGCCGTCTCCAACAAGTACTTCGTGGACGAAGCGTACGACAAGGTTTTCGTCGACGGGCTGGCGCTCAGCGGCGGCCGCTTCCTGTGGGAAGTGGACGCGACGGTCGTGGATCTCATTCCCAACGGAGCCGCGGCCGTCACGAAAGGCGTGTCGTGGATCGCCTCTCTCTTCGACCAGTACGTCGTCGACGGCCTCGTCAACGGTGTCGCCGGCACCTTCCAGGGTCTTTTCGGCCTCTTGCGCCGCGCCCAGACCGGACGGGTGCAGAACTATGCGCTGGTCATGGGCGGGGGGTTGTTCTGTCTCGTGGCGGTCTACTTGCTGTTTCGCTAAAGACGATTCAATAGAGGAAGTCGCATGCAGTCTCTCAGTCAGATTCCGATCCTGTCGCTCGTCACCTATATCCCGCTCGCGGGGGCGCTGGCGATCATCTTCCTCATCCCGAAAGAGAAGAGCGGGCTCATCAAAGCCTTCGCGACCTTCGTCGCCGCGGTGGACCTGGCGGTCTCGCTGCCGCTCTGGTGGGCCTTCGACCGCGCGAAGGACGGATACCAGTTCGTCGAGAAGGCCTCGTGGATCCCGTCGCTCGGGGTCAGCTACCACTTCGGGATCGACGGCATCACGCTCCTCCTGATCCTGTTGACGACGATCATCGGCCTGATCGCGGTCTACTGCTCGTACTCGGCGATCACGGAGCGGCAGAAGGAGTACTACGTCCTGCTGTTGCTGCTGCAGACCTTCATGATCGGGACGTTCTGCTGCCTCGACCTCTTCCTCTTCTACGTGTTCTGGGAAGTGATGCTCGTCCCGATGTACTTCCTGATCGGCGTCTGGGGCGGCGCGCGGCGGCTCTATGCGGCGATCAAGTTCTTCCTCTACACGCTGGCCGGCTCCGTGCTGATGCTGCTCGGCATCATCGCGCTCTACTTCTACAACACCACGGGGTTCATGGGTTACAAGGGCCTCGGCAACGCGGCCACCTTCTCGATCGAGTCGCTGACGGCGGTCGCGGCGGGGATGCCGGTGGAGCTCCAGATCTGGCTTTTCTTCGCCTTCTTCTTCGGCTTCGCGATCAAGGTCCCGATGTTCCCCTTCCACACGTGGCTGCCCGATGCCCACACCGAGGCGCCCACGG
>JANMBR010000238.1:0-5375 GCA_031360505.1 Acidobacteriota bacterium
GCTGATGTGGTCGAAAGCGCGCGCGTGGCGGCGGATGGTGTCTTCCATCAGGCGGATGCGGGTCACGTCGTGAAAGCTCCAGACTCGCCCGACGGTCTTGCCCGCGACCTTCTGGGGCGAGGAATACCGCTCGAACATCCGTCCGTCCTTGAAGTCGAGCCAGTCGTAGCTTTTCGCCTCGGGCTGCGCGTAGAGGCCCTGTACCTTCTGCACGAAGCGATCCGGATCTCGCAGCTGGTCGAGAACGAAGGCCATCGCGTCCTTGTCTTCCCGCCTCGCCATCACGTCGTCGGGGATATGCCACATCTCCACGAACTTCCGGTTGAAGCTCACGATGCGGCCCTCGTTGTCGACGACGAGGATGCCGTCGCCGCTGGCTTCGACGGTCGCCTTCAGGAGCGAGAGTGTCTGCTCGATTCCCTCCTCGGCCTGCTTGCGTTCCGTCACGTCGCGGAAGCTCCAGACGCGCCCGGCCGCCTTGCCATCGACGACCTGGGGCAGCGAATCCCGCTCGATGAGCCGCCCGTCCTTCAACTCGACGACGTCATGGCTGCTGGCATCGGGGTGCGCGTAGACGCTCATGACCTTCTTGACGAACGCCGCGGGGTCCATCAGCCTGTCGAGGACCGAGGCCAGGGCCTCGCTGTCGTCGCGACGCAGGACGACCTGCTCCGGGATTCCCCAGAGGTCCACGAACCGGCGGTTGAAGTTGACAATCCCGCCGTTGGCATCCACGACGAGGATCGCGTCGGCCGTGGCGTCGATCGTCGCCTTCAGGAGCGCGACGGACCGATGCAACTCTTCCTGCGCCCTCTTGCGCTCGGTGATGTCGAAGGCGACACCGATGACGCCGCGGATCTCGCCGGCCGCGTCCCGCAGCGGCTCGACGTGCGTCTGAAACGTGCGGTGTTTCCAGGTTGCTTCGTACTTAACCGACTCTCCGTCGAGCGCGCGGCGATGCGCCGCGATCGGCTCGAACTCCGGGTCCGTCGTCCGGAAATACGAAAAGAGGCTCATCCCGCGCACGTCGCCCGGCTCCTGATTCAGGAGCTCGTGCTCGGCGCCCATCGTGTCCGTGAAGCAGAGCTCCCGGTCAGTCGTCCAGAGAACGAGGGGAACCTGCAGAAGGATGGCGCGCAGCGCCTCTTCCCTCTCGCGCAGGATCTCGTCCGGCCCGCCGGTGGGCGTCATCGTCATCTACTGAGCGGACTGGGGAGTCAGCGGCTTGCTGATCGCCGAGAGCACATCGGGCTTGGCCGCGTCGCGCTCGAGGTGCGGGTACTTCTCTCCTCCGTGGTAGTCGACCTTGACCGTCTTGAACGTCTCGACGTTTTCCACGAGCAGCTCGATCGGCTCCTTGCCGTCCTTTGCCGCCCGCAGCGCGTCGCGCAGACCCTTCTCCGAGTAGCGCCGGCCGTTGACGGCCACGAGGCGCATCCCCGGCCCGATGCCGGCTTCCACCGCAGGAAATCCCGGCGCCGCGTCGCGGATGACGCCGTCCTCTGCCGAGCCCGCTCCTCCGTCTCCCTGGACGACGATCCCGAGCGAGTACCAGAAATCGTAGACCTTCGACTGTTCCTCGTTGGCACGGACGAGCTCGGGCCGGACGTCCGTGTAGACGAGCTTCCATCCGCCGTTCTCGATGCCGTTGAGCGGCGCGCGGGGCGCAACCTGGCGCACGCGCGTTTCGAAGAAGCCGTTCCAGTCGTAGGGCGCAACGCCGTTGAGCGTCGCGACCACGTCCGCGTACTTGTAGGTCTTGACCGTCGGGCCGCCGCCCGGCGCACCGTGGAAGGCGCGCACAAAATCGTCGAGCGACTTCTTGCCGCCGGACTTCTGCCGAATGATCGTGTCGGCCTCGAGCCAGATCAGCTCGCTCTCGGTGTAGAAGTCCACGCCGCGGCGCCAGGAGGCCCACTCCGGCCGCCCGTCGTAGAGCAGCTGCGCGGCGACCGCCGTGTCTTCGAGCGGGCGCCAGGCGCGCCCCGTCTGGTGGTCCATCGCAGCCGCAAACAGCGCGAGGTTTTCCCGGTACAGCTCCGGGGTCCGCAGGCCGCTGCGCGCCCCGAGAACATCGCCGTAATACTCGGTCAGCCCTTCGTAGACCCAGAGCATGTTGCTGTCGACCGGCTCCTGGTAGTCGGCCGAGACGCCCGACACGAGCCCTTCGGGCCGGCGGTACTTGCCGTTCCAGGAGTGCACGTACTCGTGCGAGAGCAGCGTGCCGAGCACCTTCTTCGCCGAGTCGTCCGTGAAGGAGCGCTCGAGGCCGCGGTTGTCGCTCGCCTCGTGGTGCTCGAGGCCGTTGGAGGGGATGTGGTCCGAGAGCGTGAGCAGGAAGTGGTAGTCGTTGTAGTGCCGCGCGCCGAAAAGCGCCAGCGCCTCCGCGACGAGGCGCCGATGGTGCGCGACATCGTCCTCCGAGATCTCGAGCGCGGCCGCGCTGTCCGCCGCCAGGTGCAGATAGTGCGCCGGCTTCCGGCCGGGAGTCAGGTCGATCGTCTTGAAGTGCGAGCCCGCAAGGACCGGCGAGTCGATCAGCATGACGAGCGACGTCGGAGCGAACGTGACCGCGTCCGCGGCCTCGCGCGCGACCGGAAGCGCGGTCCCGAATTTCCATCCGGCGGGCAGCTTGAGCGAGGGAGCGAACATCGTCGCGTTGTCGTTGGGTCCCTGGGGGTAGACGAGCACGGACCACCAGTTGATGACGAGGATTTGCGGCGTGGCCGTCGTCCAGGCGTGCTGCGGCGGGACGTAGTCGAAAGCGACCTCGACCGGGCCGCCGCCCGAAGGCACATCGCAGGTCACGCTCCACATCTCCGTGGGCACGCGCTTCCAGGACAGCGGCCGTCCGCCGAACGAGACCTTCAAGCCGACGAGATCGGTCACGGGTCCAGCCGCGCTGTGCTCGCCCGGAATCCACTTCGGGTAGACGAGG
This sequence comes from Acidobacteriota bacterium, assembly GCA_031360505.1. Classification (GTDB taxonomy): domain Bacteria; phylum Acidobacteriota; class Thermoanaerobaculia; order UBA5066; family Gp7-AA6; genus DAHUXD01. The sequence goes on from JANMBR010000238.1 coordinate 2,939, forward strand.
GTCATCACCCCCGGCGCCGCGGGGATGGTCTCCCGGACGTGGAAGATCCGCCGCGGCGCGTCAGTGGCGTCGACGGTGATGGCGATCGGCGCGGAGGTCTCGGCCAGCACCGGCCAGGCTCCTGCGGCCAGCAGAGCGCCCACCGCGACGCGAAGCAGAATCCCGGACGACAGACGCATGCATCCTCCTCGAAGGTGGCCAAGAATGGTTTTGCGAACTCTACCGCGAGCCGGCCGACCGCTCCTCGGCCTCGCCCCATCCGCCGGCCGCCTCGGGCGACGGGTAGAGCCGCGTCAGGATCGGCGTCGTGATCACCGTCGTGAAAAGGGCCATCGTCACGAGCCAGAAGAACGCCGTCGGCGAGATCACGCCCATGTCCGCGCCGATGTTGATGACGACCAGAGCCATCAGGGCCCGCGTATTCATGAGCAGGCCGATCGAGAGGGATTCCTTCCATGGCAGGCCGCTCGCGCGCGCCGCGATCGCCGTCGCTCCGAACTTCGAGGCGCACGCGACCAAAATCACGAGGCCGAGGGCGGCCCAGAGGCGCGGGTCGGAGCCGAGCGAGCCGATGTCCGTGCGCAGCCCCGAGAAGACGAAGAAGATCGGCAGGAAGAGGACCGCGACGAGGTCCCCGATGGAAGTCCGGATCCCCTCCGCGAGGTCGCGGTTGAAGGACCCCGCGATGCCGCAGAGGAATCCGCCGAAGATCGAAAACACGCCGAGGGCGTTCGTGGCCATTGCCGACGCGAGCACCACGACGAGCACACCCGCGAGCGTCCCCGGAGAAACGCCACCCGTCTCCGCGCGCCGGAAGGACAGCCGGGCGAGGCCGAAGCGTCCGAGGGCCCAGAAGGCGACAGACAAGACAGCCACGCCGACGAACGACAGGGCAAGCGAAGCCAGGTCCGCCCGCCCGTGCGTCACCATGGACACCACGGCGCCCAATAGCGTCCACCCGAGCACGTCGTCGATCGCGGCCGCCGTGATCGAGGTCAGCCCCATCCGCGTGCGCGTCAGGCGCGTGTGCATGAGGATCCGCCCCATGACCGGGATCGCGGTGATCGAGATGGCCGTCGCGAAGAACAGTCGGAACGCGAGCTCGGGCGCGGCTGCCGGCGAAATCCTGTAGAGGTAGCCCGCCAGCGCGTAGCTCGCGGCAAATGGCACGACGATCCCGGCGACCGCCACGAAGGCCGAGGCGCGCGCCGCCTGGCGCAGGCGATCGAACGGAAACTCGAGCCCGATCAGGAGCATCAGCAGCACGAGGCCGATCTGCGCGATCGCGGAAAGCACGGTGGTCGTCTGCGGCGTCAGCATGGTCTGGATCGCGCCGGGATAGAGCCGGCCGAGCAGCGAGGGCCCGAGGATCACGCCCGCGAGGATCTCGCCCACGACCGGCGGCTGTCCGACCTTGCCGAAGAGCCATCCGAACACGCGCGCGCACCCGATGATGATCGAGAGGTCCGCGCAGAGAAGAAGCAGCATTTTTTCGAGGGCGAGGAAGGAGTCCATCTATTCTCCCCGTGTCACTTGGGCGCCGCAGCCAGCTGCTCACGGATCGCCTTGCCGAGCGGCATCAGCCCGCTCCCCTTCCGATCCGCGGCGCGCCCGTAGGCGACGAAGAACGCGCGCGGCCCACCGGCGAGGGCCGCCCGATAGGCGTCGATCCCGAGCCCCTGGATGATTCCGTCCGCGAGGAACGCGCCCGACGGCCCCGCGACGCTCGTGGTGAACTCCGGCTTCTGAATTTCGGTGGCGATTCCCATGCGCGCGTCGAGGTCGCCCTCCGTCGAGACGAGGCGATCGGCCACGCGGTTCAACTCGTCGAGGCTCTCGCGCATCGATTGCTTGAGCCAGACCGCGAGCGGAAAGAAATTCTCGTCCACGCCGTAGATCGCGACCGGTCCCGCCTCGGCGACGCGGTGGAGCAGCGGCTCGAGCTGTCCGAGGCTCGAGTCCCGCCGCTGCCACGCTGGGCTCGCGGCCCTGTACTCTGCCCACGCCCGGAGGTAGGCCTCCGAGGCCATCAGGCGCGAAAGGTGCTTGATCTGCTCGGCCGGCGGCGACGACTGGACGTCCGACAGGGCTCGCGACAGGTCCACGACGACCGACCAGCCGGAGCCCTCCGCCTCGGGCATGGCGATGTGATCGGCCCGCCCCGGAAGGCCGAACGTCAGCGCGATCTTCATCGTCACCGACACGGGCCGTCCCCCCGGAAGCAGCGCGCGCGCGCGGTCGGACGCGAGCTTCGTCAGCTGCGCCTCGCGCCCGGCGATCATCGTGACGAGCTCGCCCCACCGCGTCCGATCCTCTCGGATCTTCCGGAAGTCGAAGCCCGAGACGCGGGTCTTGTCCTCGAATGCCGCCGCGAGGCCGCGCTCGAAGACCTCCGGCGGGCGCTTCGAATCCCGGATCGCGACCTGCACGGCCGGAA
>JANMBR010000252.1:0-5549 GCA_031360505.1 Acidobacteriota bacterium
GTCGAGTCGGGCCGAAAAGAAGCGGTTGTTGAACGCCGTGAAGAGTAGCGGCGCCGTTTCTCCGGCGATGCGCGCAAGGGCCACGAGGATGCCCGTCATGATGCCCGGCAGCGCCGCCGGCACCATGACCGAGAAGGCCGCGCGCGCCCGCGTTGCGCCGAGGGCGAGCGACCCCTCGCGCAGGCTGCCTGGCACGAGGTTCAGGAGCTCTTCGGTCGTGCGCGTGATGATCGGGACCATCATGAATCCAAGGGCGAGTCCGCCGGCGAGCGCCGAAAAGTGTTTGACCGGCAGCACCGCCAGGCCATACGCGAAGATGCCGATGACGATCGACGGCACGCCGTTCAAGACGTCGGCCGTGAACCGCACGAGCGAAGCGAAGGGCCTTTTCCCGTACTCGGACAGGTACACCCCCGCGATCACGCCCACCGGGATCGCGAGGACCGAGGCGATCCCGATCAGGTACAGCGTGCCGAGCATCGCGTTGGCCATTCCGCCGCCCGTTTCACCGACGGGCTTGGGCATCTTCGTGAAGAAGTCCCAACTGAGCGAAGAGAAGCCCTTCTGCAGGACGTAGGCGAACACGAAGAAGAGCGGCACCAGCGCCACGGCCACGGCTGCGCCGCACAGAAAGACGACGAAACCCGACAAGAACTTGCGCCGCGCCGTCAGGTTCATGCCGCAGCCTCGGGCGTTTGCGCAACGGCCGGGGCCGCGACTTTCGGCACTTTGACCTTGATCTCCCGCGTCACGCTCCAGATGAGCAGCCTCGAGAGCGCATTGATGACGAGCGTGATGATGAAGAGCACCAGCCCGATTTCGATCAGGGCGGACAGGTACAGGTCATCCGCCGCCTCGGTGAACTCGTTGGCGATCACCGCCGCCATCGTGTACTGGGGCTTGAAGAGCGAGGCCGAGACCTGGGGGTTGTTGCCGATCACCATGGTCACGGCCATCGTCTCGCCGACGGCCCGGCCGAAGCCGAGGATGATGGCGCCGATGATGCCGGTCCGGCCAAAGCGCAGGGCCGCGAGGATCGCCTCCCAGCGGGTCGCGCCCAGCGCGTAGGCCGCCTCGCGCTGCGTAGACGGGACGGCCTTGAGCACCTCGCGGGCGACGGAAGACGTGAACGGGATCACCATCACGGCGAGGATGAGGGCCGCCGCGAGCATCCCGACGCCGAGCGGCGGCCCCGAGAAAAGCGGGATCTTCCGCATCCAGTCCGGCGTGATCACCTGAAGCTGACGGACGATCGGGACAAGCACGAAAACGCCCCAGAGGCCGTACACGATCGACGGGATCGCGGCGAGCAGCTCGGTGAGAAACGCCAGCGGAGTGCGGAGCACCTTCGGCGACAGCTCCGAAAGAAAGATCGCGATGCCGAGAGCGATCGGCGTCGAGATCAGCATCGCCAGCAGCGAGGAATACAGCGTTCCCCAGATGAATGGGAGCGCGCCGAACTCGCCCGCCACCGGGTCCCAGGTCTTGCCGGTCCAGAAGCGGAACCCGAACTTCGCGATCGACAGGTGGGACGTTCGGTAGAGCTCCCAGAAAATCCCGGCGACCAGCAGGACGACCAGGAATGCGAAAAACCCCGTCCCCAGCCGGAAGCCGCGGTCGTCGGCGCTCTTGCGGGAGGACGGGGCCTTCATGGAATCTGGAGTCGTTTTCCTAGATCGAGATGCGCTTGAGCGCTTCCATCTCCAGGGCGACGACCTCCGCGGGCAGAGGGGCGTAGCCGAGGTCGGTCGCGAACTTCTGGCCGTCGGTCAGGGCCCACTTCATGAAGTCCACCATGATCTTCGAGCGCTTCTTGTCGCCCGGGTGCTCGTAGAGAAGGATCCACGTGAACGAGGAGATCGGATACACGCCCGCGCCGGGAGCGTTCGTGATGGAGACGCGGAAGTCCTTGGGCATCGCCTTGCCCGCGGCCGAGGCGGCCGAGGTGACCCCCTCGAGCGTGGCCGACACGAATTCGCCGTTCAGGTTCTGGACCGAGCCGTAGTCGATCTTGTTCTGCTTGGCGTACACGAGCTCGACGTAGCCGATGGAGCCGGGCGTCTGCTTGACGAGACCCGCCACTCCCTCGTTGCCCTTGCCTCCCACGCCGACCGGCCAGTTGACCGAGGTCGCGACGCCCACCGTCTTCTTGAAGTCGGGCGAGACCTTCGAGAGATAGTCCACGAAGATGTAGGTCGTGCCGGATCCGTCCGAGCGGTGCGCCACCGTGATGTCGGTCGCCGGCAGCTTGACGCCGGGGTTCAGCCCCGCGATCGCCGCGTCGTTCCACTTGGTGACCTTGCCCATGATGACGTCCGCGAGGACCTTGCCCGAGAACTTGAGCTGCGTGTCGACACCGGGGATGTTGTAGATCGGCACGACGGCGCCGAGCACCGTCGGCAGGTGCAGGACGGGGCCGGGCGCCGCGAATTGCTGTTCGGAGGTCATGGGTCCGTCGGTCGCACCGAAGAACACCGTCTGGTTCGAGAGCTGCCGGATGCCGCCGCCCGAGCCGATCGACTGGTAGTTGATCTCGACCTCGGGATGGAGCTTGTTGTATTCCGAAAACCACTTCGAGTAGATCGGGTACGGGAACGTCGCCCCCGCGCCGTTGATCTGCACCGTCTGGGCCAGGCCCGCCGCGGCCGGGAGCGCGAGGGCGCCGAAGGCCAGGGCCAGCAGGGATCGCATCGCTTTCATCGTTTCTCCTCGCTCACGAACATGAAGTTCGGACGTAAAATCTGCGTGAATCCAGGGTTAACTAGAAGTTCAAGAGCGTGAAGAGGCCGTAGCTCTCCTCGACCGGCTTCGAGGCAGGCGCTCCCAAGTACCGAACCTGTTCGAACTTGAGCATGACCGCCGTCGCGACGCCGCTCTTCGTGACCGGGAACCAGTACGCGGGGCCGGCAATCCAGCGCTGCTTGCGGCCGAGCTTCGTCTTGTCGGGGGACAGGCGATCCCAGCGGATGAGCGCCTCGAGGCCGCAGTCGGGCAGGCGCGGCGTGGCCCAGACCGAGTAGCCGTCCGAGTCGACGATCGTTCCGCCGGCGGTCGTCTGGTCCTTCGCCTTCTCATACTGAAATCCGAAGTTGATGTACGGGTTCTCGAACGTGAGAAGACCGATCGTCCGCTCCTTCTTCGCGTCCCTCAGATACTTGTCGTTGTCGTAAAAGCCGGTCAGCCGCAGCCCCTTCACGATCGGGACCATGGGCAGCGGGCGCAGCGTGGCGCGCACCTGGAAGGCGAGCTGGTTGTTGATCTGGGGACTCGTGTACCCGTCGCCGTTGTAGACGCCCGCGTGGATGTCGCCGAAGTTCTCGGGAGCGTTCCAGTGAACGGAGGCGCCGAGGTCCGAAGAGGTCAGGAAGCCTTCGCGGTCGACGAAGATCGGGCCGGCAAACCGGTAACGATAGACGTTCTCCTCGAAATCGACGTACGGCGTTTGCTGGAGACCGAGCCGGAACCACGAGCCCTTGGTCGTGAAGTCGCTGAAGTTCAACTGCCCGTAGCCGTACTTGAGCCGATAGACGAGTGTCCCGGTGACGCCCGAGATGGGCCCGCTCGTCGGGACGGCGACCCGCACGACGTCCGGAGTGATGCGGAACTGGATCAAGTGCGAAATCTGGCCGGTCACGTTGATGTACGCGCGCGTGAGGTTGAATCCGTTGAAGTGGATCCTGCTGCCCGCCGCGTCCGTCTGGGTTGGTTCCTGGAGGTAGTTGTAGTCGGCGAAGATCGTGCCGCCGACCGTGACCGAGGGCGTATCGTCGGGCGGCACATAGCCCGCCGCCTGCGTGACCTGCGCTCGCGCGCCATCGGCTACTCCCAGCATGAGTAGCGCCGCCGCGCACGCCCCGAAGAAAAATCCGAACCTGTGCTTCATGGCTGTTCTTCCTCCTCTATTGAGCCGCGAGTTTTAAGCGCCCGCGGTCAACGGAGAAGGAAGCCTCTGTAAAATCGCCGTGAAGCAACGCCCGGGCTCCCCTGCAGGGCCGGGCGCTGCGCCTCAGTTCGGAAACGTCGCTCGGATGACCTCGTCCGGGATCCCGGACTTCTTCCAGTCGATGATCTCGTCGGCCGTCAGCGGGGCCGGCGGGCGGTTCGCGCGAACGTACGAGACGATGACGTCCGCTCCGACGCCCTCGTGCTGGAGCTCCAGGACCCTGGCCTTCAGTGCGGCGACGCCCGCGGCGGCGGCGGGACGCGGAGCCGGCGCGGCCGCCGGAATCGGCGCAGGGGCCGCCGGCGCAGCCGCCGCAACCGCGGCGCCGGAAGCCGGGGCCGCCGGAGCCGGGTTCTTCTTCTTGAGCTCCCACTTGAAGATGGTGCCGACGGTGGGCGCCGGGGCCTGCGCGAGCTCGGCGACGGCGCCGGCGTCGCACGCGTTGGACTCGAAGGTCACCTTATACCAGCTCTGCTCCGAATCCATGCAACCTGGCGAGGTGTTCCCGACGGGACAGTCGATCTTCATCAGGTTCTTGAAGCGGTACGAGCGCAGGTAAAGGATGTTGCCGCCGAGCGCCGCCGTCTGGTTGCGCTCCTGGAGGTACGGGTCGCTGACCTCGCGCGCCTGCTGCTGCTGGTCGATCGGCCCCCACGACTTCAGCCGCTTGCAGCCGTCCGGCAGCGGCGGCGCCGGTTCGTCGGCCGTCGCCACGTCGGCCTGGTAAACCTTCACGGCCTTGCCTTCCTGTGTCAGCGTGGCGCAGCCGGCGCCCGCAAGGGCAAGCGCCAGAATGATCGCGTTTCTCATGGAACTCCTTCCTTTCTCCGAGGACCCGTCCGAATTCTATCCGTCTCAAAAAAAATGCCCCGAGCGTTCGGGGCGGAGGGAGGGGACGTTGCGATGCAGTCCCGCGACGATCCGCCGCCGCCGTGAAGTCGAAAGAGGAAGGATGTGAAATCGGCGTAAAGAAACGGCGTCATGAAGTCGACGCTCCCGAACTCTCCGATTCCCATTCAGTTCTGGCGTATCCTCGGCGCGCCGGTGACGATCGCCTCCTTCCTCCTGATCCTCGCGACGCGGGTCTACCCCGCCGGGCCACGGCCAGAGGCGCGGTGATGCCCGGAGCAGCCGTCCGGCCATGGGTCTACGTGGCGATCGCAGCTCTCTTCCAGGTCGCCTGGGTCTTCAGTCTGAAACGGACCGACGGTCTGAACCGCTGGCTTCCCCTTGCCGGCTATCTCCTCTTCGGCCTCGGCTCCGCGGTATTCCTTTCGATGGCGATGAAGCTCATCCCGATGGGAACCGCCTACGCGGCATGGATGGGCCTGTCGATCGTCGGAGCGACCGTGGTCGACGTCGTATACCTCCACGAGCCTGTCACGGCGTTCCGCCTCGCCTGCGCAGCGCTCATCGTCGCCGGCGCTTGCGGCCTCTCGCTCACCTCGCCGCGGTGAGCCGAACGCTGCTCCTCCCGCGTCGAACAGAGATACGATCCCGGCCGTGATCTGGATCGAGTTCGTCGAGCAGGAAGAGGAGCACGCGGCGCAGACGTCCGAGGCGCTGGCCGCTCTCGGGGCGGGAGACGCCGCGGCTCTCGCCGTCA
>JANMBR010000299.1:0-15910 GCA_031360505.1 Acidobacteriota bacterium
CCGACCTGCCGGGCGGTCTCCGGCGAGGCGGGATCATCGGCACACGAAAGGTTCGCGAACGTGCCCGCGAGGCAGAGCTGCGGCGACGCCTCGAGCAGCTCGATCATCGCGCCGAGCTCCTCGGGCGTAAGCCCGGCGCGGCCCATGCCGGTGTCGAGCTCCAGGTGAACGCGCAGCGGCTCTGCCAGTCCGGCCGACGCCTGGGCGAAGGCCTGTGCCTGGGCGAAGTCGTAGAGCGCGGGGGTCAGACCATAGGCCCGCAGGCGCGCCAGGTCGGAAGGCTCGGCGTGCGAGAGCAGGAGGATTTCGCCTCGGACTCCGGCCCGGCGCAGCGCCACCCCCTCCTGAGTGTTCGCCACCGCAAACCGGTTGGCCCCCTCGGCCGAAAGCCGCCGCGCCACTGCCGGCGCACCGTGCCCGTACGCGTCCGCCTTGACCACGGCGTAGATCGCGCAGTCCGGGCCGATGCGGTCGCGGATGAGGCGATAGTTCGAGGCGATGGCGTCGAGGGCGATCGTCGCCCGCGCGGGCTCTAGAACGGCTGCCCCTCTGGCTGAGCCGGAGGGCCTCCGGCGTAGTTGGCGAAGGTCATGTGGTCGCCGAGGAACACGACGGAGAAGTCGCCGGTGGGGCCGTTGCGCTGCTTGGCGATGATCACGTCGGCGATGCCCTTGCGCTCGGTTTCCTTGTCGTAGAGCTCTTCGCGGTAGAGGAAGACGACCATGTCGGCGTCCTGCTCGATCGATCCCGAATCGCGCAGGTCCGCGAGCTGGGGCTTGCGCAGCTCGCCCTTGCGCTGTTCGGGGGCGCGGGAGAGCTGCGACAGGGCGAGAATCGGGACGCGCAGCTCCTTGGCGAGCAGCTTCAGGCCGCGCGAGATCATGGAGACTTCCTGCGTGCGGTTGTCGAAGCGGCCGTGCCCGGCCATCAGCTGCATGTAGTCCACGATCAGCAAATCGAGCCCGTGCTCGCGTTTGAGGCGCTGGCCCTTCGCGCGCATTTCGGGGACGTTCAGGGCGGCGCTGTCGTCGATGAAGAAACGAGCGCCGTGGATCTTCGACTGCGCGAGCACCAGCCGCTGCATGGCCTCCTTGGAGGCGTAGCCGTCCCGGACCTTCTTGGCGTCCACGTCCGCCTCCGAGCAGAGCACGCGGAAGCCGAGCTGCTCCTTGGACATCTCGAGCGAGAAGAACCCGACGGCTCGGCCCTCCCGGATCGCCACGTGCTGTGCGATGTTCAGGGCGAACGAAGTCTTTCCCACCGAAGGCCGCGCGGCGAGCACGATCAGGTCGGTGCCCTGCAGGCCCGAGGTCATGCGATCGAGCTCCGTGAATCCGGTGGAAAGACCCGACAGCATGCCCTTGCGGCCGCGGGCGTCCTCGATGATCTCGAGGTTGCGGCTGACGACCTGCCCGATCGGCTCGAACCCGCCCTGGACGGCGCCTTCGGCGATGTCGAAGATCTCGCCCGTGGCCTCGCCAAGGAGGGAATCGGCGTCCCGCTCCCCCGCGAGCCCCTCCCGGACGATGCGCTGACCGGTGCGGATCAGTCGGCGCAGCGTCGACTTTTCCTTGACGATTTTCGCGTACTGCTCGACGTTGCCGACGTCCGGCACGCCGTCGAGCAGCGACGCCAGGTAGGACGCTCCGCCGATCTTCTCGACCGCTCCGGAGCGATCGAGCTCCTCCTTGAGCGTCAACACGTCGATCTCGGCCGAGCGCTGTGAAAGCTCCAGCATCGCGCCGTAGATCCGGCGGTGCGTATCGGGGAAGAAGTCGTCCTGCTTGAGGATCGGGACGACGAAAGAGAGCGACGTCGGGTCGAGGAGAATCGCGCCGAGGACCGAGCGCTCGGCCTCGAGATTCTGCGGAAGAGTTTTTTCGGCTGTGATTTCGTCGAGCATCGCGGAGCTGGCGGCGATTCTGTTCGTGCTCCCGACGGGAGTCAACGGGCCCCAGGATTTCCGCACGTTCATTCTCCGCCTCCGCTTCGGCGCTCACGCTGGAAAAAAATTCTTTTCCGCAATCGCAGACTTTTCCGCAGCGTCATTGGATCGCGAGGGGACGGACAGATGATGTCCGAGTGAGATTCTGGAACCTGGAACCTGAACCCCGGCCTACGGCCGGCGGGAGCGCAGGGCTTCGAGCATCCGTCCATCGCCCACGACGGCGCCGGGCTTCTTGCGGCCTTCGACCGTACCGTGGAAGTCGCTGCCTGCCGTCGTTGCCAGGTTGAGCTCGCGGGCGAGCGCGAGGAATCGGCGCTCTTCGTCCGGGCCGTGATCGGGATGAAAGACCTCGATCGCGCCGAGCCCCTCGGCGGCGAGGGCCCGGATCAGGCCGTCGGCGTCCTTGTACCAGACGGCGTGCGCGACGGACGTCACGCCGCCGGCCGCCCGGACCGCATGCACGACCTCGACGGCCTTCCACTTTTCGTAGGGCACGTGCCAGGGGTGGTCGCGGCCGAGAAAGCGGTCGAAGGCGTCGTCGTTGGTCTTCGCATGCCCCGCGCGAATGAGGGCGCGCGCCAGGTGGGGCCGCCCCCAGACGCCGTCACCGACGTCGGCCCGGATGGCGTCCAGGTCGATCGCGTAGCCGTTCTCGACGAGCTTCTGGGCCATCCGCTCGCCCCGCGTGCGCCGCTCCTCCTGGCGAAGCGCGAGCGTCGCGTTCAGGCTCTCGTTCTTCTCGTCCACGAACAGGGCCAGGATGTGGATGTCGTCCTGGCTGCCCCATTCGGCCGAAATCTCGGCGCCCGTGATCAGCTCGATGCCCCGCCGCTTCGCCTCCTCGCGGGCTTCCGGGAGCCCCTGGAGGGTGTCATGGTCCGTCAGGGCGAACGCGTCGAGCCCGGCCTCGGCCATCCTCCCGACCAGCACTGTCGGAGAATCGAGGCCGTCCGAGACGGTCGAGTGGCTGTGGAGGTCGATCTTCATGCGGCCAGGATCGTATCGCGGGCCTGGCGTCGTATAGAATCCGCCCCCCGCGGCACCGTGCCGCGAGATCATCCCCGAAGGAGCTTGAGAATGGCCCTCCAGCCCGGCGACATGGCCCCCGACTTCACCCTCCCCTCGACCGTGGGAGACAAGATTACCCTCTCCGACTACCGCGGCACGAAGAGCGTCGTCCTGCTGTTCTATCCGCTCGACTTCTCGCCCGTGTGCTCCGGGGAGACGAAGCAGTGCGCCGAGATGATGCCCTCCGGCAGCGCGCCCGACGTCGAGGTGCTGGGCATCTCGGTGGACTCCCTCTGGTCGCACAAGGCCTTCGCTGCGGCGCAGGGGATTTCCTACCCCCTCGTCGCCGACTTCCACCCGAAGGGGGCCGTCGCCGAGAAGTACGGCGTCTACCTCGCCGACAAGGGCATCTCGGCCCGCACGGCCTTCATCATCGGCAAGGACGGGAAGATCAAGGAGATCATCGGCGCCGACATCCCCGTGGCGCGCGACATCGCCGGGATCCTGTCCAGGGCCCGGGCCGCGTAGGCGCAAACCTCGACAGACGGCGGATCCGCGTTGGACCGAATGAAGAATCGCACTCCATGACACAAGCGCCTGCGACCGTGCCGACCCTCGCGGACACCGACCGGATCCGCGACATTGCCGCGCACTTTCGAAAGATCATCGACCTGCTCGGGCTCGACGGGACCGACCCGAATCTCGTTGAGACCCCCGAGCGCGTGGCGAAGATGTACCTCGAGCTCTTCCAGGGCCTCTCGGAAGGGGCCGAGCCCAAGGTCACTTTCTTCCCGAACGACGAGCACTATTCGGCGATGGTCATCGAGAAGGACATCCCCTTCTACTCGATGTGCTCCCACCACTTCGTCCCGTTCTACGGCCACGCCCACGTCGCGTACATCCCGAACGAGTCGATCGTCGGCCTTTCGAAGATGGCGCGGATCGTCGAGTTCTACGCGCGGCGCCCACAGCTGCAGGAGCGCCTGACCGAGCAGATCGCCCGCTACATGGCCGAAAAGCTCGACCCGCAGGGCGTGATGGTCGTCGTCGAAGCGCGGCACCTCTGTGTCGAGATGCGCGGCATCAAGAAGCCGGGGGCGCTGACGGTGACCTCGGCGATCCGAGGGATCTTCAACTCGCAGTCGGTGCGCGAAGAGTTTCTGGATCTCTTGAATCGCCGCGTGACGTAGCCCCTCACCCCCCGACCCCTCTCCCGCCGGGAGAGGGGGCCGTTAACGGTTCGGCGTCAGGTTCCGGTAGACCTTCCCGTCCTTCATCACGAAGGAGACCCTCTCGAGCGCCTGCACGTCCGCGAGCGGGTCGCCGGTGACGGCCACGATGTCGGCAAATGCGCCAGGCGCCACGACGCCGAGGACTCCCGGCATCCCGAGCATTTCTCCGGCCCGCCCGGTCGCGGACTGGATTGCAGCCGTCGGCGTCATGCCTTCCTGAACCATCAGGGCAAACTCCCTGGCCAGCGGCTCGGACCACGGAAAGCTGCCGGCGTCGGTGCCGAACGCGATCTTGACGCCGGCCTTCAGGGCCTTGCGCAGCGACGGTCCGTGCACTTCCATGCGTTTGCGATCCTTCGCGCCGGCCGCCGTGCCCTCGGGCGCCCAGTCGTAGTAGTACGGCATCATGGTCGGCACGAGCCAGGTCCCCTGGCGGACCATCTGCGCCACGGCCTCGTCGTCGAGGTCGAGCCCGTGCTCGATCGAGTCGCAGCGACCGTCGAGCGCGCGATGGAGCCCGATGCCGTTGTAGGCGTGGCAGGCGACTTTCTTTCCCCAGCCGTGCGCCTCGTCCACGACGGCTTCGATCTCGGCGAGCGTCAGCGTGGGCTGCGCGACCAGGTTGCCCTTCGCATCCACCCACGAGCGGTGGTTCATGTAGACCTTGATCCAGTCGGCGCCATTCGTGAGCTGTTCGCGCGCCGCCTTTCGCGCCTCGACCGGCCCATCGATGAGCTGGGCGCCCTTCGGGGCGTCCACGTCCGGGGCATACCCGTTGAGCCCGTAGCCACCCGTGGACGAGATCGCGCGCGTGCAAACGAACATCCTCGGTCCAGCGACGTAGCCCTGCTCGATCGCCTCCTTGACGCCCACATCGGCGTATCCCGCCCCTTCCGTCTCGACGTCGCGGATCGTGGTGAATCCCTGCTCCAGGAACCGCCCGGCCAGCGCGGTCGCCCGAGCCGCGCGAAACGCCACGCTCTGCTTGAGCAACTGCTGGTCGTAGTCGGCGCCGGCCGGATCGAGAAGGATGTGGGTGTGCGTGTCGATCAAGCCGGGCAGTACCGTCGCACCGGAGAGATCGATCACGGTGGCCGCCGCGGGTACGCTCGCCGCAGACCAGGCGCCGACACTCTCGATGCGTCCTGCCCGCACGACGATCGCCTGGTCGCGCCGCGGCGCCGGCGAGATACCGTCGATGAGGCTACCGGCGCGGATCACCGTCGCGGGCTGAGCCTTCGGGGCCTGCGCGGTGAGAGATAGTGCCGAAGCGAGGAGAAGCGATCCAAAAACTCCGGTACGGCTCATGGGTATCTCCCTAAGAAAATAAGGCAATATATAGATTTAACATGTATTTATTAGTCTACGGACCGATCTCAACCCCTCGATTGTTCGCACCCCGTGCCAGCAGTAATTATCCCCATCCACGAAAACCCGCCGGGTGTGACTCCCGAACAGCTTTTCGACGAGCGGCCCATGCTTCTCCTCCACGAAGGGAAACGGCTCGCTCGGGAAGATGTGGACCTGCGGCTCGCGGGCGAGCGCCTCGGACGGATGCGTCGTCGGATAACGCACGGCTTCCTTGCCGTAAACGTTCTCGCCTCCCACGAGGCGGATCAAATCGGCGACATAGGTGTCGTCCGAGATCGTCATCCAAGGGTCCTTCCAGATCCAGTAGGCGTACCGAAACGCGCCCTTCGGCGGCTCGGACGCAAGCTGCGCGAGCTCCATCTCGACCCGCGCCGCGAGGAGCTCGGCCTCGTCGATCGTCCCGAGCAGCTTGCCCCATTGCCGGATCGCCCCTGGCACCTCGGCGACAGTCTTGGGCAGCGTGACGTCCACCTCGATGCCAGCCTCGCGCAGCGCCTCGACATCCTCGCGCCGGTTCTCCTCGGCGTTGGCGAAGACGAGGTCGGGCGCGAGGTCCAGGATGCGCGCGATGTCGGGGCTCTTGGTTCCGCCGACTCTGGGAAGCCCCCAGAGCATGCCGCTCGGGCGCGCGCAGTAGCGCGTCACACCGGCGAGCGCCTTGAGGCCTCCGATGGCGACGATCGTTTCGGTGATGGACGGGCAGAGGGAAACCACCCGCTTCGCAGGCACCGAGGAAGTCTATGTCGGGAATCTTTGGTTACACTCAGCGAAGTTTGGACGTTTCCGCCAAAGACCTCGCCCTGCTGCTTCGGTCGCGACACCCCCTCGTGGTGTGCGAGACCGTCGAGGAGCAACGATTCGAGGCCCTCGTCCGCGCGGTCTCGAGCAGCCTCAGCATTCCGTTCTGGACCTGGAGCGCCGCGAGCGGCCTCTGCCCCGCCCACCCGCAGGAAGCCGAGGGATCGGTGGACCTGGCCGTCGCCCTGCGCGCCATCCGCAAGACGAGCGGCGAAGCGACCTTCCTGCTCAAGGATCCGATGGCGCACCTCGAGCCCCCCGCGACCCTCCGGCTCCTGAGGGAGACCGCGCAGGAATTCGCGGGATCTCCCCGCACGATCGTGCTCGTCGGCCCCGCGATGCCGGAGAAGCCGGAGCTGGCAGACATCGCCGTCCGCTTCGAGTTTGCGCTGCCCGGCCCCGAGGAGCTGCGCGATCTGCTGACCCGCGTCGTGCGCCGGCTGCCCCGGGAAAGTCCGAGCGTGCGCGTGGCGCTCTCGCGGACGGACGCGGAAGGCATCATCGCGGACCTCCAGGGCTTGACGATGTTCGAAGCCGAGCGGGCGCTTGCCCGGGCCATCGTCGAGGACAACGCGCTGACCGTCGCCGACCGCCCCCGCATCCGGGAGACGAAGAAGCACCTCGTCGAGGGCGGAGGGATGCTGGAGTTCATTCCGACACCCGAGGGTCTCGACCAGGTGGGAGGGCTCCACAAGCTCAAGAAATGGATCGCGACGCGCAAGGCCGGGCTGCTGCCCGACGCCGGCGAAAAACCGCTCGATCCGCCCAAGGGCATCCTGCTGCTCGGCGTCCAGGGCTGCGGCAAGAGCCTCTCTGCGAAGGCCATCGCCGCCGCCTGGGGACTGCCGCTACTCGCGCTCGACGCGGGCAAGCTGCTGGCGCCCTTCATCGGGGAGTCGGAGCGAAACCTGCGCGACGCCCTGCGCCGCGTCGAGCGCATGGCGCCCTGCGTCCTGTGGATCGACGAGATCGAGAAGGCGTTCGCGTCGTCGCGCTCATCGGAGTCGGACGGCGGCGTCTCGAAGCGCCTCATCGGAACGCTGCTGGTGTGGATGCAGGAGCGAGCCTCCCGCGTCTTTCTCGTCGCCACGGCCAACGCGGTGGACGAGCTTCCGCCGGAGATGATGCGCAAGGGCCGCGTGGACGAAGTGTTCTTCGTGGACCTTCCGGGAGTCGAAGCGCGCAGCGAGATCTTCCGGCTGCACCTGGCGCGGCGCGAGGAGGATCCGTCCCGCTTCGAGCTCGCCGAGCTCGCGAAGGCCTCCGGAGGGTTTTCCGGCGCCGAGATCGAGCAGGCGATCGTTTCGGCCCTCTACGAGGCGCGCGCCGGCCGCTTTGCCCTCGACACGAGCGCAATCCTGGTCGCGCTGCGCTCGACGCGACCCCTTTCCGTCGTCCGCTCCGAGCACATCACCGCCCTGCGCGCCTGGGCCGCAGGCCGCTGTGTGCTGGCGGATTGATGCCCGACGTCTTCGCCTGAATCTTTCCCTTCCGTGATACTCAAGGGCATGGAGGATCCAGTATGCCCGTCTACACGCTTCCCGACCTCTCCTACGACTTCTCCGCGCTCGAGCCACACATTTCGGGCCGCATCATGGAGCTCCATCATGACAAGCACCACGCCGCGTACGTGAAGGGCGCCAACACCGCCCTCGAGAAGCTCGCCGAGGCCCGCGACAAGGAGAACTTCGACAACCTCCCGGCCCTCGAGCGCGCCCTCGCCTTCAACCTGTCGGGCCACGTGCTGCACTCGCTCTTCTGGGAGAACCTTGCGCCCAAGGCCGGCGGCACGCCGCAGGGAAAGCTCGCGGAGGCCATGCAGCGTGACTTCGGCGGCTTCGAAAAGTTCAAGAAGCAAATGACCGCCGCCGCCGGCAGCATCATGGGCTCCGGCTGGGCCGCCCTCGTCTGGGAGCCACAAGGCGAACGCCTGCTCGTGTCGCAAATCTACGACCACCAGTCCAACCTCGCCCAGGCCGGGACGCCGCTCCTCGTCCTCGATGCGTGGGAGCACGCGTACTACCTGCAGTACGAGAACCGGAAGACGGACTTTTTTGACGCCGTCTGGAACGTCTGGGACTGGAAGGATGTCGGGGACCGGTTCGAGGCAGCCTGCGGCAAATAGGGCCACCCGTCGTGGCAAACTAGTACATCGAGTTGCCGACCCTGCCAACACCGACGAGGCGGAGCGATCCATCCTGCACCAAGCCCACGCCCGGGGCAAAGATTTTATACTCCCGCACGCCCGGCTCGAGTGGGGTCGTTTCCTCGGTCTTGACGCACGCCTCGTACTTGCCTGCCGGGGTCTCGACCGTCGCCGTCAGTGACACGATCTCGATTCGGTCCATGGCCACCGAAGGCGCCTGTTCGGAGTAGAACCGCGCGCCGACCGCGGGCCTGCCCGGAACCATGAGGCCGAATCGCGCGCCGTCCCTGCCGCTGCGCCACGACCCCTCGTGGTTGGCGACCCGGCCGTCCTCGTACATGTCGACGTCCTCGCCGAAGTAGTAGAGGTCGTTCGTCGCTTTCGAGATGGCGAAGAAATTTCGTGAAACCTCAACGGTCCTGCCGTCGACCGTCTCGCGTTCTTCGACGACGCGGGTCTCGACGCCGTCGACCCGTTCGGTCCGGTCGGTGACGGTCACGACGAGCCGCGTCTTCTTGTTGCCCTCGGCGCTCTCGAACCACATCCGGTATCCGGGCTCCAGGACGAAGTAAGGGTTTCGGCCAGCGCAGGCAAGGTCCGCCTTGTCCAGCGGAAACCTTGCCTGGAAGACTCCAGGCTCGGGCGGGGCTGCGCCGGCGGATCGACACAGTTCCGGACCGCTGAACGCGAGCAAGAGAGTCACGATGCGGATTCCGGTTCTGATCTTCATCGATTTCCTCCGTTCTGTTGCTGGAGTCTACTCAGCGAACATGACGGCACGATGAACGGCGGCTGTCTAGCGAGTAACGCTGTATGCCAAACCCAGCCCCTTCGGATCCGCCTCCGCGCCGCCCAGGTACGTGTGCAGCCAGTCCATCACGGTGTTGTGCCACAGGCAGGAATTGCCGGGCTTCAAGACCCAATGGCCCTCATCCGGAAACGTCAGCAGCTTCGAATGCACGCCCTGCACCTGGAGCGCGGTAAAGAGCTGGAGTCCCTGGCCGAACGGCACTCGGAAGTCGCGTTCGTTCGTGATGACGAGCATCGGCGTCTTGAAGTTTCCGGCGGACTCAATGGGACTCCACTTGCGATACTGGTCCGAGTTCCAGGGCCAGCCCTTGAACTCCCAGTTGGGAAACCAGAGCTCCTCGGTCTCGAGGTTCGCAGAGGCGAGGTCGAAGGTGCCGTCATGCGACACGAGAGCCTTGAAGCGCTGCGTGTGTCCGGCGATCCAATTGACCATGTAGCCGCCGTACGAGGCGCCCGCGGCGCCGATCCTCGTCTTGTCCACGAACGGCAGCGATTCGAGGTCGTCGGCCTGGCGCATGAGGTCGTCGTAGACCTGGCCGCCCCAGTCGCCGCTGATCGCGTCGAGAAAGTCCTGGCCGAACCCGGTCGAGCCACGGGGATTGGCGGCGTACACGACGTAGCCGTAAGCCGCCCACACTTGCGGATTCCAGCGATACGACCATCCGTCCACCCACGCTCCCTGCGGGCCCCCGTGGATCAGGAAGACCGCCGGATACTTCTTCGTCGGATCGAAGGACGGGGGCTTTACGACCCACGCCTGGAGCTTGCGGCGGTCCGAAGAGTCGCTGAAGCGCTCCGAGACCTCGCCCAGCGTCAGGTCGCGGAACAGCGCGTCGTTGACGTGCGTGAGCGCCGCCAGCGCTTTCCCGTCGAGCCCGACGCTCCAGAGCTCCGCCGCGCGCGAAAGCGTGCTCATGCCGAAGAAGACGCGTCCGCCCGCGACGGCGAGGCCGGCGATCGAGCCGCCCGTCCACAGGGGCGCCGGCGCTGCGCTCGCGAGCGCGACCCGGTACAGCGTCTCGCGGCCGCGTACCTGCGAGGCGAAAACGATCGATTTCGAATCCGGAGCCCAGCGAAAGTCGTCCACCCAGAAGTCGAAGTCGTCCGTCAGGCCCCGCACCGCTCCTGTCGCGCGGTCCAAGAGCATGAGGCGGAATCGGTCAGCCTCGAAGCCGGCTCGCTTCTGCGACCGGTACGCGATCCACTTGCCGTCGGGCGAGTAATGCGGCGATGCGTCGAACGCGGGATTTGCGGCGGTGACGTTCTTTGCCGTCGCTCCGCCGGCCATGGGCACGAGAAAAAGATCGGCGTTGGTCGAGAGGGCCTCGGCCTTGTCGGGATTCGAGGCGTACACGAGCTCCCTTGCGTCGGGTGAGACGTCCCAGTCTTCGCCGCCTCCGACCGAGAACGGCGGCGCGTCACGATCGCCCGGCGTCAGATCGACCGCGGTGCCGCCCGCGACCGGCACCTTCCAGATGTGCGTGCGCGTCCCGTCCTTCCAGGAATCCCAGTGACGAAACAGCAGGCGTTCGGCGACGCGCGCCTTCACCTTCGACTCGGCGCGCGCCTTCAGCGTCTTCTCGAGGCAGGCCGTGTCGGCGCATTCGGGAAAGACGCTCGAGGCGAAGACGAAGCAGGCGCCGTCCGGCGTCCAGCTGTAGCCGTTGACCTCGGTCGGAAAGGTCGTCGCCCTGACCGGGTCGCCGCCGGAGAGGTCCATCACCCAGATCTGCGACGAACCGTCGCGGTTCGACAGGAAGGCGAGCTTGCGGCCGTCCGGCGAGTATTTCGGGTCCGAGTCCCGCTTCTCACCGGAAGTCATCCGCTGGGCCTCGCCGCCCGCGGCCGGCACGACCCAGATCGCGGAACGCGAGGTATTGGCCTCGACATCCGGAGTGGACACCGCGTAAGCGACCGCGCGGCCATCCGGCGACACCGAGAAGCCCCCGACGCGGCGAATTTTCGCCAGTTCCTCGAAACGGATCGGCCTGTCGGCGGCCAGGATGGCCGGCGCGGCGGCGGCCAGGCAGACGGCGGCCAGGCGAAAGAAGCGCATGAGAGTTCCTCCCCGGCGCAGGATTCTATCCGCCGGACTGCATCACGCCGACGGCCGTATCCCTTTGGTATCATTCCGACTCCTGCGGGTCGCCACCCGCCAAAAGGAGACGCATGTCGACCGCCGTTCTCGAAGAGAAGCACTCGGAGTCCGCGGGCCGGGCGCCGGTGATCAACGACTTTTCGATCCACGTCGCCACCGCAAACGGCTCGGGCAGCATGTCCTCGAACAGCATCCTGATGCGGGCGATCTTCCAGATGGGGATCCCGGTGTCCGGCAAGAACCTCTTCCCCTCGAACATCCAGGGCTTGCCCACCTGGTTCACGATCCGCGCCTCCAAGGAGGGATTCATCGCCCGGCGCCGGGACGTGGGCGTGCTCATCTGCATGAACGCGGAGACGGCGCACGAGGACGTGAGAACGGTGGCCGCTGGCGCAGCCGTCATTTACGAGGAGAGCCTGAAGCTCGACACGCTGCGCAGCGACGTCGCCTTCTACCCCGTGCCCTTTCAGAAGCTGGTCCTCGAGCTCGTGCAGGACGGCAAGCTGCGACGCCTCGCGGTCAACATGATCTATGTCGGGGTCGCGGCGTGGCTGCTCGGGCTGGACATGGCCGAAATCGAGAAAGCCGTCGCCAAGCAGTTCAAGAGCAAGGGCGCGGCCGTCGAGATCAACATGAAGGCGATTCGCGGCGGTCTCGAGTGGGCCGAGAAGAATCTGGCCAAGCGAGACCCGTTCCGTCTCGAACGCATGAACGCGACCGCGGGCAAGATCATCATTGAGGGCAACGCGGCCTCGGCGATCGGCTGCATGATGGCGGGCGTCCAGTTCCTCGCCTGGTACCCGATCACGCCGTCGTCCTCGCTCGCCGAGTCGTTGATCGACTACGCGGGCAAGTACCGCCTCGACCCCGAGACCGGCAAGCCGACGCTCTCGGTCGTTCAGGCCGAGGACGAGCTCGCCGCGGTCGGCATGGTGCTCGGCGCCGGATGGGCGGGCGCCCGCGCCATGACGACGACGTCGGGCCCGGGCATCTCGCTGATGTCGGAATTCACGGGGCTCGGCTACTACGCCGAGGTTCCTGCGGTCATCGTCGACGTCCAGCGCGTCGGCCCCTCCACGGGCCTTCCCACGCGGACGATGCAGGGCGACATCACCTCGACCTACTACCTGGGCCATGGCGACTCCAAGCACATCCTGCTTCTGCCCGGCTCCGTGGAGGAGTGCTACAGCATGGCCATGGACGCCTTCGACCTGGCCGAGCGCTTCCAGACGCCCGTGTTCCTGATGAGCGATCTCGACCTCGGGATGAACAACTGGATGGCGGACCCTCTGCCCTTCTCGGACCGGCCGCTCGACCGCGGCAAGGTCCTGCGCACGAAGGAAGAGCTCGACGCGCACATCGCGAAGTTCAAGGAGTTCGCCCGCTACCGCGACGTGGACGGCGACGGCATTCCGTGGCGCACGCTGCCGGGCTTCCTGGACGCGCCGGCCGCGACGTACTTCACGCGCGGCTCCGGCCATAACGAGCGCGCCCAGTACACGGAGCGGCCCGAAGACTACAAGAGCAACATGGACCGGCTCGCGCGCAAACTCGAGACCGCGAAGAAGTACGTCCCGAAGCCAATCGTCTCCGACGGGTCGGGCTCCCGTGTCGGCGTCATTGCCTACGGCTCGTCGGATTTCGCCGTCGAAGAAGCGCGCGTGATCCTCGGCCGCAAAGGCACTAAGACCGACTACCTGCGCCTGCGCGCGCTTCCCTTCACGTCCGAGGCGGTTGCGTTCATCGCCGCGCATGACCGCGTCTACGTCGTCGACCAGAACCGCGACGGCCAGATGTACGACCTCCTGCGCCTCGAGATCGGCGGCAACACGGACAAGCTGCTTTCCATCCGCCACTACGACGGCTTCCCCCTCGACGCCGAGACGGTGATCGAAGGGATCGAAGCCGGGGAGAAAAAGTAATGTCATCCACCGCCGAGCCCAAAGCGCCCCCCGTCAACCGCGCCGGCCTGACCGTCAAGGAATACGGCGGCTCGAAGTCGACGCTCTGCGTTGGCTGCGGCCACGACGTCATCACGCGCCAGATCACACAGGCGCTCTACGAGATGTCCATCCCGCCGTACAAGATCGCCAAGATGTCGGGCATTGGCTGCTCGTCGAAGACGACGGCTTACTTCGCCGACCGGGGGCACGGCTTCAACGCCGTGCACGGGCGGATGCCCGCCGTGGCCACGGGCGCCGTGATGGTCAATCCCTCGCTCATTGCAATCGGCGTCTCCGGCGACGGCGACACGGCCTCGATCGGCGCCGGGCAGTTCGTGCACCTGCTGCGCCGCAACGTGCCCATGGTCTACATCGTCGAGAACAACGGCGTGTACGGCCTGACGAAGGGCCAGTTCTCCGCCACCGCCGACGCCGGCTCGAAGTTGAAGACCGGCGCCGTCAACGATCTGCCCGCAATCGACCTTTGCGCGCTGGCGATCGAACTGGGCTGCGGCTACGTCGCGCGCTCGTTCTCGGGCGACATGAAGCAGCTCGTCAGCCTGCTCAAGGGGGCCATGGCCCACCGCGGAACGGCGCTGCTCGACGTGGTGTCCCCCTGCGTCACATTCAACAATCACGACAGCTCCACCAAGTCGTACAAGTGGGCCAAGGACCACGAGATACCGATTCACGAGATCGGGTTCATCCCCTACTACGAGGAGATCTCGGTCGACTACGACCCGGGCACCACGCAGGACGTCGTGCTCCACGACGGGTCGCACATCCGCCTGCGCAAGCTGCGCGCGGACTACGACGCGACCGACAAGCACAAGGCGATCGCGCTCTGCATGGAAGCCCAGGAGAAGACCGAGTTCCTGACGGGCCTCATTTACGTCGAGCCCGCCAAGAAGGATTTCCTCGAGCTCTCCGGCGTCTCCGGCCAGCCAATCGTCGAGCTGCCCGAATCGCGCCTGCGCCCGCCCAAGAAGGCGCTCGACGAGATCATGGAGTCGTTGAAATAACCCGCCGAACACGCGTGCTCGGCGCCGCACTGCTCGCCTGCGCCTCGATCCTGGCGGCCGCGGACCCGAAGCCGAAAGCCACCGCCGCTCCGACCAACGGCTGCACGACCTGCAAGGAGCGGCGGCCCACACTCGACCCAGCGAAGTTCCAGAAGGACTACGAGCCCGAGGTCGCCGAGGGCTACGCGATTGCAAAGAAGTACCCGGCGACGCTCGACAAGATCCACTGCTTCTGCGAGTGCGCCGAGAGCCCCATGTTCCACCACAAGACCCTGCTGACCTGCTTCACCGACACGCATGCCGCCGGCTGCGGGATCTGCCTGTCCGAGGCCCGTCTCGCGGCGCAGCTGAAGGACAAGGGCCTTCCCGACGCCGAGATCAAGGTCACGATCGAATCGGTCCACCGGACCGACGGGCACCCGCCGACGACGTGACTAGTGTCCTGTAACCAAAGTCACGATACCAATCTCTTCGCTCGAAGGATGCAAGAGGGTCCAAAGGCGAGAGCCACGGTGGTTGTCAGAAGCCGGGTGGCGCTATCGAAACTACGGTGACAGAACACTAGCCCCTCGCGCCCCGCGTGAGATTGAGATAGACGACCCCATCGAGGTCCACGGGCGACGCGGACGCCACGCGGCGGAAAACGAGCTCGAACGCCTCGAGGGCGGCGACGGGGTCCTCCGGGAGCCGAGGGCCCAACGTCAGCGTCCACCGCCCGTCGGGTAGCGTCAGGAACGCCGGGCGGCACTCCGCGCCGGCCGTTCGGGCGAGGCGAAAGGGCCGCGGGTCGAGCCGGATTCGACCTCCGAGAAGTGCGATGTCCTGACCCCCGCGCGCGGGCAGATCGGCCGCCGCGATCAGGCTCCCCGAACGCAGCGCGGTCCTCAGACGGTGGACGTTGGCCGCTGGAAAGAAGTGGGGAAACTCGATGGGATGGCGCCGGTCGAACAAGCGGTCCTGCCGCTCGGCTTCCGGACGGTCCAGATTAAATGGCCCGAGCAGGGTTCCGGCCGGAACGCCCAGGGCGCGCAGGCTGTAGCGCAGGGATTGGAGTGACCCGATGTGGGCCGAGACGTAGACGGTCGGCTCTACCGAAGGGGGATCGCCCTCCCGCCGCACCGCCCAGCGACCCGTGGCGAGGCTGCGAGAGGCGAGGCGCGCGAGCAAGGCTCGCCTCCGCGCGGCCAGTGGACCAGGGTCGGGCGGCAGATCGGGAAAGCTCTTCGCAAGCCGCCTCCAATCCTCGACGCCGATGCCGGTCAGCGCGAGAACGCGGCGCGAGGTCAGAACGGGACCCCTCACCCCAACCCTTTCCCGCCGGGAGAGGGGGTAGGCCTCCGAGTGCGTTTGCCGTTACTCAGGGAACGCGCCGAAACATCGCCGCTAGGCCGAGAACGCCTTCTGGGCCTGCGAGGGTGCGTTCAGCGGCCCGGCGCCGGGATCGCGGTCGGGAAGCGGTATCCCCTCCTCCCGCAGCCGGTCGCGCTCGCCGCTGCCGTTCAAAACGGGCAGCAGCGATGCGTCCGAAGGGGGC
>JANMBR010000305.1:0-40874 GCA_031360505.1 Acidobacteriota bacterium
CACCGCGACGCTCAAGGGCACCTCGGTCATCATCAAAGACCAGAAGGGCGATCTCGCGATGGTCACGATCGCGGACGTCAATCAGTCCAACGGCGTCATCCACGTCGTGGATACGGTGCTCCTCCCGAACTGACGATCTCCCCCGTTCTCCTCCCTCGTTTCGGGGAGTCGGGCATGGGCCCGGCTCCCCGTTTTTTTTGCGGCGGCCGCAGTACGATGCGGCGTGACCGATCCATCCCTGGCGGCGCTCCTCGAGGGGGAACACCGTCATCTCGACGAGCTCCTCGGGCGCTTTCTCGCGGCCGCGACCCATGCCGATGCCGGGGCCGCGCGGGATGCGATCGTCGCCTTCGACGAAGAGCTCGGCCGCCACACCGAGCTCGAGGAGACGCGCGTCATCCCTGTGCCCGGAGGACACAAGCTGGCTCCCCCGCTTGCCGAAGCAGAGGACGACCGCCTCTTTCGCGAGCTGCGGCTCGAACACGTCCAGGTGCGCGAAGTGTCCGCGATGATCCGCAGGCTCCTCGAGGAGAAGGGCGATCTCGAAGGCGCGCGGCGCCTGGCCGGAAACCTCGCGCGCCGGTGGGACGCCCACACGACGCGCGAGGAGCGGGAACTCTTCCCGTCCCTCGCGCCTCGATTCTGATCGGGGCCGTGGGACGGCTCGCCCCCGCCTCTGCGACACGGTGACTTTTTCGGGCGGCCGCGAGGGCCGCCCCTACGACACGGGGCGTGCTGCGGGCGCGGCGCCTTCGATCTTGCGATAGATCACGTACGAGTAGACGACGGGGACGAGCGCGGCCGCCAGGATCACACCGAGGATCGGCCACGGACCGAGCTTGAGCACGGAGCTCGCGACGACGAAGAGGCCGGCGGCGACGAAGCACTTTCCGCCGAGCCGATGCGTGCGGTGCCAGACTTCCTCGTTCGCGAGCGTCCACGGCGTGCGGATGCCGACGAAGAAGTTGCGGGTGACCTTGCCGAGGAAATTGCCCATCAGGACGAACAGGACGCCGAGGCCCACGAAGATGGCCGTTTGCGAGATCTGGCCCTGTCTCTTCGCCGCCTTCATCACGAGGGCGCCGATGAGAAGGATGTAGGCGAGGATCGCGACGCGCAGGTAACCCCACGCGCGCGTGAACGGATCCATCTCGAAGCCACGCGGCGAGATCCGTGGCAGCACGAGGAAGACGAGCCACATGACGGCCATGGTGATCGGAAAGATCATCACGCCCCAGAACTTCGGCATCCAGCCGTCGATCTGGCCGGCCAGGTTCCAGTGCGAGGGCATCGGATCCGGAAGCCCCGGATACAGGACGGCAGCCAGGGCAAAACCCGCAAGGACGAGCAGCAGACCGACTCCATCGAATATCCTCTTCACGAAGTACCTCCATCCGTTCTCTCGATGTGGAACATCTCCGCCATCGCGGATGCCACATCCTCGAAGACCGTCGTATTGAGCGAGTACACGATGCTCTGCCCGCGGCGCTCCGAGCGAATCAGGTCGGCCGACTTGAGCACGCCGTAGTGGTGCGAGAGCGAAGCCATCGAGATCGGAAAATCTGCCGCAATCTCACCAGCGCTGCGCGAGCCCGTCTTCAGGATGGCGAGAATCCGTCGCCGCGTTGGATCGGCGAGGGCTCGAAAAACCTGCTCGGACCGTAGCATTTGATATTTAGCCTACCATCTAAATATACGAATACAATCTCGCCGGGTTTCATGGCTATAAGCGACTTATCTACAGCGATTTAGATCGTCATCCAAGCGCAGTAACGCGGACCGTCCGCTCCCGCGGCCCATCGAGCTCGATCAGGAAGATGCCCTGCCATCGGCCGAGGACGGGCCGTCCGCCATCGCACGGGACGAGGCACGAAACGCCAATTGCCTCGGAAAGAAAATGCGCCGCAGAATTCCCCTCGCCGTGATCGAAGCGCACGTCCGGGACCCACGCCGCGAGCGCCCGTTCGAGATCGCCCGTGACGTCCGGATCCCACGCTTCACCCACCGTCACGGCCGCCGTCGTGTGCGGCACCGAGATGAGCACGGCAGCGGCCCCCTTGCCGAGTGAGGCGGCGAGCCGCGTGACGTCTTTGGTGATGTCGCGGCGCTCGATCGCGCGTGAAGTCCGAACGACAAACTCGGCGGCGCCGCCCACGTGCGGAGTCTACGGCGATATCCTCCGGAAAGGATCCCCGTCCCTGATGGACAACGTTCGACCTCGCCACCGCGGCCTCGTGCCGGCGCTCTTTCTCGCGGCGTTGCTCGTTTACGCCGCCTGGCCGTGGCTCGCCTTCTCGCGCGAGGCCGCGGCACCGCCCACGATCGTCTTCTACGGCTTCAGCATCCTCGCGGATGTTTTCGAGGAAGGCATCTTCCCGGCGTTCCAGAAGCAGTGGTCGGCAGAAGGGCACGGCCGCGTCGAGTTCGTGAGCTCCTTCGGCGGATCGGGCACCGTGACGAACCAGGTGATCCTCGGCGTCCCCGCCCAGGTCGTCCTGCTCTCGCTCGAAAGCGACGCCGAGCGCCTGGCGGACGCGGGCACGATTGCGCGAGACAGCTGGAAGCGCCTGCCCCAGGCCGGCGTCGTGAACCTCACGCCGTTCGTCATCCTCGTGCGCCCGGGAAACCCTCTCGGGATTCGGGATTTCCAGGACCTGACCCGCGAAGGAGTGCGCATCGTGCACCCGGACCCGATGACCTCGGGCGGCGCCAACTGGGCGATCGTCGCCGAATACGGCTCGGGCGCGCGCGGGATGCCGGGCGGCCCCGCCGCCGGCGAAGCGATGCTCGCGGGAATCTGGAAAAACGTCGTCGCGCAGGCAGCCTCGGCCCGCGCCGCGCGGACGCAGTTCGAGAACGGCTTCGGAGACGCGCTCATCAGCTACGAGCAGGAGGCCGTCTACGACCGGGGGCGCGGCCGCCTCAACGCCGACGTGGTGTATCCCGCGCGGACGATCCTGTCGGAGCACACCCTCGTCGTGGTGGACCGCAACATCCGGCCCCGCGATCGGCCGCTCGTCGAGCGCTTCGTGCAGTACCTGTGGAGCGACGAGGCACAGAAGATCTTCGTGAAGTTCGGCTTTCGCAGCGCGACCGAGCCCCTCAATGCCGCCAACCCCGGCTTCGGAAAGATCGCGGACCCTTTTCGGATCGCGGATTTCGGCGGCTGGCACCGGGCCCGGCATGAGATCGTCGAGCGCATCTGGAAGCAACGCGTCATGAAGCAGGAGGCCGGGCGATGAGCGCGGCAGCGCCGGTGGCGGTCCGCCGTCGCGGGGGACGCGCCGCGCTTCCCGTCACGATCGTGCTGCTCGTGCTGTTGCCCCTCATTCTCATGCCGCTCTCGGCGATCTTCGTTTTCGCCTTCCGCGGCGGCGCAGCCGACTTCTTCAGGGTCCTCTCTTCGCGGGACGCGCAGTTCGCGCTGCGCTTCAGCCTGCTGATCGCCTTTGCGACGGCGGCGATCAACGCCGTCCTCGGCACCTACACGGCGTACGTTCTGTCGCGCTACCGCTTCCGCGGCGAGCGGCCGCTCGGGATCCTCGTCAACCTGCCGGTCGCGATCCCGACGGTCGTCGTCGGCACGTCCCTGCTGCTCCTGTGGGGGCCGATCGGTCTGCTCGGGCGCCTGCTCGGTCCGCTCGGCATGCAGCCCATGTTCGCGCCCGCTGGAGTACTGCTCGCGCACCTCTTCGTGACGTTTCCGTACATGCTGGGCGCGGTCAAGCCCGTGCTCGACGAGATCGAGAGCACCTACGAGGAGGCGGCCTACACGATCGGGGCCAACCGCTGGCAGACCTTCCGCTGGGTCATCCTGCCCGCGCTGCGCGGCGGCCTTTTCTCCGGCGTGCTCTTGACGTTCGCGCACTCGCTCGGCGAATTCGGCGCGACCGTGCTCGTGTCGGGCAACCTCCGCCTGAAGACGCAGACGGCTCCCCTCTACATCTTCGCGCAGTTCGAGGCGGGCAACGTCGCCGCGGCCAACGCCGTCGCCGCCGTGCTGGCGACGCTGTCGTTCTTCATCTTCTTCTTCCTGCTGCGTTACACCACGCGGCGCGGGCGCTGAGGGGCCGAGCCATGTCGATCACACTCGAGGGCGTCACGAAACGCTACGCCGACCAGGCAACGGTCGACCGCGTCAGCCTCGAGGTCGAGACGGGCGAGCTCTTCGTGCTGCTCGGCGCGTCCGGGAGCGGCAAGAGCACCATCCTGCGCTTGATCGCCGGGCTGGTTCTTCCAGACGAGGGAGCCATCCGGATCGCCGGGCGCGACGTGACGCAGCTGGCGCCGCAGCAGCGCGACGTGGGGTTCGTCTTTCAGAATTACTCGATCTTCCGGCACATGACGGTCGACCGGAACATCGAGTTCGGATTGCGCATCCGGGGCGTCGCCAAGGCCGAGCGCCGCGAACGGCGCGAGGAGCTGCTCGACCTCGTCGGGCTTGGCGGCCTCGGGAGCCGCTACGAGAGCCAGCTCTCCGGCGGCCAGCAGCAGCGCGTCGCGCTCGCCCGCGCCCTCGCCTACCGACCCGGCGTGCTGCTGCTCGACGAGCCGTTCGGAGCGCTCGACGTCAAGATCCGCGCGCAGCTGCGCCAGAGCCTGAAGGAAATCCAGAAGGCCCTCGGCGTCACGACGATCCTCGTGACGCACGACCAGGAGGAGGCGTTCGAGCTCGGTCACCGCATCGGCGTCGTGGATCGGGGCCGCCTGATCGAGGTGGATGTGCCCGACCGCCTGTACGAGCGGCCGCGCTCGCTCTACGTCGCCACGTTCCTCGGGGCGGGCACCGTACTCGTCGGCCGATGCCGCGAACACCGCGTCGCGCTCGGGCCGCTGAGCCTGCCGATCCCGCCGGACGTGCCGCACGACGAGGGCGACCGAGTCCGCGTCCTGATCCGCCCGGAGCAGGTCGCGCTCTCGGCGGTCGAGCCGGCCGGGAACATCCCCACCCTGGGGCGCGGCCAGATCGTGGACCAGACTTTCTCGGGCGCCGTGCGGCGCACGCGTGTGCGGCTTCCCTCGCTCGAGGGCGTTCGCCAGGTCGCGCCCCCGCTGCCGTTTGGCGAGGAGAACGTCCTGCTCGACGTGGCCGTGTCGGCGCATTCCGAGACTCCCCGCGATAACCCGTGGGTCGTCCTGGAGGCATGGCACATCCTGAGACAGCCCACGCCCCGACTGCTCGTCTGCGACGAAGGGGCGGGCCTGGCGCCCGCGCTCGAGCTCGCGCGCCCGCTCGCCGAGGCGATCGACGGCGTCGTGACCGTGCTCGGCGTCGCCGCCGACGCGCGGCGACAGGAGTCACTGCGTGACGCGCTCGCCGCCCGAGCCGCGCACGCAGGCCTTCCGGAAGCCACCGTGCGCGTGCGCCGGGGGGATCCCGCCGAACAGATCGCGGCCGAGCAGCGCGAGGCTCCCTACGATTTCGTGATCGTCGGAGCGGGCGAGATGGAGTCGCGCTGGGGCCGGCGGCAGTCGCCGCGGCTCGGAGAAGATCTCGTCGCGCGCATCGCGACACCCTTGATCCTCGCCCGCGGGCGTCCGCGAAAGCCCGAGCGCGTGCTCATCTGCACGGCGGTCGGGGAACCGGGCAAGGCCGACATCCGGGCGGGAGGATGGCTCGCCCGCCGGCTCGGCGCACAGGCCACGCTCCTGCACGCCGTGCGGCCCGGGCGCACGGCCAATCCGATCGTGCGCACCCACCTCGAGCGCGGCGTCGCCACGTTGCGCGAGCTCGAGGTCGAGAGCCGCTCTTCCGTGCGCGAAGCCGAAAGCCCGATCGGGGCGATCCTCGCCGAGCTGCGGGAGCACCCGCACGACATCGTGGTCGTCGGCGCGCCTCCACCATCGGCGCGCGGCTTCCTGAGGAGCGACGACGTCACGCGCCAGGTTCTGCGCCAGTGCGGCTGCTCGGTGCTCGTCGTGCCGCAGGGGGCGTGGTGAAAAAAGTGGAGCGCGGCGCAGGCGCACACCACTTTTGTCATCCTGAGGGCCCGGCCCGAAGGATCTCTTTAAAAGCCGCACCTCGACTTCAAAGGGATCCTTCGCTGCGCTCAGGATGACAAAAGTGCGGGCCGTCACTCTCTACGGGTACAGCTCCCGGTATGACT
Source organism: Acidobacteriota bacterium (assembly GCA_031360505.1). Lineage (GTDB taxonomy): Bacteria > Acidobacteriota > Thermoanaerobaculia > UBA5066 > Gp7-AA6 > DAHUXD01. The sequence continues at coordinate 6,108 of JANMBR010000305.1, forward strand.
CCGAGTACAACAACACACGCCGCACGTAGTCCCGCGTTTCGAACACCGGGATCGTCTCGAAGAGCTCATCCTCGGCCAGGCGCGGGCTCTCGCGGGCGATGCGGGCGATGCGCGACGGGCCTCCGTTGTAGGCCGCGAGCGCCAGCACCGTCGACCCGCCGAACTGGTCGATGAGTCGCCGCAGGTAAGCCGCCCCGAGCGCGGCGTTGGCGCCCGGGTCGTAGAGGAACTCGTTGCGGTATCGCGAGTGCAGGACCGAGCGCGAGAGGCTTTTCGCGGTCGCGGGCATCAGCTGCATCAGGCCCACGGCGCCGGCGTGCGACTTCGCGCGCGCGTCGAAAACACTCTCCTGCCGCACGAGCCCCCGAAGCACCGAAGGGTCGAGCTCGACTTCCTTCGCGCGCACGGCGAGCAGACCGTTCTCTTCGATCGGATAGTAGAACCGGCGCCAGGATTCCGGGATGCGGCCCTCCTCGGCCGTCCCGATCTCCGGCAGCGCGCGCTTGATCGCGATCGCCGCCGGCGCGAAACGCCCGAGCGCAAAGTCCGCCTCCGCCATGCGCAGATCCCTCCCGCGCGAGGGCAGGAGCGCGCGCGCCTCGGCCGAAGCCTCCTCGAACATCCTGAGGCGCAGCAGCTCGTCCACGCGCGCGTACGCCGCGGTCGCAGTGGACGGGTCCCCGAGGGCCGGGCGCTCGAGGGGCCGCGCGCCCGGCGCGTGCGCGCGCGCAAAACGGGCGTAGATGTCGGGCGGCGTGGCCGCGGCAAGGTGTTCGAAGACCGCTCGCGCCTCGGCCTGCCGGCCCTCGACCGCGAGGCACCGCGCCCTCCAGTAGGCGAGCCGGCGCGAGCGAGAAATATCGGCGTAGAGCGGCGCGATGGCCTCGAATCGCGCGAGGGCGCCGGCGTAATCGCCCGCGAGATACCGACTCCACGCGGCGAGCCACAGGGGCTCGAAGCCGTCCGTCGTCGCCGGCGTTTCGCTGGTGAGAGAGCGCGCGCGGGCAAGGGCCCCGTCGAAATCTCCCCCTTCGGCGTCGAGCTTCACGAGCCGCTCCTGCGCGCCGCGCCGCACCACGAGCGGGACCGTTGGCGCCGTCAGGGCTTCGAGCGCCTGGCGCACAGGCATGAGGAGCGGGTCGCCGGGCACGAGCGCCGCCCTGTCCTTGCCGCGAAGCCGCTTCAGCACGATGTCGCAGCGCAGGAGCCGGGCCTGCGCCGAAGCGAGCGTGCCGTCGTCGGCAATCCGCGCGGCCGTCGCCTCGGCATCCTTCGGCTTCTTGAGCGCGAGCTGGCCCTGTGCGAGCGCGAGCAGATTGCGGCTGCGCTCTCCCTCAGGCCATGCCGCGGGGCGATCCTGCGCGAGCAGTCGCACGCCGCGGCGCGGGTCCCCCGCGGCGACGAGGGCGCTCCCGCGCCGCCCCCGCTCGGCGGGCGTCAGTGCCCTCTCCGCCTCGGCCGCGGCATGGCGGACAAACGCCGGCGTCGCCCTCGCGGCGTCGGTCGTCGGCGATTCGAGAATGAGAATCCGCGCGGCGTCGGCAACCGCCGCGCGATCGCCGCCGGCGAGCCCCAGTCGGATTCGCGCGATGCACACCTCGGCCACCTGGTTCGGCGTCGCGGCGGCGTCGGCCGCGAGCGCGAGCACCTGGGCCGCCTCCCGGTATTCGCGGCCCTTCTCGAGAAGGCGCGAGACCACGATCGCGGCCGGCACGCGGAAGGCAAAGGGGCCTTCGGCGGCAAAGGCGAGGCGCGCCGCCGCAAGGGCTTCGTCGGGCTTGCCCGCCAGCTCCAGCGCCTCAGCGCGCACGAGGTTGCGGTAGGCCTCGAGGCCGATGGAGGTGGCCGGCGCCTCGAGGCGCAGGGCCGCGGCGCCGAAGTCCTTGCGGCGGGAGTCGTCCTGCGCGAGGAGCAACGCCGCGCGCGCCTCCCACGCGGGCTGGCCGGTCTTGCGGCGGATCGCTCCGAGCAGACTCTCGGCCTCGGCGCGCTGGCCGGCTTCGAGCAGGTCCGCGGCGCGGGCGAAGTCGGCGTCGAAGTCGGCGGACGCCTCGGGAGCGCCGAGGTCGGCGGCCGCAAAGCTCGCGAGAAGCAAGAGGGCGGGGGCGAGGGCCGCGCCCCTCACCGAGAGACGCCGGGGGCCGCCGGGAAGGGACACCGGGAAAAGGTCAGAGCCCCAGGACCTCGGGTCGGCCATCGGCGAGGATCAGCACGAGCTCCTCGTAGAAGAAATTGCTCGAGGACCGGACGTCCTGCGGAATGCGTTCCTCGTACATCTGGCGGCTGCGGTCGATGTCGTCGCGCAGCCTCTCGTAGAGATTGGCGTGCTCGCGGCCTTCGAGGACCGCGCGCTCGTTGTAGAGCTCGATCTCCGAGACGAGCAGGCGCGCGAAGCGCCGCGCCTCTTCGCGCCGCTCGTCGCCCGAGGACATCTCGGCGAGCGGGCCGGCCAGGCGGCGGGTCACGTCGCCGGCCGCCACGCCTGCGGCAGGATCCGGCGCGATGAATGAAGACTCGCCGACTGGTTTCTCCTCGAGCGCGGCCAACGGCGGCGGCGCAGCCGGAGCCGCCGAGGCCGTCCAGACCGGGGGCGCCGGCGAAGGCTCCGCTGCCGTCGCATCGACGGCGGAGGCTCCCGCCCCCCCGTCGTCCATCCACATGCCCGCCGGTTCGGCCTTCTTGGCGACCTCGGGAACGCGCAGGGCCGGGGCAGGCTTCAACTTTCGCGAGGCGAGTCGGTCCACCAGGAGTCCCGCGAGGAACGTCAGCATCCCCAGCGCATCCGGATCGAACTTGCCTTCGTCGCCGAGAACGACATCGGCGTAGAGCGCGCCCGAAATCTTCTCGCGAACGACCATCGGAATCGCAACCGCGTCGGAGACCCTGGCCGCGCGCAGCAGCGAGGAGATTTCGTTCGACGCCGGCAGGCGCAGAGCGTTGCCCGTCATGACGCGCGAGAGCAGGCCGCCCTCGGCCAGCGGCATCGAGATCTGGCGCACCGCCTCGTCGTCGCCGCCGCTCTGCGAGAAGCCGACGGCCTTCCAGGCCCCGATCGAGCCGCCGCGGGCGACGAGTAGGGCCGCTCGCGAACAGTGCCGCCGGCACTCGTCGAGGAACTTGTGGAGGACGTCGACCTGGGTCGTCGCCAGATCGAGCGTGCGGGCGGCTTCAGCCGACACGAGCCCCTTGCGCTCGATCAGCGTCGCGCCGCCGCTCAGAAGCTCCGCCGGGACGACGCCCCTCAGGTCCTGGTCGAACTTCTCGAGGAACCCGAACCAGCGGCGGTCCGACTCGAGGCGCAGCCGGTCGAACTCCTCGCGGAGGGCGGCAAATCGCTCCGAGAGTCGCCGTTCGATCTCGGTTTCGAGGAGTTGGAGGCGATCCTCCGCTTCGTTTTCGGCCATCGCAGGCATTATCGGGGCAGCGGCGATGGAGGTAAAGCTATAAGCGGTTGGCCCTTAGCCGCCGGCCGCGATCTGGAGCCCTCGTCGCTGCGCGGCTCGGAAGCCACGGGCAGGCTGTAACCAGATCGGGGCCACTTCAGCGGCTAACTATTTGCCCCCGTTGGGGATACCTTCAATCCCGTTGACACCTCCAGCCGGCTTCCTTAGTATGTACCGCTCTCTGAAATCGCTGGGTAAGGGGGTGAGTGTTCGTGCCTTTGGTCCATGTCAAAGAAGATGAATCTTTCGAGAACGCCATGCGGCGTTTCAAACGCAAGTGCGAGAAATCCGGAATCCTCTCCGAGCTCAAGAAGCGGCAGCACTACGAAAAGCCGAGCGCCAAGCGCAAGCGCAAGATGATCCAGGCCCGAAAGAAGATGCTCCGCAAGCTTTCGGAAGAGAAACGAGCCACCCCGTAACTTCGCCAGACGGAGACGGCGCCGACAGGGAAGCCCTCGAGTTCGGCGTCGTCCTCCGCCTCATTTCTTCCCTGGCCCGCACGCCGCCCGGAAGGGCGGCGGTTTTGTCTCTGACCCCCTCGAGCGAAGAATCCGAGGTCCGTCGTCTGCTCGCTGAGACCGACGAGGCCGTCCGCTTCCGGATTCGCCACGGCGGACTTCCCTTCGGCGGCCTCGAGGACGTCGCTCCCCTGCTCGCCTCGCTCGAGGCGGCCGGCGGCGCGGGCTCGCCCGAGGAATTTCGTCCGATCGTGCGCGCGGCGCGCGCGTGCGATGAGGTCCGCCGCTTTCTCGCGAAAGCGGATACGCCGCATCTTTGCGCTCGCCGCGAGCGCCTGCCCGCATTCGAGGCGATCCTCGCGCACGCCGCGCGGCTCTTCGGCGCGGACGGCCTGCTGCGAGACGATGCATCGCCGGCGCTCTCGGGCGCGCGCTCGAAGCTGCGCCGCCGCCGCACCGAAGTGTCGCGGCAGCTCGAGAAGATCCTCGGCGAGCGGCACGAGGCGCTCGGCGACGCCGTCGTCGTCATGCGCAACGACCGCTACTGCCTCCCGGTCCTCGCCTCCTCGCGCGGCCGCGTGCCGGGGATCGTCCATGACCGCTCGGGCTCGGGCCAGACCGTCTTCGTCGAGCCGCTCGAAGTCATCGAGGCGAACAACGACCTGGCCCTGCTCGCGGCCGAGGAGCGGCGCGAGATCGAGCGGCTGCTCGGAGAGTTCGGCCGCGCGGTCCTCGCGGAGGCCGACGCCCTGCTCGACGCGGTCGACGCGCTCGCGGCCCTCGACGCCCTGGAGGCGAAGGTGGCCTTTGGCGAGATGGGCGAGGGCCGGCTGCCGGAGATTTCGAACGACGGGAACTGGACGCTCGTCGCCGCGCGCCATCCTTTGCTGGACTCCCGCTTCGAGAAGCTGCGGCGGCGCGTCCTCGGAGAATCGCGAGAGAGAAGCGACGCGGTCGCGCTCGACTTCGAGCTTCCGGCCGACCGGCGCCTGCTCGTCGTGTCGGGGCCCAACGCCGGCGGAAAGACCGTCGTGTTGAAGACGGCCGGGCTCTTCTCGATGCTCGCGCAGTGCGGCATCCCGATTCCGGCGGCCGTCGGGACACGGCTGCCGGTCTTCCGTGCGATCCGCACGGAGATCGGCGACGCCCAGGCGATCCTCTCGGACCGCTCCACGTTCTCGTCGTCCATGGAGCGCCTGGCCGGGATCCTCGCGGAGGCCGGGCCGGACACCCTCGCGCTCATCGACGAGATCGGCGGCGCGACCGATCCCGAGGAAGGCAGCGCCATCGCGATCGCGCTGCTCGAGGCGTTCGTGGCACGGGGCGGCCGGGCGCTCGTCACGACGCACCTCTCCGCGATCAAGAGCTTTGCCGTTTCGCGCCCGGACGCCTTGTGCGCGGCGATGGAGTTCGACGACAAATCGGGGCGTCCCAACTACCGCCTGCACTCCGGACTGGCCGGACGCAGCCATGCCCTCTCGGTCGCGCGGGAGCGGGGCTTCCCGGAGTCGGTGATCGAGCGCGCGCTCGAGATCCTCGGGCAAGCCTGGCAGCGGCGCGAGCGCGCCGAGGCCGAAGCCGAAAAGGCGATCGAGCGTCTGCGCGCCGAAGAGGCCGAGCTCGGGCGCGAGCGCGAGCAGACGAGGAAGCAAAGCGAGCGGCTCGAAGCCGATCGCCGCAAGTTCGCCGAGGAGCGTACGCGGATGCTCGCCGAGGGCCTCGAAGGCTTCGAGCGGGCGCGCGGCGAGCTCGCGCGCCGCGTCGAGAAGCAACTCGAAGGCGCGCGCGCCGAGGGCTCGCGCCTCGCGCAAGTGTCGGCCGCGCGGCTGGTCGAAGAGGCGGCCCTCGCGGCCGAGGCCGAGCCGGTCGTCGCGCAGGCGCGCGAGGCCGAGCAGGCGATCGCGCGCTCCGTCGAGATCGGCCACAGGGCCCGCGTTCGCGGCTTGAATGCCGAGGGCCTCGTCGTCGCCTTCGACGGCGACTGGGCGCAGATGGACATGCAGGGCAAGCGGCTGCGCGTGCGCCGCGGGGAGCTGGAACCCGTGCCCCAGAAGGACGCGGGAGCCAGGAGGCGGGAGATGGCGATCAGGAAGCAGGAGGTCCCGGCCCGTGACGTCTCGGGCCCGACCGCCGAGGTCAACGTGATCGGCACTCGCCTCGACGAAGCCATCGACGCGGCCGAAAAGGCGCTCGACCAGGCCCTGATGTCCGGCGCGGCGCGGCTGCGGGTCATCCACGGCCACGGCACCGGCCGCCTTCGCGACGGCCTGCGCGAGCACTTTCGCCAGCATGCGTCGGTCGAAACCCTCCGACCCGCCGACGCCCGCGAAGGCGGCAATGGCGCGACGATCCTGGAATTGAGATAAAACGTCCTCTCGACCCTCGACCTCGACTCCCGACGCTTGGAATCACGACCCATGATTTCCTCCGACCTCGACATCAACGACAACGTCCTCGCGGAGCTGCGCAGCGCATCCGACATTGTCGTGGTCATCGGCGACCACACGACGCTCAAGAAGGCCGGCCGCTCGTGGAAGGGGCTGTGCCCGTTCCACAACGAGCGCACGCCTTCCTTCACGGTGGACCGCGACAAGGGCCTCTACCATTGCTTCGGCTGCGGAGCCGGCGGCGACGTCATCCACTTCGTCCGCCAGATGGACCGCCTGGAGTTCCCCGAGGCCGTCGAAGTGCTCGCGTCGCGCTTCGGCGTGACGATCCCGCGCCGGCAGCGCAGCGGTCCGCGCGACGACCGGCGCGAGAAACTCTTCGAAGCGCTCTCGGCAGCGCAGCGGTTCTTCGCCGAGCGGCTCGCGCGGCAGGGCAACACCGCGGCCGCGTACCTCGAGGGCCGCGGCGTGCCGGGCGAAATGTGGATGACGCTCGGCCTCGGCCACGCGCCCGATTCCTGGGACTCGCTCGCCAGGGCGCTTTCGGGCGGCTATCCGGAAGACCTGCTCACTGAGGCCGGACTCCTGCAGCCGCGCGCGGAGGGCAAGGGCGCCTATGATCGATTCCGCGACCGCCTGATCTTCGTCGTGCGCGACGAGCGCGGCCGCGCGGTTGGATTCGGCGGGCGCGCGCTTTCGCCGGAGGGCGAGCCCAAGTATCTCAACTCGCCCGAGTCGCCCGTCTTCTCGAAGAAGCGGCTTCTGTATGGCCTCTTCGAGGGGCGCGAGTCGATCCGCAAGCACGACCGCGTCGTGCTCGTCGAGGGCTACTTCGACCACCTCGCGCTCGTGCGCGCGGGCATCCAGGAAACCGTGGCCTCGATGGGGACCGCTCTCACGCCGGAGCAGACGGAGAAGCTGCGCCGGTTGTGCCCCCACGCCATCCTCTGCTACGACGGCGACTCCGCGGGCCGCAACGCGACGCGCGGCGCGCTCCAGCTCCTGCTCGCGCAGGGGTTCGAGGCCCGGGTCGCGCGCCTGCCCGCGGGTGAGGATCCGTACGATCTGCTCCAGCGCGAGGGTCCGGACTCGGTCGCGCGCGCGATCGACGAGGCGCCCGACTACCTCACCTGGCTGCTCGAGGACTTGCGGCCGGCCGAGGCCGGGCTCGAATCGGGCAAGAAGCGGGAACGAATCGGAAAGATCCTCGAGATTCTCAAGATGATCCCGGACCGCATCCTTCGCTACGAGGAATACCGAAAGCTCTCCACGGCAGTTTCCGTGCCACTCGAAGTGCTCTGGGACGGCGAAAGAGCGAACCCCCGGGCCGAAAAACCGCGTTCTACTGGTGTGGGAACGCAAGGGAACACGGCCGTGTTATCGACTGTGGAAGCGCCGGCCGTCGAGAAACGGCTCCTTCGCTCCCTGACGGCCGGGGGCGACCACAACTCTTTGATTCTAGGGACTTTGAAAGACGAATTTCTGACCGACCCGAGGGTAATTCGGGTAGTCTCCGCGCTCAGGCAGGCGGGAACGGGATCCGAACCTATTGATTTTCAAGGGCAAATCGCACACCTTACGGATGACGAGCGGACGTTTCTCTCAGGCATCGCGCTGGATGAATCTCCCGAGCCGACCGAGAAGGGCGTCGATCAGCTCCTCAAGGACCTCGAAAAGAAGTATTTAGACCGGGAAAGCGCAGAGATCCAGAGGGCAATCGATCGGGCGGGAACGGCGGCGGGGCAGGAGCTCGAAGAGCTCATGCGCCGCAAGCAGGAGATTTCGCGGCGCAGGGCAGACCTCGGCCGCGCACCACAGCGGAAAGGATGAGAACTTGGCGATTGTGATTGAGGAAAAACACCCTGAGGTTCAGCTCCTCGTCAAGAGCGGGCGCGAGAAGGGCTACCTGCTCTACGAGGAGATCCAGAACATTCTGTCCGACGAGGCCACCGCCGCCCCGAAGGACCTCGAGCTCGTGTACGAGCGGCTCTTCGAGCTCGGCATCGAGATCGTTACCGACCCCGACCGCGCCGCCCGCCGCCGCGCCGCGCTCGAGAGCGAGACCGCCGAGGAGGCGCGCGAGGCCGTCGAGAAGACGAACGACCCCGTGCGCATGTATCTGCGCGAGATGGGGACCGTCAAGCTCCTCGACCGCGAGGGCGAAGTCCGCATCGCCAAGCGCATCGAGCAGGGCGAGGCGAAGATTTACCAGGCGCTCGCGAACAACCCGATCGTCCTCGAAGAGATCCTGAAGCTGCTCGAGAACGCCGGCCGCGATTCGCGCATCGTCCAGGAGCTCGTCAAGACGTCCGACGACGACGAGGAAACGCCTCAGGAGAACCTCAACGAGCGCGCCACCCGCCGGATCGAGGGCATCCTCAACAGCTTCAAGAAGATCGGCGTGCTCGACACCGACATCAAGCGGATGAAGTTCAAGTCGCGCACGATCAAGAAGGGCACCAAGGCCCTGGCGCGGATCGAGACTTCGATCGACCGCAGGATCGCCGACATGGCGAAACTGATCCGCGCCGCGGACTTCACGCCCGCCGTGCTGAACCGGGCGATCAACATCCTGAAAGACATCGACCGGCAGATGGCCGCGCCAGAGATCACGATCCGCCAGGACACGAACATCCTCAAGAAGGAAAAGAACCCGACCCGGATCGACTTCTACAAGCGGCGCATGGCGAAGTACCGCAAGTCGATCCGCGAGCTCGAGCAGAAATTCGGCGTCTCCCACGAAGACGTGAAGAAGACGCTGCGCGCGGTGCGCGACGGCGAGGCCGAGGCCGACCAGGCCAAGCACGAGCTGATCGTCGCCAACCTGCGCCTCGTGGTCTCGATCGCGAAGAAGTACACCAACCGCGGCCTCCAGTTCCTCGACCTGATCCAGGAAGGCAACATCGGCCTGATGAAGGCCGTCGAGAAATTCGAGCATCGCCGCGGGTACAAGTTCTCGACGTACGCGACGTGGTGGATCCGCCAGGCGATCACCCGCGCCATCGCGGACCAGGCGCGCACGATCCGCATCCCCGTTCACATGATCGAAACGATCAACAAGCTGACGCGCACGTCGCGGTCGCTCGTGCAGGAGCTCGGCCGCGAGCCCAACGCCGAGGAGATCGCCAAGCGCATGGACATGCCGGTCTCCAAGGTCCGCAAGATCATGAAGATCGCGCAGGAGCCCATCTCGCTCGAGACCCCGATCGGCGAGGAGGAGGATTCGCATCTGGGCGACTTCATCGAGGACCGCGGGGTCCTCTCCCCGATCGACGCCGTGCTCGTCTCGAACCTCCAGGAGCAGACGCGCCGGGTCCTGAAGTCCCTGACCCCCCGGGAGGAACAGGTCCTGAAGATGCGCTTCGGCGTCGGAGACGGCTCGGAGCACACGCTGGAAGAGGTCGGCCGGTCGTTCAACGTCACGCGCGAGCGGATCCGGCAGATCGAGTCCAAGGCCCTGCGCAAGCTCCGGCACCCCTCGCGGGCGAAGAAACTGAAGCCGTTCCTCGAGACCATACGCTGAGGCCGGCCAGGCAAAGACTTGGCAAGTCGACCCCGTTTGTTATATTCAGAGGGGTCCATAGCTCAGCGGTCCAGAGCCACCGGCTCATAACCGGTCAGACCTCGGTTCGAATCCGAGTGGACCCACCAGACGAGGGGCGATAGATTTTGAGGCTTCTGATCCGAGACCGAAAGCAAAAACCGTCTTCCACGGAAGGGTGTTCCACAAGCGGAACACCCTTTTTCATTTCCGGAGCTCCACGTTGACCGACCTTCTGGGACAGCTCTACCGACTCCAGACCCGCCTCCGTTTCGTGCACGATCGCGAGAAGCGACGCGATACCGTCCCGCCCGACCTCGTCCAGGTCGATCGCGACTACCAGGACAAGGTGCACGCCGTCGCGGCGCTCAAGGCGCGGCTGACCCAGGCCGAGCTCGAGAAGCGAAAGGCCGAGGGCGAGCTCGCCGACCACAAGGAGAAGTTGAAGAAGTACCAGGCCCAGCTGCGCAACGTGCAGTCGAGCCGCGAGTACTCCGCCGCCCTGAACGAGATCGACGGGGTCGAGAAGCTCATCCGCTCGACCGAGGACCGGTTCCTCGAGCTCGAGGAGGAAATCGAGAAGGCGCGCGCCGATCTCGACGAGCGCGAGAAGACCCTGCCGGCCGAGACCGAGCAGCACGAGGAGCGGCTCAAGGATTGGCGCGCCGAGCAGAGCGTGATCAACGATGAGCTCGCCAGCGCGCGCGAGGAGATCGCCCGCCTCGAAGCCGACATCCCGCCGCGCGACCGCGCTGAATTCCACCGGCTCGTCGATAAGAAGCACGGCCTGGCCGTGGTGCTCGTGCAGGGAAGCTCCTGCTCCGCCTGCCACGTCAAGGTTCGCCCCGCCGCGATGCAGATTCTGAAGCAGGGTCGCGAGGTCATCTACTGCGATTCGTGCAAGCGAATCCTCTACTACGAGCCGGCGAGCTCGTAAAGGTCCGTGGGGGGCCATGCGATTCCGCGCCTTCATCGACGGCGCCGCTCGCGGCAACCCGGGCCCGGCCGGCGCGGGCGTCTACGTCTCGGCCGAGGGCGATGAGCCCGCCGAGGAGCACTTCGAGGCGCTCGGCCACGCGACCAACAACGTCGCCGAGTACAGCGCCCTGCTGCTTGCGCTGCGTCGGGCCACGGACCGGTCTGCGACGGAAGTCTCCATCGCCTCCGACAGCCTCCTGCTCGTCCAGCAGATCCTCGGCCGCTTCCAGGTCAAGGCGCCGCACTTGAAGCCCCTCCACGCGAAGGCGCTCGAGTTCGTAAAGGGTTTCCGACGCTTCGCGATCGCCCACGTCCCCCGCGAGGACAACAAGAAGGCCGATCGCCTCGCCAACCTCGGCGCCGACGCCAGCGAGCGCGATCTGGCGGGCAAGAAGTTCCAGCTCGAGCCGTGACCGCCGTCCCGGTCGGGGAGATCGCGCGGCGCCGCGCGGAAATCCTCGCGTCGGTCGAGCGGGCTGCGTCGAAAGCGGGCCGCCGCCCGGAAGAGATCGCCGTCATGGCCGTCACGAAGGGCCACGGACCCGAAACCGTCGCCAACGCCGCTCGCGCGGGCTTCACGCTCTTCGGCGAAAACCGGGTGCAGGAAGGATCCGCCAAGATCGCAGCGCTCGGAGCCCGGTTTCCGGGGCTGACTTGGCGGCTCATCGGCCCATTGCAGTCCAACAAAGCAAACTCGGCGCTACAATGGTTCGCAGCCGTGGAAAGTCTGGACAGGGAACGACTTGCGGTCCGTTTGGACGCGCTCCTCGCCGAGGGCGGGGAAGGCCGCGTGCTGACCGTCTTGCTCGAAATCAACGTCGGGAACGAGGAATCGAAGGCCGGCATAGCCGCCGACGACGCACCGCGCCTGTGCGAGGTCGCGCTCGCCTGTCGGCACCTCGACGTCCGCGGCCTGATGGCAGTTCCGCCCTACGATCCCGATCCCGAGAAAGCCCGCCCCTATTTCCAGCGGCTCGTCAAGGTCCGCGATGACCTGGCTGCGAAGTTCGGGAGGCCGTTTCCCGAGCTTTCGATGGGCATGAGCCACGACTTCGCCGTCGCCGTGGAAGAGGGCTCGACCGAGGTACGGATCGGGACGGCCCTTTTCGGCCCGCGGGCGGCCGCGTGAACGTCGGGGGCTCGGCGGCGGGCGCCATCGTGGACGTCATCCTCTATGCGCTGCAGGGGCTGCAGTGGATCGTCATCATCGCCGCGCTCATCTCGTGGGTGAACCCCGACCCGCGCAATCCGATCGTCCGATTCCTCTGGGGAGTCACCGAGCCGATCTTCAAACCGTTCCGCCGCCTGCTGCCGCCGTCGCGCACGGGCGGCATCGACCTCTCCCCGATCTTCGTCCTGCTCGCGATCTTCCTCGTTTCGAGCTTCCTCCGGAGGCTCGCGATCTCGATATGACCCACTTGACCAGGAGGTTCCCATGCGCCCACGAATGAGCCCGCTCGAGATTCAGAAGCGCGAGTTCTCGCGCAAGTGGAAGGGGCTCGACCCGGTCGAAGTCAACCAGTTCCTCGTCGACGTCGCCGAGGACATGGAGGCCCTTGCCCGCGAGAATTCCGACCTCGATGGCCGGATGCGCTCGCTCGAGCAGGAGAACGAAGAGCACCGGGAGCGCGAGCGGATCCTGAGGCAGACGCTCCTCTCGGCGCAGCAGGCCTCCGAGGACATCCGCGCCGCCGCGCGCAAGGAAGCCGAGCTCGTCGTGCGCGAGGGCCATGACTCGGCCGAGAGGCTGACCCACAGCGCCCTCCAGCGCGCCGCCGAGATCGAGAAGGCGATCCACGAGCTCAAGATGCAGCGCACCAACTTCCGCCTGCAGCTGCAGAAGATGATCGAGCTCTTTCAGCAGGTCCTCGAGTTCGACCGCGACGAGAACGACAAGGAGCGGCCGCTGTCGTACATCACGCGCAAGCCGAAGGAAGAGAGCGCAGGCTGACGCACCACCCCGTGCCGTAGGGGCGGCCCCCACGATTCATGAGCGCCTCCCTCGAAATCCGCAACATCGCCTGCCTCGCGACACCGCTCGGTTCGTCCGCGCGGCGCGGCAAGGCGCAGGGCGAGGTGCGACGCATCCCGAACGCCGCGGTGCGCGCCGAGAACGGGCGTCTCGTCTTCGTCGGCACAGAGAGCGACTACAAGCGGGAGTACGCCGGGCGTCTCGCCGATACCTCCCTCGATGCCACCGGCCGCGCCGTAATCCCGGGCCTCGTGGACGCGCACACGCATCCGGTCTGGCTCGGCGATCGGGGGCCCGAGATCGGACGAAGGCTCGCGGGCGAGAGCTACGCGACGATTGCCGCGGAGGGCGGCGGCATCAACGCCACCGTCCGCGCGACCCGCGCCGGGTCGGACGAAGACCTGCGCGAGACCGTGACCCGCCGGCTCGGCACGATGCTCGCGCACGGTACCACGACGGCCGAGGCGAAGTCCGGCTACGGCCTCACGGAGAAGGACGAGATCCGCGCGCTCGTCCTCCTCAAGGAGTTGCAGGCGGACACCTCGATTCCCCGCCTCGTGCCGACGCTCATGGCCGCGCACGAAATCCCGCCCGAGTTCCGCGAGAACCGCGATGAATGGGTGCGCATCGTCGCCGACGAGATCGTTCCCCGCGTCGCGCGGGAGAATCTCGCGCGCTACTGCGACGTCTTCTGCGAGCAGGGAGTCTTCACGGTCCCGGAGTCGCGCCGCATCCTCGAGGCGGCCCGCCGCGCGGGGCTCGGGCTGCGCGTCCACGCCGACGAGCTCGCCCTCTCGGGCGGGGCGATGCTGGCCGCACAGCTCAAAGCCGACTCGGCCGACCACCTTCTCTTCATCGGCGAGGCGGAAATCGCGGCCATGGCCGCGTCCGGGACCGTGGCGGTCGTCCTGCCCGGAACCGCCTGGTGGATGCGCTCCCGGCGAGCGCCGGCCCGAGCGCTCATCGAGGCGGGGGTCCCGGTCGCGATCGCCTCGGACTCGAACCCCGGCACCTGCTGCACCGAGTCGCTCGCGGCCGTCGCCGTCCACGCCTGCCTCGACTCGGGCCTCTCGGTCGAGGAAACGCTAACCGGCATGACCCTGAACGCGGCGGCCTCTCTCGGCCTGGCGGCCGAAGCGGGGTCGCTCGAGCCCGGAAAGTCGGCCGATCTCGTCATTCTCGACGCCCCCGACGACCGCCACCTCATCTATCATTGGGGCATCAACCTCGCGGCTGCCGTCGTTTCGCGCGGCCGGGTGGTCTGGACGAACCGCTCATGACCGATTTTTCGAAGCTCTCACTTGACGGGTTCCTGGCCGCGCTGTCTTCCGACGCGCCGACTCCCGGCGGGGGCACGGCCGCGGCGACGGCAGGCGCCATGGGCGCGTCGCTGGCGGAGATGGTTTCGGCGCTCACGCTCTCGAAAGAGAAGTACGCCGCCTCCCACGAGGCCGTCCGTCCAATCGCGGAAGCCGCACAGCTGGTGCGATCGGAGCTCATGAATCTCGCCCGGGAGGATTCCGAGGCCTATGACGACGTCGTCGCCGCGAGGCGCCTCCCGAAGGACACCGACGAACAGAAGACGTCCCGGGCCCACCGGATCGCGGCCGCAAACCGCCGCGCGGCCGAGGTTCCGATGCTCACCGCCCGCGCCGCCGTGCGCCTCATGGGGGCGCTTCCGGAGCTGGCCGAAAAGGGCAACCCGAATGCGGCCTCGGACGTGGGCGCGGCGGCCCTCCTGCTCGACGCCTGCGTCGAGGGAGCGCTCCTGAACGTCGGCATCAACCTGTCCGGAATCGAGGACGCCGGGTTCGTCTCGGAGATGCAGCACGAGACGGCCGTGCTCCAGGAGGAGTCGCAGAGGCTCCGCTCGCAGGTCGTCGCGCTTGTTCGCAAGCGCTTCTAGTTCTCCTATTCCACTGAAACAAAGTCTCTTACCTGATGTTGTGCCACCGCATTCGCTCTTCGTCGATTTCTCTTGACAGATTCGGGCCAAAGTCGTACACTACGTAAATTGAATCGCGCGACTCCGGGAACGGGTCGCGCGATTTGTTTTTTACCACCCACCATTTTGGCCGCAACCGGCTGAGCGAATTTCACTTCCCCGCTTCCGCATCGCGCAGCCCCCCGCACGCGCAATCCGGCAAAATCCACCGCATCCGCGCCAAACGATGGTTTTGGAGCTCCCGACCGCCGCTTTTCCCCGCGCCATAGAATCCGGCTTCATGTCTGCGCCGCGCCCGACCATCTACCTCGTGGACGCGATGTCCAACATCCATCGGGCTTACCACGCGATCCGCGGGCTTTCGACCAAGGCCGGCCGGCCGACCAACGCCGTCTACGGCTTCGTCACGATGCTCAAAAAGATGCTCCGCGAGCATCCGAGCGAGTACCTTGCGGTCGCCTTCGACCGCCCGGAAAAGACGGTCCGCCACGAGGAGTACGAGGCCTACAAGGCGAACCGGCCCGCCATGGAGGAGGACCTTGCCTCCCAGATTCCCGAGATCCGCCGCGCGTGCGAGGCCTACCGGATTCCGGTCCTCGAGATGCCCGGCTACGAGGCGGACGACGTGATCGGCACCCTCTCCCATGCGGCGCGGGCGGCCAACTTCGACGTCGTCATTGTCACGGCCGACAAAGACATGCTCCAGCTCGTCGAGGGCGCGCGCGTGCGCGTCTTCCACACCGGCAAGGAGAAGTTCCTCGACGACAAGGGGGTCGAGGAGTTCTTCGGCGTCGCCCCGGGACAGGTGGTGGACGTCCTGGCGCTCATGGGCGACTCCTCCGACAACATCCCCGGCGTGCCGCGCGTGGGCGAGGTCACGGCGAAAAAGTGGATCCGCGAGTACGGCAGCCTCGACAACCTTCTCGAGCGGGCCGACGAGGTCAAGGGCAAGGTCGGCGAGAGCCTGCGCGAGCACCGGGAAGACGCGCTGCTCTCGCGCCGCCTCGCGACGATCAAGACCGATCTGCCCATCCCTTTCGATACCGAAGGCCTGAAGCGCTCCGCGCCGGACGCCGAGAAGTTGAAAGCGCTCTTCGTCGAACTCGAGTTCCATTCCCTCGCCGCCGAGATTCAAGGTGAAGTCGCGCAGGCGGCGCTTTCCTCGAACCGGCTCGAGA
The DNA here is from genome assembly GCA_031360505.1 of Acidobacteriota bacterium. Classification (GTDB taxonomy): domain Bacteria; phylum Acidobacteriota; class Thermoanaerobaculia; order UBA5066; family Gp7-AA6; genus DAHUXD01. Next base: position 22,010 of record JANMBR010000305.1, read on the forward strand.
AGGGCAAGGCGTTCGATGTCGCGCCCGGAGAGTGGGCGGGCGTCGCCCTGCTGACCCGCGACGGACAGGGGCTGCTTGCCGCAGGCTCCGCATCGAACGTTTCCATCGCGGAGGGCTCGACGGCGCAGATCCGCGAACGGTGGACCGCCCTCGAAGGCTCCGGCGCAAAGCTCGCGATCCCGGATGCGAAGCCCCTCGAACGCTTCCTCGAGGAGGCCGGCCGCACCGCTGCCTCGGAGCTCTTCGACGTGGGCCTCGCTCAGTACGTGCTCTCGCCGGGAGTGGGTAGCTCGGACTTCGAGCCGCTGGTCTTCCAGCGGCTCGGACGCAAGGCGATCTCCGACAAGGAGGCTGGCGTCGTCAACGGCGTGCTCCCCGCGCAGGATGCCATCGAGTCGGCCGACCGCTGGCTCGCCGAGCGCGCCTCGGGCGCCGCGGACCTGGCGCCGTTGCTCGCGGCCGAACTCGCCGCGCGGCCCGAGCTCGAGAAGGTCTACCGTGAGATCGAGCGGCCGCTCACTCCCGTGCTTGCGCGCATGGAACTGGCGGGCATCCTGATCGACGCGCCGCTTCTCGTGGAGATGTCGGGGCGCATGGAAAAGGATTTGCGCGCCCTCGAGCAGAAGATCTGGGAGGAGGCGGGCGAGGAGTTCAACGTGAACTCCCCGGTCCAGCTCGGGACCATCCTCTTCGAGAAGCTCGGGCTCCAGAGCGGAAAGAAGACGGCCAAGACGAAGTCGTTCTCGACGGGCGTCGAGGTGCTGACGGAGCTCGCGGCGCAGGGGCTCTCGCTGCCCAAGCGCGTGCTCGAGTACCGCGAGATCTCGAAGTTGAAGGGCACGTACGTGGACGCGCTGCCGGCGCTCGCCGACGCCGCGGGGCGCGTGCACTCGTCCTTCCGGCAGACGGTCGCGGCGACCGGGCGCCTTTCCTCCTCGGACCCGAACCTCCAGAACATTCCGATCCGGACGGCGGCGGGCCGCGAGATCCGGCGGGCCTTCGTCGCGCCGCCGGGCAGCAAGCTCGTCGTCGCCGACTACTCGCAGATCGAGCTGCGCATCCTCGCGCACCTCTCGGGCGACGCGGCGCTGATCAAGGCCTTCGCCGACGGGCAGGACATCCACCGCATCACGGCGGCAAAGGTCTTCGGCGTCGCGCACGAGCTCGTCACGAACGAAATGCGCTTTGCCGCCAAGCGGATCAACTTCGGCCTGCTCTACGGGATGGGCGCCTTCTCGCTCGCCAAGGACCTCGGCGTTTCGAACGCTGAGGCCAAGACGTTCATCGAGGCCTATTTCGGCCAGTTCCCCGGCGTGCGCGGATGCCTCGACCAGGTCGTGGCACAGGCGCGGGAGAACAAGGAAGTCACGACCCTCTTTGGCCGCGTGCGGCCGATCCCCGAGATCGCCTCGTCCAACGGAGCCGTGCGGGCGAACGCGGAGCGTATGGCCTTGAACGCCCCCTTCCAGGGCACCGCCGCCGACATCATCAAGATCGCCATGATCCGCCTCGATGCGGCCCTGCCCCGGGCGGGGCTCGCGACACGGATGATCCTCCAGGTCCACGACGAGCTGGTCCTCGAGGCGCCGTCCAAAGAGGTGGCGGAGGCCACCCGGCTCGTCCAGGAAGTGATGGAGGGGGCGGCGCAGCTCAAGGTCCGGCTCGCGGTGGACGTGGGGTCGGGGCAGAACTGGCTGGAAGCGAAGTGACCGGCCCAGGGCCGGTCATCCCGAGCGCAGCGAGGGATCCCTTGAGTCGCCGGGGACCGCGCTTTTGTATACTCTCCTCGAATTCCATGCGACTGACAGCTCGGGCTCCGCTCGTGGCCTTTCTGGCCGCGGCCCTCGGTTCGGCCGCGCAGGGACAGACTCCGCTCGCGACCCCGACTCCGGCGGCGCCTCCGGCCGAACCGGCCGTCGCGGCAGCGCCCCCGACACTCACGCCCACGCCCGACATGCTCGGCCTTGCGTTGCCCAGCCCGATCGTGCCGGCGGCCCTGCGCATCCGGGAAACCCCGTCGATCCCGGTCGAGAAGCTGGCCACGGACAACCCCTATGGAAGGATCGCGGACGCTCCCGCGGCCATCCCGCCCAAACTCACGTTCGCCGACGCGACGCTCTCGGCCGGATTCTTCGTGTCGATCCACGTGGATCCGACGGGCAAGGCCCTGTCCGTCCGGCGCGAGCGCGACCCGATCCCCTCGCTCGCCGCGGAGTCGCTCAAGTCATTTTCGCGCTGGGTGTTCTCGCCCGGGCGCCGCGGCGGCCTGGCCGTCGACACGTGGGGCGCGTACCGCGTCGACCTCGAGGTCTCGATCCGCTCTCCCAAGATCGTGCAGATGGCCTTCACGCCCATCGCGCCGACGGCGCCGCTTCCGAAGCCCTTCGAGTGGGTGACCGACGCCGAGTGGCTCGAGAGCCGCAAGGCCGCGCCGCCCGCGGACGGCTCGATCCCGATCGAGCAGGTCGACACCACTCCGATCCCGCAAAAGACGCCGTGGTCGGCGGACTCTTACAAGGGACCGTTCACCGTGAAGTACTGGGTGAAGGTCGACAAGGCCGGGAAAATCGAGAAGGCCATACCCCTCGACGTCAGCGACCCCGTGCTGCTCCGTTACTTCCGCAGCTCGATGAGCGCCTGGGTGATCCGACCGGCCCAGTCCGGCGGTGTGTCCGTGGATTCCTGGAACGAGCTCACGCTCGGAGGACAGGTTTCGTACTCCGACGACATCAAGCAGATCGTCGCGCTCAAGAAGACGATCGGACAGTAGCTACAAAACTTCCCGCCGGTCTCCGACGCGCCGCGTCACCTTTGCGCCGTCGAGATATTCGAGCAGCGGAATCGCGAGGCGCCGGGTCAGGGCGAACATCTGCTTGAACTCGCCGACGTCGAGCGAGGGCTTGCCCGAGGCGCGAAGGCGCGCGACGACGTCGTCAACCGCCGACTTCGCGACGATCCACCCTCCCGGAAGCCGGACGAGCTCGCCCTTTTTCACGAGATAGCCCATCAGGCCTTCGATCAATTTGACGTGGCGGGTGACGGCCTTGGCCACTTCCATGGGCGCCGGCGGGTTCAAGCCTCCCTGGCGAAAGAGCGCTACGATCCTGTCCGAGAGTTCGCGCTCCGGTCCCGCCAGGTCGCTCCTGCCAGGCAAGCGCGCCTCCTCGCCCGCGATCGCGAGGACGCCCCGGGAAGCGAGCGCCGCCTCGACGGCCTCGGCCCAACGCGGCTCGGCCGCGGGAAGGAGGCGTTGCAGAAGCGTTCCGCGCGACACGCCGATTCCGGCGCCGCTCGAAGAGAGCAGTTCCGGCAGCAGTTTCCCGGCTCGAATCGCGACCGCAGCCAGAGCGGCCTCGCTCACGTAGCGATCCGGTGAGCGGCGCAGGGCGTGGAGCCGCCCTTCGGCGAGGGCCGGCGCGAGCGCTTCGCGTACGGCGGCCGTGGCGACGCCGGCGCGCCGGGCCAGGTCCTCCTCGGAGGCGCCGCGGTCGCGGGCCTGCTCGACCCACAACAGCAATCGCCCGGCGAGCGTCCCCGATTCGAGTGGAGCAAGCGCGGCCACCGCCTCGCTCGTGAGCCGCCCCCGCACCGCCGCGGGCTGCGGGTCGAGCACGACGCCGCCCCCGATGGTTTCGACCGGAGACAGGCGCCGTAAGACGAAGCGGTCACCGGGAACGGCGGCCACTTCCTTCGAGAGCCGCAGCTCGGCGAGAGCGGATTGCCCCGGCGCGATCGACGCTGCCCCCAGGACGCGCACACCTGCGCGCGCCTCGCTCGCGAAGTGATGGAACGCCACGCGGGCTCCGCTCTTCAGAGGCGCCGCGCCGGCAAGCAACTCGAGTCGAACGAGCAACCGCGCCGACACCGGGAGCGCGCCGGGCAGGGACAGGACCATCCCGCGGTGCAGATCCTCGAGCGCGACGCCGGCGAGGTTCGCGCTCACGCGCTCGCCCGCCCTCGCCACTTCCTCCTCGCGCCCGTGCACCTCCACTCTCCGGACTCGCACGGGACGGCGCTCGGGCAGCAGCTCCAGCATCTGGTCGTCGGAAATCGACCCCGAAACGAGGCTGCCCGTGACGACCGGGCCAAAGCCCGGGATCAGGAACGCGCGGTCGATCGGCAGGCGCGTCACACGTGTTTCACGCTCCTCGGCGGACGAGCCCCGCGCAAGCGCCAGCAGGGCCGCCTTCAGATCGTCGAGCCCTTGCCCCGTCACCGACGAAACCGGGACGACGGGCGCGGCCTCGAACGCGGACCCGTGCAGCAGCTCGCGCACGTCCGAGACCGTCACCGCGACGAGCTCGCTCGAGACCCGATCGCTCTTCGTCACGGCGACGACCCCGCGGGTGAGCCCGAGCATGCGGACGATCTCGAAATGCTCTCGGGTCTGCGGCATCACGGACTCGTCCGCGGCCACAACGAGCAGCACTGCTTCGATCCCGCCCGCCCCCGCGAGCATGTTGCGGACGAACCGCTCGTGCCCGGGAACGTCGACGAACGACACCCGCGCGCCATCCCACTCGGCGTGCGCGAACCCGAGATCGATCGTGATCCCCCGGCGCTTCTCCTCGGGCAACCGGTCGGCGTCGATCCCCGTCAGGGCCTTCACGAGCGCCGTCTTGCCATGGTCGATGTGCCCGGCCGTGCCGATGAGGAATCGCTTCACGGCCGGAGCGTACGGCGTAAAACGTCAAACGTAAAAGGTAAAACGAGGCTGGCTCCGCGTTTCACGTTTCACGTTTTACGCTTCCCGCTCCGTGGGATACGCTGCGACCATGCTGGCACGGCTCGAAGGGGACATGAAGGCGGCCATGAAGAGCGGCGACAAGCGGCGCGTCGCGACGCTGCGGCTGCTGCTCGCTGGTCTCAAGAACGAGAAGATCCAGGCCCAGCGCGCCCTCACGGACGAGGAGATCGAGGCCGTGCTGCGGCGCGCCGTCAAGCAGCGCAAAGACTCGATCGAGCAGTACACCAAGGGCGGGCGCCAGGACCTCGTGGACGCCGAGACCGAGGAGCTCGCGATCCTCGACGGCTACCTCCCGACGGGCTTGACCGACGCCGAGATCGAAAGCACGCTGCGCGAAGTGATCAAGGAGAAGGGACTTTCCGCCCAGAAGGACGTCGGCCTCGCGATGAAGGAGCTCATGGCGCGCCATCGCGGCCGCGTGGACGGTAAGCGGGCCCAGGAGATCGCGCGCTCGCTGCTTGCGTGACGGCCTCCCGGAATATGGGCATTCGCGAGGAGATCGAGGTCAAGATCCCCGCGACCGACCTCGGCGCCGTGCGCGACCGGCTCCAGGAGGCGGGCGCCACGCTCCACGCCCCTCGTCACGACGAGACCAACGACCTCTACGACGACGCCGAGCGCAAGCTCTCCGGCAGCGGGCGCACGGTGCGCCTGCGCCGCGCGGCCGGGAGAGCGATCCTCACGTACAAGGGAGCGGCGCGCTTCCAGAACGGCATGAAGATCCGCGAGGAGCGGGAAGTCGAAGTGTCGGACGCAGGCGAAGCGGAGGCAATTCTCGCCGGCCTCGGGCTCGAGCGACGCTTTCGCTACGAGAAACGCCGAGAGGAATGGGACGCCGGCGGCTGCGTCGTCGCGCTCGACGAGACGCCCATTGGCAACTTCGTCGAAGTCGAGGGCGACCCCATCGGAATTCGCAAGCTGATCGTTCAACTCGCGCTCGACCCGAGCGAGGCGATCCCCTACTCCTACGCCGAGCTCTACCTGCGGCGGCGCAAGGAAGAGCCGGAGCTGCCGCCGGACATGGTCTGGAAGGCGTGAGACGGCGGACACCAGCCCGCAGACCGCAGACCGCAGGCCCGTGAGAGCGATCCTGCTCTGCGCCGGCAGGGGAATGCGGTTCCGGCCGGTGACGGAGGCGATTCCCAAGCCGCTCCTACCGTTTCTCAATGTTCCCCTCGCGATCGCACATCTGCGGCGGCTTCGCGAGGCCGGCGTCGGCGAAGTAGCGGTTAATCTCCATCACCTGGGCGACGAGGTCGAGCGCGAGCTGCGCCACGAACCGGCGGACCTGCCTCAGCTCGCGTTTTTCCAGGAGCCGACGATCCTCGGCACCGCCGGCGCGCTGCGCAATGCCGGAGAGTTTCTGTCGAGCGGGAATTTCCTCGTCGTCAACTCCGACGCCGCGATCGAGCCCGACTTCCCGGCTCTGCTCGCCCGCCACCGGGATTCGGGGCGAGCCGCGACGCTGCTCGTCACGGAAAATCGGCACCCGGAGCAGTACACGCCGCTTCAGGCCGAAGGGGACCGCATCACGGCCTTCGGCGTCCGCGGCCCACGGCCGCTGCTCTACACCGGCGTCTGTGTGCTCGCGCCCCGGCTGCTGGCGAGAATCCCTCCCGGAGAAACCGCCCTCGTCGCCCGACTGTGGCAGCCGCTGCTCGACGAGGGGCGGGAAGAACTGGGCTTCGTCCTGCATGAGCGCCCGCACGCCGATCTCGGCCGCCCGGGCGATTTCCTCCGCGCGTCGCTCGAAGCGCTCGAGCGCGGAGGAACGTTTCCGAAGGGCGGCGGGCACTTCGATCGCCGGCAGCGTGTCCTCTTCCGAGAGCCGCCGTCTGGCTTCGATGCCTCGGAAAGCGTTCTCGGACGTGTTCGAGTCGGCGCCCGAGCGCAGATCCTGCGGTCCGTCCTTTGGGACGGCGTCGAGGTGGGCCCGGGCGCGCGCCTGACGGACTGCGTCGCGGCTCGCGGCCGTGTGCCGGCCGGCGCCCACCACGAGAAAGCCCTTCTCTGGGGAGTCGAGGGCGGCGACGTCGCCGTCCATCCGCTTGTCGGGCTCGATGGGAATGATCACGGCGTCCACCCTCTTTCTCCCCGCCGGTAGTAGAGGCTGCGCACCTTCGCCGTCCGGCCGAGCACGCGCAGGACGGCCATGCCATCGCGCGCGTCCCAGAAATAGACGGAGCCCGGCGTGCTTTCTCCCACGGCAGAGAACGAGCAAATGTCGGAGCTGTTGAAGCGGATCGGGTCGTCGATCCGATCGAGGTAGTGACCGGGGCTTCCCGGATCGGGCACGCGCGTTCCGGTCATGATCGCCGGCAGGACGTCGTTGCGCGACCACGGGTAATAGATGCCGAGATACTTGTCGACGCCGCTCGTGATCTCGGCCGTGCGCACGCCGTTGCCGTTGCCGTCGGCATAGAGCGCCCACTCGTAGCGGCCGCCGTTCTTTCGGAACTTCAATCCGACGTTGCGATTGCGCGAAATCGCGAACGCCCGAGCCTGGTAGAAGGCCACGCTCGCCTCGTGGACGGCCGAGCGCAGGACGACCGACTGGCGCAATCGCGTCACCCCCGGAGTCGCGAGCGCCAGGATCCACGCCACGGCAGTGATCCCGATGAGCAGCTCGACGAGCGAGAAGCCGCTCTCGGGGCAGAGAGGCCCGGGGCCCTGAGGGCCCCGGGCGGGCGTGGAAGTCACCGTCCCTTGCCCACCGGGACAGTGGTGGCGGGCTTCTCCTTCGGCGCCGCCGGGGGGGAGGAGCGGCGGGAGGCCGAGGAGGAGGAAGAGCGCACCTTGGCGGAAAGCGTCGTGGGGCCGCTCACCGCGATGTAGGGCTTGAGCGACAAGAACATCTTTTCGCCGATCCCCTTGACCTCCATGAGGTCCTCGGGGCGGGCGAACGGCTTCTGCTTGCGATGCTCGACGATGCGGACGGCGACCTTGGCGCCGAGGCGCGGCAGGTAGGCGAGCTCCACCTCGGACGCGGTGTTGATGTTGACCTTCTTGGCGGGGCCCTTCTCTTCCGCACTTTCGGCGAAGAGGAGGGCGGCCGCCCCGAGACACAGGAAGACGGCGAGACCGGCGGCGCGAATCCTGGACGGATGCATCGAGAACTCCTTCCGATTTCGAAAAAACGATTGCGTTCGATTCACTGGCTTGAAAACGTGTCCTCATCGGGTCTTTTGCGATCAGGCGTTCTCCATCGGCACCTCCTTTCGTTCACGACGCATCCATCGCGAAGACCGTGCCGGCGCCCGCCCCGGATCCCAAGTGGAGAACGCAGAAAGGGTTAGGTCGCAAGCGCGGATGGATCGCGCCCGGCGGCCCTGACAAGAACGCCATCGGTGAAAGCGCGGCGCCCTCGCCAAAGCACTGACGCCGCGGCACGAAAAGCGGTGTCAACGCATCCTGTCGCGTGTCCAATTTCTTGTCGGTCGGCCCGTATAGACTGGAAGCGCATGGCAGGGCGGGAGATCGTCGTCGGCGTTTCGGGAGGCTCGGGAGCCCTCCTCGCGAAGCGCTTCGTCGAAATCGTGCTCGCTTCCAAAGGCCTCGCGCGCCTGCACTTCGTCATCTCGCACGCGGGGCTCCGGGTCGCGCAGAGCGAGATCGCCGCCGGGATCAAGTCTCCCGAATCCTGGGTCGCCCGCCTCGAGACGCCCCGCGCGCTCGCCGTGAGGCTGCGGATCCACCCCAACTCCGACGTCGGCGCCGCGATCGCGTCGGGCTCCTACCCTGTCTCGGGAATGGCCGTCGTCCCGTGCAGCGCCGGCACACTCGGCTCGATCGCCAACGGCACCTCGCGCGACCTCTTGCAGCGCGCCGCCGACGTGTGTCTCAAGGAACGGCGCCCGCTGCTGCTCGCTTTCCGTGAGTCGCCGTACTCGCTCATCCACATCGAGAACATGCGCCGCGCGGCGACGGCCGGGGCGATCATTGCGCCGCCGCTGCCGGCCTTCTACATCGACTCGCCCTCGGTCGACCGCTTTCTCGATGCCTGGTGCGTCCGCGCGGCGCGCGCTCTCGGGCTCGAGCCGAGCGGCGAGCAATTCCGGTGGAAAGGCGAGCCCGGCGAGCCAGGCGCCTCAAAGCCGAAGCCGCGCCGCCGCCCCCGGTGAGCGCCGCGACCGGCGTCTTCCGGTCCCTCCGGACGACGCTCGAGATGATCAAGTTCTCGCACAGCCTCTTCGCGCTCCCCTTCGCGATCTACGCAGCCTTCCTCGCCGCGGGCGGCTGGCCCACGCCGGCGACGCTCGGGAAGATCCTTCTCGCGATGGTCGGGGCCCGCAGCGCCGCGATGGCGCACAACCGGCTGGCCGACCGGCGCATCGACGCGGCAAACCCGCGGACCGCCTCGCGGGCGCTGCCCTCGGGCACGCTGTCGGTCGGTTTCGTGCGGGTGTTCCTCGTCGCCTCGATCGTGCTCTTCGCCGCCGCGTCGGCAAGCCTGAACCGCCTCGCGTTCCTGCTCTGCCCGGTCGCCCTCGCGCTGTTGCTCGTCTACTCCTACACGAAGCGGTTCACGGCCCTTTCGCACCTCGTCCTCGGCCTCTGCCTCGCGCTCGCTCCCGTCGGAGCGTGGATCGCCGTGCGCGGTTCGCTGGGGCTGCTTCCGATCCTGCTCGGCGTCGCCGTCCTCTTCTGGACCGCCGGATTCGACGTCATCTATTCACTGCAGGACGAAGAGTTCGACCGGCGCGCGGGCCTGCGATCGATCCCGGCCCGCCTCGGGGCGGCGCGCGCGCTCGTGATCTCGGCGCTGCTCCACGTTGCGATGGTCGTCCTGCTCGCCGTGGTCTGGCGCCTCTCGGGCGGCGGCGCGATCTTTCTCGCCGGGATCGCGGCCACGCTCGTCGCGCTCGTCTACCAGCACGCGATCGTCCGGCCCGGGGACCTCTCTCGCGTCAACGCAGCCTTCTTCACGGCAAACGGCTTCGTGTCGCTGACTCTGTGCCTGTGTGGGGTCGTGCAGGTCCTGGCGGGCAAGGCATGATTCTGGTGTAGCCGCACAGCGCGCATCCCTTTCCACGAGGAGAACGCCATGACGACTCGAACCACTCTTGCCGCGGGCCTGCTGGCAATGCTCTCAGCCGCCGCGCCCGTGTCCGCCCGGAGCCAGGATGAGGCCGCGGCGCAGCCGAAGATCACCGGGACCATCACGTACCGCGAAAGGGTCGCGCTGCCGCCGGACGCGAGCGTCCAGGTGCGCCTCGACGACGCGTCGCAGCCGGAGGCGCCTGCTCGGCGCGTGGCCGAGACGACTTTGCCGACGGCGGGCAAGCAGGTCCCGATTCCGTTCGAGCTGCCCTACAAGGCGGCCGACATCGTCGCGAGCCGCCGCTACGTCGTGCGCGCGAAGATCGTGGCGGGAGGCAAGACGCTCTTCTCGTCGAAGACGCCCTACCCGGTCATCACGCGGGGTGCGCCGACGAAGCTCGAGATCCTCGTACAGCAGGGCGGGCAACGACCGGGCCGCGCGAAGCCTGCCGCCCAGACCGGGGCCGCTGGGCTCGAAGGAGTCGACTGGAAGCTCGTCGCGCTCGGCGGCGCGCCCGCCCTCGAACGGCCCGACGGGCAGCAGGCGCACTTCGTGCTCAACGCCGAGAGGAAGAGCCTCTCCGGCTCGACCGGCTGCAATCGATTCGCGGGCGGGTTCGAGCTCCCCCACGGAGGGCTAAGCCTGACCGCCGGCGGCATGACGATGATGGCCTGCCCGGAGGACGTGATGCAGCAGGAGCAGGCATTTCTGGAAGCGCTCAAGGCGACGACGGGCTATCGGGTCGCGGATGGGAGCCTGGAGCTGCTCGAGGGCGACCGACGGGTGCTGGCGCGGTTCGTCTCGGTTCCCGGCGACCCTGCGGCGCGCCCGCATTAGAATCCCCTGCGATGCCGATTCCTTCTGAAGGCGACGTCAAACTCCGACACCTCGCGATCGACGGTCCGATCGGCGTCGGAAAGACCTCGCTCGTCGAGATGCTCTCGCGCAGGTTCCACGGAACGAAGATCCTCGAGGACGTCGACAACCCGTTCCTGCCCGATTTCTACAAGAAGAAGAAAGGGGCGGCCTTCCAGACCCAGCTCTTCTTCCTGCTCGCGCGCTACCAGCAGCAGCAGGAGATCGCGCAGATCGACATGTTTTCGACGCTCGTCGTCGCGGACTACCACTTCCCGAAGGACAAGATCTTCGCGTGTTTGAACCTCGACGACTCGGAGCTCTTGATCTACGACAAGCTCTACACGTTGCTGTCGGAGTCGGTGCGCAAGCCCGACCTCGTCATCTACCTGCAGGGCTCGATCGACACGTGCATGAAACGGATCAAGAAGAAGACCCGCACGCTCGAGAAGGCGATGACGCCCGAGTACCTCGTTCAACTGATCGAGGCCTACAACTATTACTTCTACCACTACGACGAAACACCGCTGCTCGTCGTCGACACCAACGAGATCGACTTCGTCAACCGCCCCGCCGACTTCGACGACCTGGTGGCCCAGATCCAGAGGGTGAAGAAGGGCGTCCAGTACTACGTTCCGGCGGGCAGCGCCCCGAGATGACTCGGTTGTCATCCTGAGGGCCCAGCAGGGCCCGAAGGATCCCTTGAGTAGCCGTACTGAGACTCGAAAGGGATCCTTCGCTGCGCTCAGGATGACAAGAGGGAAGATCGTCCTATAATTACGACCTCGCCCTTTGCGGCGGCGATCCCGATCTTCGGGACGTCGACCGAAAGGAAAGGAGCGAACGATGGGTAACCTTCTTCCGGAACAGGATCCCCTCTCCATCCCGCAGCTCGTCGCGGCCAAGGGCCAGGAGCGCATCGCGATGATGACGGCCTACGACGCGCCCACGGCCGCCCTGCTCGACGCGGCCGGCGTGGACGTCCTGCTCGTCGGCGACTCGGTCGAGATGGCGATCTACGGCGAGGCGAACACGCTAACGGCCACGATGGACTCGATGATCCGCCACACGCGAGCCGTCGCGCGCGCGACCAAACGCGCCGTCGTCGTCGGCGACATGCCCTTCCTTTCCTACCAGGCCGAGCCCGCGCGCGCCGTCGAGAACGCCGGCCGCTTCCTCGCCGAGGGCGGCGCGGCGGCGGTGAAGCTCGAGGGCGGCCGCCGCATCCTGCCGGCAGTCGAAGCGATCCTCGCCGCCGATATCCCGGTGATGGGACACGTAGGACTCACGCCGCAGTCCTACCGCAAGTTCGGCGGCTTCAAAGTCCAGGGCCGCGAGGCCGAGTCGGCGCGGCAGATCCGCGACGACGCGCAGGCGCTCGCGCAGGCCGGCTGCTTCGCGATCGTGCTCGAGTGCGTCCCGGACTCGCTCGCCGCCGAGATCACGCGCGAGATCGCCATTCCGACGCTCGGCATCGGCGCCGGCTCGGGCTGCGACGGCCAGGTGCTCGTCTTCCACGACGTCGTGGGCCTCACGCGCGACCTGCGGCCGAAATTCGTCCGGCGTTACGCGGACCTCTCTTCCGTCATCGAGGGCGCCGCGCGCGCCTTCACGCAGGACGTCAAGAGCGGTGCGTTCCCGTCGAAGGAAGAATCGTTCACCAGCGTCAAACCGGCGCTTCGCCGCGTGCATTGAAGATCGTCCGCACGCTCGCGCCGTTGCGCGAGGCCGTCGCGCAGGCGCGTATGGCCGCGCAGCCGGTCGCGTTCGTCCCGACGATGGGGGCGCTGCACGAGGGGCACCTCTCGCTCGTGCGCCTGGCCAGGCGCGAGGGCGGGCTGACGGTTGTCTCGATCTTCGTCAACCCGCTGCAGTTTGCGCCGGGCGAGGATTTCTCGCGCTACCCGAGGAGCGAGGAGGACGACGCGCGCCTGCTCGAGAAGGAGGGCGCGAACATCCTGTACCTCCCCGACCCCGGCGCCCTGTATCCGCCCGACTTCTCCACGGCCATCGAAGTCGCGGACGTCTCCGAGGGCGGCGAGGGCGCGCGCCGTCCGGGGCATTTTCGCGGGGTCGCCACGGTCGTCGCCAAGCTCTTCCTGCGCGTATTGCCCGACGTCGCGGTCTTCGGGCGCAAGGACCTGCAACAGGTCGCCGTCATCCGGCGCATGATCCGCGACCTCGACCTGCCGGTCCGGCTGGTCATCGGCGAGACAGTGCGCGCGGCCGACGGCCTCGCGATGTCCTCGCGCAACGCGTACCTGTCGGCCGACGAGCGCCTGCGCGCGGCCGACCTCTCGCGCACGTTGTTCGCAGCGCGCGCACGGGCGGCGAACGGCGCCACCGATCCGCGGCAGATCGAGGAGGGCGCACGCAAGCAGCTCGAGGTTTCGGGCCTCCAGGTCGAGTACGTGGAAGCCGTGCACGCCGACACGATGAAACTCGCGAACCGGGTGATTCCCGGGGTCGCGCTCGCCGCTGCCGTGCGTCTCGGGAAGACGCGCCTGATCGACAACGCTTTCCTCATCGACCCGGCAAAGGCATAGGATTTCGGCATGGCCAACCCGACGACCCTCGAGCCTCCGGCCGCGCCCGCCGCAGCGGCCGATCCCTTCGTTTTCGGCGGACGGCCGTTCCGGTCGCGCCTGATCGTCGGAACCGGAAAGTACGCGACCTTTCCCCTCATGAAAGCGGCCCTCGAGGAGTCGCAGGCCGAGATCGTCACCGTGGCCGTGCGCCGCGTGAACCTGACCGACCGCTCGAAGGAGTCTCTGCTCGACTACATCCCCAAAGGCATGACGCTCTTGCCCAACACCGCCGGCTGCTACAACGCCGAGGACGCCGTCCGCGCCGCGCGCCTCGGACGCGAGGTGGGTCTTTCCAACTGGGTCAAGCTCGAGGTGCTCGGCGACGAGCAGACGCTGTGGCCCGACAACGAGGCGCTGCTTTCCGCGACGGCCACGCTGGTCAAGGAAGGGTTCGTGGTGTTTCCGTACACGTCGGACGATCCGATCGTATGCCGCAAGCTCGAGGACGCCGGCGCCGCCGCGGTCATGCCGCTCGGAGCGCCCATCGGCTCGGGGCTCGGAATCCAGAATCCGAACTCGATCGCGATCATCCTCGAGCGCTCGAAGGTTCCCGTGATCGTGGACGCGGGCGTGGGCACGGCGTCGGACGCATGCGTTGCGATGGAGCTCGGCGCCGCCGGCGTCCTGATGAACACGGGCATCGCCGGGGCAGCCGACCCGGTCCGGATGGCCCGCGCCATGCGGGATGCCGTGCGCGCCGGACGGGATGCCTTCCTGGCCGGGCGCATCCCGAGGAAGCGCTACGCCACGGCCTCGTCGCCGGTCCAGGGCCTGATCGGCTCGTAACTGCCTGCTAAATAGCAACTTGCCCGATTCCGTGCCGTAGGGGCGGGGCTTGACCCGCCTGCGGGCGGCCCAAGGGCCGCCCCTACGACCCCTCCAGACTTGGCTCGACTCGACGCCCCCTCTTGCAACCGTTACAACGCCCATGCTACTTTTCGCCAGCTTTTACGAAGACCCCGCAGCAGATCCCAACCGCCACCTTTATGTTTTTCCATCCCCCATCCGCGCGTCTTTGCGGGCAGACGTGCGTGCGTTCGAAAGGGGGTCGGTCCTAGAAACACCTCTTCCCCGGTGCACGGGCGCCGGAGTTTCACAAGTGTGCAATCGATTCGCCATTTTTTTCGCCGGCCGGCGAACTCCGTCGGCGCGGCCCAGGGATGAAACCCAGGAGATCTGAATAATTCCATGATGCAGCAATACACGGACAAGAACCTCAATTGCGTTGACTGTAGCGGCACGTTCCTTTTCTCGGCTGACGACCAGGAGTTCTACGCGCGCAAGGGCTTCACCAACGAGCCCAAGCGTTGCAAGCCCTGCCGCGACAAGCGCAAGACGTCCTCGGGCGAGGGTCGCGAACGCACCTTCTACGACGTGACCTGCGACGGCTGCGGCAAGCAGACCCAGGTTCCGTTCAACCCGACCAACGGTAAGCCGGTTTACTGCCGCGAGTGCTACTCGGCGCGCCGCGCGCAGCAGTCCTACTAAGCCTCTCTCTCTCTCGATTCCACGAGCCCCGGCGTCAAGCCGGGGCTTTTTTTGTTATCGTCACAGCCCCTTGTCGACGACGAAGCCCTCTCCCGCCGGCGCCGCTCCTGCAGCCGGTACCGTGCTCGGCGCGATCGGAAACACTCCGCTCGTCGAGCTGCCTCACTTTTCCCGCGGCGCGGCCCGGATCTTCGCCAAGCTCGAGTGGTTCAACCCCGGCGGCAGCGTCAAGGACCGCATCGCAAAGGCGATGGTCGCCGACGCCGAAGCGCGCGGGCTACTCGCGCCCGGAGGCACCATCGTCGAGGCGACCTCGGGCAACACCGGCGTGGCGCTCGCGATGGTGGCGGCCTCGAAGCGCTATCGCTGCATCATCGTCATGCCCGAGGGCTACGGCGACATGAAGGCCCGGCTGATGCGCGGGCTCGGCGCCGAGGTCGTCCGCACTCCGTCGGACGCGATGATGATCGGCGCGATCGAGCGGGCGAGCCAGATCGTGCGCGACACCCCCGGCGCCTACCTCCCCAACCAGTTCTACAACCCCGTCAATCCGCAAACCCACTACGAGACGACGGGCCCCGAGATCGCCTCGCAGATCGGCGGCCCGATCGACGCGTGGGTGGCCGGCGTGGGCACGACCGGAACGTTCACCGGCGTCGCGCGATACCTTTCGGAATCGCACCCGGGCCTGCTGCGCGTCGCCGTCGAGCCGCAGGGCTCGATCCTCGGCGGCGGAGCGCCCGGGCCGCACGACGTCGAGGGCATTGGCCTCTCGAAGATCTGGCCGATCTTCGACCGCGCCCTCATGGACGAGACGATCGAGATCCGCGACAAGGAAGCGTTCGACACGTGCCGCGCGCTCGCCCGCGAGGAGGGCCTCTTCGTGGGAGGCTCCGCCGGAGCGGCCGCGGCCGGCGCCCTGCGCATCGCGGAACGCCTCGGCCCCGGAAAGACCGTCGTCACGCTCCTCCCGGACGGGGCGGAGCGCTATCCCGACCAGGGCATCTTCGCCGCTTCGCGGCCGAAAGGATGAAGCCATGGGCTTTTCCACCGACTGCATCCACGCGGGCAACGCGCCCGATCCCACGACCGGCTCCGTCACGGTGCCGATCTACCAGACCTCGACCTACGTGCAGGAGGGCCTCGGCAAGCACAAGGGCTACGAGTACGGCCGCACGCAGAACCCGACCCGCTCGGCGCTCGAGGAAAACCTCGCGGTGCTCGAGGGCGGCGCCGGCGCGCGCGCGTTCGCGTCGGGCATGGCGGCCATCACGGCGATCTCGACGCTCGTGAAGCAGGGCGACCACGTCGTCTGCTCGAACATGACCTATGGCGGCACGTACCGCTACTACACGAAGATCCTCGCGAACTACGGCGTGACGTTCTCGTTCGTGGACACGGCTTCGCCGGCCGAGGTCGAGCGCGCGATCCGCCCCGAGACGAAGATGCTGCACCTCGAATCGCCGACCAATCCGACGCTGCAGCTGTGCGACATTGCGGTCCTGTCGGAGCTCGCGCACAGAAACGGCGCGGTCGTCGTCGTGGACAACACGTTCGCCTCGCCCTACCTTCAGAAACCGCTCGCCCTCGGGGCGGACATCGTCATGCACTCGACGACGAAGTTTCTCGGCGGCCACTCCGACACGGTCGGCGGCGCCGCGATCGCGAAGTCGAAGGAGCACGTCGAGTGGCTCTCGTTCGTGCAGAACAGCTCGGGCGCGATCCTCTCGCCCATGGATTCCTGGCTCGTGCTGCGCGGGATCAAAACCCTCTCCGTTCGGATGGAGCGCCACGAGATCAACGGCCGCGCCGTCGCCGAGCACCTCGCGAAGCATCCGAAGGTGAAGAAGGTCAATTACCCGGGCCTCGCGTCGCACCCGCAGCACGCGCTCGCGAAGAGGCAGATGTCGGGGTTCGGAGCGCTGATCTCGTTCGAGCTCGGCTCCTTCGAGAACGCGGGCGCGTTCCTCAGCAAGGTGCGCCTCTGCTCGCTCGGCGAGAGCCTGGGCGGCGTCGAGACGCTCATCTCCCACCCCGCGACGATGACCCACGCCTCGATCCCGGAAGAGGAGCGCAACCGCCTCGGCGTGACTCCCGGTCTCGTCAGAATCTCGGTCGGCATCGAGGACCTCGAGGACATCCTCGCGGATCTCGATCAGGCGCTGGCGGCGGTGCGGTAGGCGGCTACTTCCTGCCCTGGCCTTTCAGGAAGTCCGCCGGAGTCTGCACGAGCACGCCGGCAATGCGCTGACCGCGTAAAGGCCCGAAGTCCTTCAGATCGCCGGTGATCAGGTGGGTCGCGCCGGCGGCAATCGCCGCTGCGAGAATCGGCCGGTCCTTGTCGGCGAGTCGCAAGGAGCCCGGCAGATGAAACCCGGCGCCCTCGACGACAATCTCCACACCGGACAGAAGGACGTCGAGGCGCGCCCGCGCCTGACTCGATTCGAGATTTCTCCTGGTCTCCTCGATGGCGTATCCGGACGCCAAGAGGACCGTTTCAGGCAGCCGCCATAAAGCCAAGAGGCCAGAATTCTCCCGGTAGGCCGCCGAGAAGAGGACGTTTGCGTCCAGGAAGACCCGCCGCACCGCTCGTTTAGCGCTTGCCGGGTTTTTGGTGGGCGACCTTCGCCGGATCCAGCCCCATCCGCCGGACCTCGGCCGTCGCGCGGCGGTAGTCGTCCGCCGTCGTTGCGTTGTTGAGGAGGAACTCGGCTTTGCGTTCCGGCGAGTAGATTTCCACCGGCACGACTGCGGCCGGTCGCAGCAGGACGCCGTACGGCGCTTCTTCCGCGACGATCATCGTGCCTTCCTCGAAGCCGTAGCGACGTCGCAGCTTCGCCGGCAGAACGATGGTCCCACGCTTGCCGACTCTGGTGGATTCGCTCACGAAACGATTATAGCTGATATTCAGAATATCTGACAAAGGGCTCGAGACCCGCTCGCGACAATCTATCTATGACAGCCCATGAACACCTTCTGGGTCTACATCCTCGGCAGTCATACCGGCACCCTGTTTGTCGGGGTCGCCGGCAACCTCGTGCAGCGCCTCGCGGAGCACCACGACGGCCTCAAGGAGGGCTTTACGTACCGGTACGGCGTCCATCGCCTGCTCTACTTCGAGGAAACGACCGACGTCTTCTCTGCCATCTCCCGCGAGAAGCAGCTCAAGGGCTGGACCCGGTCGAGAAAGATCCAGCTCATCACGCTGAACAACCCCTCTTGGAAGGACCTGGCGTCCAGGTGAGACGGACGCTCTCAGGCCTCGACGCGGCGCCTAAGAGCGCTTTCGCTGAGCCGCCTTCCTGGGGGCGGGCTTTCCTGCCTTCGCCTTCGTCTTGCCCTTGACCTTGCGTCTGGTCGACGCCGTCATCTTCTCGATCCAGGACAGGAATCCCGGCGAAGCCATGTCGACCCGATAGCCGAGGACCTCGGGCAGCTCGTACGTGTTGACCTTGTGGATCGTCTCGCGCACCGCCTCGAACTGCGAGGCGAGCGTCTTGATGATGAGCAACATCTCGCCGTCGTCGCAGACCCGGCCCTTCCAGCGGTAAACCGAGTGGACGTTGGGGATGATGTTCACGCACGCGGCGCGGCGGCTGCGCACGAGCGCATGAGCCACATCGAGCGCCTGCTCCTCCGTGCCGACGGACGTCACGACGACGATCAGATCGTTTTTGGGCATTCCGCGAGCATTCCATGCTGCCTGGGGCACTCGTGTCAAGCGCCGCGCGGGCGAATGGTAATATCCCCAGTCGATCTTTGATTCTCGCGGGACCCTTCGTGGGGGCGAAACGGCTTCGACGGGGACGATTGCGCGAGAGGTTGCATGCCGAGGTCTCACCCCTCCTCGTTAAAGCAGGGTGAAAAACAGTAGCTGACAACAGCAACTACGCTCTGGCTGCTTAATTAAGTAGCCACGTTTGTCCGTGGAGCGCACCCGCCGCGCCTGGGCCGACGTCGCGAAATGCGGGTGTAGCCGCTCCGGTTCCCCGGACGGAGCGGCGAAATCAATTCGGGGTTGCCCTGACGCTGTTTTGCCTCTTCTTGAGGCGCCGGGGCGAGAAACAAGAAGAGGCTGAGCATGGAGTGGCCTTTCCCGCAGCGCTTCCGGACGCGGGTTCAACTCCCGCCGCCTCCACCATTTCA
>JANMBR010000326.1:0-18362 GCA_031360505.1 Acidobacteriota bacterium
GGGGCAGGGCCGCCCCCTCAGGAAAGCGGCTCTTGTGGATGGTGTTGCTCGCGGCGTCGCTCGGCGCAGTCGCCGTGAACGCGGAGGCGGGCCAGTTCCATCTTTTCCCGGCGCCGCCGCCCCGCTCGCTCGCCCTGACGGAGTTGGATCCGGGCGCCGAGCAGGCCGCTGCCATCATTGATTTCGAGAATTCGTATCCCTGGAGCAGCCGGGGAGGCGCGGAGTTGAGCTTGCAGGCCGGGGCGCTGCCCGATTCGGAGGATCCGCAGCAAGCGCCCGCTCCTTCTCCTGTGACCGACCAGCCGAAACTCTTCACGACGGCGACGACCCTGGTGACGGCGGGCACGCTGCTCGGCGGAGCGCTCGAGGGGCTGGGGGCCCCGCTGCAGTATGGCTGGAGAACCTTCCACACCACAGACGAAAAATGGTTCGGCAGGGACACCTACGCCGGCGGAGCGGACAAGGCCTCACACTTCATCGTCTCGAGCGGAGTCTCGCGGATGCTCTACGAGGCGTACACGCGCCAGGGACACTCGGAAGATCAATCCTTCACTCTGGCCCTGGGTACGGCGTTCATGACCGGGGCGTTCGTGGAGATCATGGACGGGGTTTCCGACTACGGTTTCTCGTTCCAGGACCTGACGGCCGACGCTCTCGGCTCGACGGCCGGGGTGCTGATCCAGCGCAATCACCTTCAGGACTTGCTCGGAATACGAGTCGGTATGGCCAACACAGACATTCCGGCCGCGGCCGTCGGCTCGAGCGAGGAGTCGCTCGGCTCGAGCTATTCGAACGAGATTTACGCCGCGGACCTGAAGCTCGGCGGCCTGATCACGCGTCTCCACGGCAAGCCCGGCATCTCGCGGTTCTTCCTGACATCATTCGTCTATTTCACGAAGGGATTCGGCCACCAGGCGCCGCTTCCCACGCGCTATCAGGAGATTGGCGTCGAGGTGGGATTGAACTTTCCGGAAATCCTGAAGGCGGCGGGAGTCACGAACGAGACGTGGTGGGGCACGGGGCTGATCGCGATCTTCCAATTCTTCCGCATCCCGTTCACGCAGGTCGGGATGTACTACAACCTGCACGACCACAAGTGGTACGGGCCGGGCGCTCCGTACCACTACTACTGAGCTTCGTTCCTCGAACAGGAATTCAGCGAGCGGATTCGGGGCTCGACTGCCCTGATCGCGACCGAGTCCCGGCGGCGCCGCGCAGCCGGCTCGTGAGCGCCACGAAGCAGAGACCCAGGAAAAACCCCGGCGTTCCCACGGCGGCTGCCGCCAGGAACCAGTAGCCCTTCCCGAAAAGCGAGAGAACCATCACGATGTAGATGAAGTCGCGGCGGGCCACGGCGTCCAGGATTTCCGTCAGCCGCGACCGGTGCGAGGGCGAAACGGTCGTCAGCAATGGTCCGCTGGAGGTCCGGGGCCGCATCGCGTACATATAGACGAAGCCGGCGCCGAGGACCGTTCCGGCGACCGCCAGGGCGCCGAGGATGAGCGGCCAGGATTGTCCGCAGGCGGCGCTCCACGCGACTGCAAAGGCGGAAAAGACCGCGACGTGCACGACGTTGTCCCCCCAGAAATCGAGGGTGCCGCCCAGGCGAGACTCCTGGAACTTCAACCGCGCGAGCTCGCCGTCGCAGCCGTCCAGGATCGAGTGCAGAAGAAAGAGCAGACCGCCCACGATCTGACGGGACAGCGCCGGGGAGGCGAAAGACCATGCCGCCGCCAGGCCGAGCGATGCGGTCAGGACGGTCATGACGTTGGGGGTGATGCGCGTGCCTGCGAGCAGCCGCGTCACCGCGAGCGAGATCTTCCGGCTGATGTGTTTCGTGAGGATCCCGTCTTCCTTCTTGACGAGGCCTTTCAGAAGAAGAGTCTCCGCGGCGGCGAGCTCCGACTCCGTCGTCACCTCGAGAGGTAGGGCAACGGCGGCGACCGGAGGACCGGAAGGCAGGACCCGGGCCCATTCGGAAATTACCGAAGAGAGGCTCGACTGGTGCGCGAGAACTCGGGCGAGCGGTGCGGGCTCGTCCGTCTCGACGATGGCCCCGGCGCCTAGGCGCTGGAGGTGCCCGGGCTGGGCGGGTACCTCGCGAAGGCTGGCAAGCCATTGCGGGCTTGCGACGACCCGGTCCGGAAGCAGCACGATCCGGCCCGGCGGCAACGCCGACTCGGCGGCGTCGCGAGGAAAGACGCGCGCGCCCGTGCCTTCAAGGAATCTGCCGAGTTGTCCGGCCTCTCCGCCGAGCACGTACACGCGGTCGAACCCGGCGCGCCGGGCCGCCAGCGCCGCGCGTTGCACCAGGGGCAGCCCGAGCAGGACTATTTCCGCCGATGGGGATCCGGGGGCCGCGTCGTCGGGGCCGGCCAGGACCAGCGTTGCAGTCGCCCTTTCCGGCGCCGTCATACGGCCACGCGCGCGAGTCGGCGCAGCCGCGCCGAAAGGTGTGCGGCGATGTGGTCCGCCGCTTCCTCCCGAAAGATCGCGAAGCTCGGCCATGCGTTCAGGTCGATCACGAAAATCTGCCCGGCGGGCGTGATGACGGCGTCGCCTCCCCAGACGGTGAGCTCGAGCGCGAGCGCGGCGCGGGCCGCGATGTCGCCGAGCGCCGGCGCGTCAAAGGCGTGCCCCGCTGGCGGGTGCTCTCGGGGATAGAACCACTTGAACCAGGCGGCGCCATCACGGGCGGTCTCCGCGGCCTCCGAAACGCCGTAGAACTTGACGAGGTCGCCGTCCACGTGCTTCTGGACGACGGCGCTCGGCAGTCCGCGGCTGCGGAGCCGATCGAGCGCGTCCCGGACGGAGGCCGGGTCGGTCGCGAAGATCACGTCGCCCTCGCGCGTCTTGTGCTCGGTCGCCTGCTTGATCCAGCACGCCGAGAAGAGTCGATCGTCTTGCTCCCCGCGTGGAAGCGGGCGACGGCAATCGACCAGCCGGCTCTCGGGCATCGGGACGCGCCGGCCCTGGAGGAGGGCGATCGTCCTCTCGCGGTGGGTGTTGACGATCGAGATCGAGCTGTTGACGACACAGACTCCGCGGCTCTCCCACACGCGCAGACGCTCCAAGGCGCTCTGTCCCTCGCACATCGCGAAGGCGAGCGACGGCAGAGGGCCTTCATGCCCGGCAAGGGCGTCCGGCTCGAGGTAAGCGACGCGGAATCCCGCCTGCGCCAGGCGACGGCCCGCGGCTTCCAGGATCCCGGCGTCGTCGGCCTCGCGGCCCGGGGAATGCTCGACCTCCCGAAACACGCCGCAACAGGTCGGAGTGTCCGCGGCCCCGCTCCTCACAGGTCGAGTCCCTGCAGATCCGCCAGGCGCGCGATCACGTGATCCTCCGGGCAGCAGGGATCGCCGTTGCCGGCCGCAGTCTCGGGACGGAGCCAAACGTGGCGCATTCCCATCGCCCGGGCGCCGGCCATGTCCCGCCGGAAGGAGTCGCCCACGAAGACCGCCTCCGCGGGCGACGCCCCGAGAGGGTCGAGTGCTGCCTGAAAGATCCTGGGGTCGGGTTTCTTGCAGCCGACGACCGTCGAGTCCACGGCCACCGTGATCCATGGAGTCAGGCCCGCCTCGTCGCAGACGGCCTGGATGTTCCCGTAGAAGTTGGACACGATCCCGATGCGGTAGCGCTCCTGCAAGCGGGACAACAGCGCCGCGCTCTGTGCGAGCTGCCGCATGGAGTCCTCCGTGAACCGATCGCCGATCCTCCGCAGGAGGGCATTCTCGCGTTTGAGCCGGACGGCCAGCCCGTCGGCGACCCGCTCGACCGTGTCCCGATATCCGGCGTCCCGAGGGATCGTGCCTTCGAGCGAATCCGTCGCTCCGTAGAAGGCGGGATCGAACTCCGCCTGGGACGCGTCGAGCCCTTCCTGTTGGGCGAGCCGGTAGAACCGGTCCTTCCAGGGCACCCCTTCCGCGTCGAGCGTGCCGCCGAAGTCGAAGAGGAGAACGCGGGTCGCGGCGCCAGGCGCCCCGGTCGACTTCGTCATCGCGGCTGCTCGGACGCGGCGAGCTTCGGGCTGCTGCCGACCGCGTCGCGCTTCGCTCCAGGGGCTGGCCGGTGGCTGATGAACGCGAGGCCCGGCAGAACCCAGAGAAGCTCGCGCGCCCGGCGAACGAGCCCGTAAGCCACCCCGGTCGAGGCCGGCAGCCCCAGCAAAACGAAGACACCCGTTCGAACGCCCTCCGCCGTGCCTGCGCGCCCCGGAACGAAGAGGAACATGTTGTTCAAGAGCATCGCGAGCGACTCGATCGCACAGGCGGTCTCCCACCCGCGGGCGGGAGCGAGAAGGCGCAGCACGATATAGGTCTCGAGCAGGCCGCCGCACCAGCCGAGAAAGCACCAGCCGGCCGCCGAAAAGAAGTGAGGGCGCCGATCGACGTAGAAGCGCCGGATCCGATCATCGAGGTGGAGCGCCCCCTCTCGGTAGCGCTCGATGCGCGGCGCGAGCGGCTTGAAGCGGGACAGGACCGACAGGATGGGCGCGAAGCTTCCCTTTCGAAGCGCCCACGTCATGAGGGCGAGCAACCCGCACAGCACGATCAGGCCGGCAATGGCCGCCCAGCGCACTGCTCCGGTCAGGTCGAAGTAGACGAGCGCGACCGCGAGGCCCGCGGCCACGAAGAGGGACTGCGACAGCAGGTGCGCGTGCTTGAAGATCGTCACCGAGGCGATTGCGCTGGAGGTCTCCATCCGGTCGCGCAACATGCTGGCGCGCACCGGCTCTCCAGCGACGCTGCCGGGGGTGAGGTAGTTCAGGGAATTGCCGGCGAGATAGATCCGCAGCAGGCCCGGCAGGCTGGACAGGGGGGGGCGGGGTTCCATCACGGACCGCCATCCAAGGACGAACGCGATCTCGGCCAGCAGGTAGAGCGCGGTCAGGCCGAAAAACCACCAGCCAATCGACGCGAGGTTGGCCTCCACCGCCGACCAGCCCGTTTTCCATACCAGGGCGACGGCCAGAGCGACGCCGGCCAGCAGGAGGACGGCTCGAGAGACATGTCTGGCGCGGGGCTTTTGCCCCCCTTGGGACGGCATCACAAAAGTCTTCAGAGTTTATCAGCCCGTTAGGTTCCGGCACCTCGAAGCGGGCGCGCCGCCGTGGCCGGGCTGCCGGTTGGCTCGGGCAGGGTTTGAACGGGCGGAACCGTTAAGCTCGCCTCACGGCGATGCTCGACCTTTCCGCGCTCTTCGGCCAGATCGACATTTACCTCTTCGATCAGATCCTGCGCGGGCGCATCGCGCCTGGCATGCGCGTGCTCGATGCGGGTTGCGGAGGCGGGCGCAATCTCGTGTTCCTCCTGCAACAGGGTTTCGACGTGTCGGCGATCGACCCCGACCCGAACGCGATCCGAGCCGTACGATCCCTCGCCGGAGCGCTCGCGCCGCGGCTTCCCGAATCGAACTTCCGCGCGGAAGCGGTCGAAGCGAGCAGCTTTCCGGACCACATGGCAGACGTGGTATTGAGCAGCGCCGTTCTGCATTTCGCCAGAGATGATTCCCACTTCCAGGCGATGCTCGCGGGCTCGTGGCGCCTCGTCAAACCCGGAGGCCTGTTCTTCTGCCGCCTCGCTTCCTCGATCGGCATGGAGGGCCGCTTCGTCCCGCTCGGGTCGGGGCGCTTCTCGCTGCCGGATGGCAGCGAGCGATTCCTGGTGGATGAGCCCCGCCTGATGGCGCTGACCGCACAACTCGGCGCAACGCTCGTCGATCCGCTGAAGACCACCGTCGTCCAGCAGCAGCGCTGCATGACCACATGGGTCGTGAGAAGGGCCGGAGGGCGGATTTGACGAACGGCTCGATCTTTCGAGGCTGAGAAGTCCGGCCGCCCGTCATAGAGTGCCGGTCCAAGTGCAACGGGCAAGTGTGATTCGATTGCTCTCGATGGCGATCGTCGTCGGGCGTGAAGACTTCCGACTGGATTCGGCATGACCCACCTTGCAATTCTGGGAGGCGGACCGGCCGGCCTGGGGGTCGCGTACTACGCCCACCGCGCCGGGCTGCCGTTCGTGCTGCTGGAAGGCTCTTCGGAGCTCGGCGGCATGTGCCGCACGCTGCGCTGCGGCGAGCATCTCTACGACAGCGGGGCGCACCGCTTCCACGATCGCGATCCGGAAGTCACGCGAGACCTCATCGCCCTGATGGGCGACGACCTGGTCCGGGTCAACGCGCCCAGTGCGGTATGGGACCGCGGCCGTTACATCGACTTTCCGCCGACGCCGCTCAACGTCATGTTCGCGTACGGCTTTCGCGAGGCCGGCCGCATCGGCCGGGATCTGCTGCGCTCGGGAATGCGCCGCCGTCGCGCCGCCGTCAGCTTCCAAGACTTCGCGGTCAGCCGATTCGGCGAGAGGCTCGCGCGGCGGATTCTTCTCAACTATTCCGAGAAGCTGTGGGGCCTGCCTTCGGACCAACTGTCACCCGACATCGCGACCCGCCGGCTCCAGGGGATGACGCTGCGCTCGCTGCTCTACGAGCTCGTGTTTCCCGGCGCCAAGACCGAGCACGTCGACGGCAGCTTCCTGTATCCCCGCAGGGGTTACGGACAGATTGCCGATGCGCTCGTCCGCGCCCTGCCTTCCGAATCGATCCGCACCGGCTTCGAGGTCGTCGCGGTGGAATGCGGCGACGGCGCGCTGAGGCGAATTCGTACGGCCGGGGGCCAGACCGTGGATGTGCAGGACCGCGTCGTGTCGACCCTTCCGCTGCCGCTCCTGGTGAAACTGCTCGGCGACGCGGCGCCCGAACCGGCTCGGGCGGCGGCATCGCGGCTGCGCTTTCGCCACGTTCGCCTCCTTTTCCTGCGGTTGAAGGCGGCGAGCATGTCGGGCAATGCGTCGATCTACGTCCCCGACCCGGCCTTCTGCATCAGCCGGATCTACGAGCCCAGGAACCGGTCCGCGGAGATGGCGCCGGAGGGCGAAACCTCGCTCGTCGTCGAGGCGCCCTGCTTCATGGGCGATTCCGTGGAGCGGCTTTCCACCGAAGACTTCACGAACAGGGTCGTCGGTGAGCTCGCGGCTCTTCACCTGCTGGATCCACGGGACGTGGTCGAATCGCGCCATCACTTCATCCCCAACGCCTACCCCGTCTACACGAATGGATATGCCAGCGACGTCGGCGTCATCCGGGAAGGCCTGGCGTCCATCGGGAACCTGGAGACCCTGGGTCGGGCGGGCCGTTTCGTCTACAGCCACCTCCATGACCAGTTGAGATTCGGGAAGGACTACGTCGCGGGCCTGGCCGAATCCCGCAAGGCGAATTCCGCGTGAGCCTTGCCGGCGGGCCAAATCCGCTGCCGCGGGCGACGTTCTCGGAGCTGGCAGGGCGCGTGGTCGCGGCCCTCGTCAGAGGCCGCAGCGATCCGGCCGATCGGGCGTGGGTCCAGTTGATCCTGACTCCCGCCGAATTCAGTCTCTGGATCCGGCAGTCGGACTACGACCAGAGTCACACGATTCAGGTCGCGAGGAGAGTCGAGCACCAGCTCGCCCGGACCGCATGCGCGGGCGACCCGCTGTGGCTGAGCGCTGCGCTGATGCACGACGTGGGAAAGATCGAGTCCAGTCTCTCGCTCGGCGAGCGCGTGATTGCGACGTTGGCGAGCAAGGCGATGGGAGTCGAGACGGCCCGGCGGTGGGCCGACTCCGCGGCCGGAATGAAACGACGATTCGGCCTCTACCTGCTTCATGGCGAGCTCGGCGCAGCGATGATCCGCGCTGCCGGCGGGCGTGAGGAAATCGCCGCGTGGAGCGAGTTTCATCAGGGGTATCAAAGTGACGCGGAGGTGGGGATCCCGTCCATCGTCGTCGAGGCGTTGATCGAATCCGACGTGGCCTGAAGCTTGCCGCGGCACCTGAACGCGGCCATCCTCGGGGCGGCGCTGACGGTCGCCGCCGTGATCCTCTCCATCCAGCTCCTCGTTCCTCCGATCGTCGGCCTCGCCGACAACCGCGACTACGAGCGGGTGATGGGCTACGCGGGCTTCCAGCACACGACCGCGGACCCTGGCGAGCGCTACTTCTCCTTCCTGCGCACCCGGTACGCCATCGTGGCACCCGGGTGGTTTCGGGGCGGCTACCATTCGTCGGAGACACTGCTCGCCTTCGCCGCGAGGTATGCGCACCTCGCGTTCTCGAAAGCGCCGCTCTTCGACATCCGCCTGCTCGGCGCAATTCACGCCGGCCTGCTCCTGCTCGCTCTGGCGGGGCTCATCCGGGCCTGCCGGGATCTGGCGTGGCCGACGCAGGTGCTCGTCGCCGCACTTCTCGTGTTCGTCTTCACGGATGTCGGATATGCGGCGCCTTTCAACTCGTTCTACAGCCAGACCGCGTCGCTCCTGTTTCTTCTGCTCACCGCTGCGATCGCGGCGCAGGCGGTCCAACGAGGGCGGCTCTCCGGCGTGTCGCTCTTCGCCTACTTCGGCTGCGCGCTTCTCTTCGTCGGCTCGAAGCCGCAGGAGCGGCTTGCGGCTCCGCTGCTGGCCATGTTCGGCATGCTTCTCGCGGGGGTTCGGCTGCGCGGCGCATGGCGGCAGACTGCCGTGTGGCTCGGCATCGGACTCTGCGCTTTCTCGGTCTGGTACGGGCGTCACACGCCGTACACCCTGCGCGAAGCGGCGATGTATCAAGGTGTGTTCGCCGAGCTGCTCGCCCACTCCGCCGCGCCGGCCGCCGACGCCGCCGAGCTAGGTCTGGATCCCAATTGGGTGAAGTACACGGGATCCAATGCCTACGCACCGAACTCTCCTCTTCTCGATCCGCACTTCCGGACGCGCCTTCTTCATCAGGTCGGATACCGGCAGATCCTCCGGTTCTATCTCCGGCATCCGAAGCGACTCGTCGAGCGCGTCGAGCGGGCATCCCTCCAGGCGTGGTCCCTCCGGCCGCCCTTCGGCAACTTCGAGAGGTCGCCCGAGCATCCGGAAAGCAGCCTGGCCACCCGGTTTTCCCTGTGGAGCCGGATACGCGGGTTGATGGGGGCTCATCCGCTCTTCTGGATCGCACTGCTTCTTGGGGGCAACGTCGCCGTCGCGCTCACGACCCATCGCCTCTCCACTCCGAGGGGCCGACGATTCCGGGAGGGGCTCATCGTTCTCGTGCTGATGGCGGGGCTCGCGCTCGCGGTCTGCACACTCGCGCAATCCCCGGTCGACCTCTCGCGCCAACTCTACGCGTACCACGCGCTGTGCGATCTTCTGCTGATCACCGACGTCGGCTGGATAGCCCAGGCGCTTGCGGACGCGATTCCTGCGGCCGGCTGACCCAGGTCGCCGTCTCGGCTCGCACTCGGCTCGCTTCGCTCGTAAGCCAGAAGGCCACGGCTGCCCAAACGCCCATTTCAGAAATTCGGACAGGCCACGCAAGGCCCAGGCTGGACCCCGAGGCCGAATAGAAGAGCGCTCCGGCGGCCGACAAGAATCCAAGTCCAATCGATGGATACAGGCAGCCCACGGCGAGCGGCCAGACGAGGTATTGCAGGCCGAAACTGGGAAGAAACGTGAGCGTCGAAAGCCACAGGATCAACGACGATCGCGGGAGTTCGAGGGCCCGACCCGTTCGGGCTGCGACGAGCGCCGTTGCGACGAGCAGAAGCGAAAAGCCGATTCTCCATTTGTCCGGCACATTTAGAAAACTCGCGAGGCCGCCCGGCTGTGCGCCGTGCGTGGCGTAGACCACGACATTGGCCCAGATCGCGCGCCACGCCGACGCGAACGGCACGAACGACGCGACGAGCACGATGGCCGGAATTGGGACCATCAGGTCCGGAAGGCCGCGGCCGCGCGTTCGCCTCGCAAATATGAGCGGCTGAAATATGGTCACGTGCTTGATCAGCAACGACGCGCTCAAGAGGCCCACGATCCATCCCCGGTGGCGCATCTCTCCCTGTCCCTCGTGATCCAGAGCGACGAGGATCGCCAGCAGCAGCGGCAGCACGGCGAGGCCGTCAAACTGGCCATGCGCGCTCGAGGCAAGCACCGATATGGGGTTCGCGAAGAAAAGCAGGGCTGCCCAGCGACACTCCGGCGCGGATCTGCCGAGCCGACGGGCTATGGACATCAGAATGACGGCGGATGTCGAATCGCTCAGCGTTTGAAGCAGGCCGAGAAAGAGGACGAAGGCCCGGAAATCCGACCTGGCCAAAGTCCAGATGACAGCCACGACGCCAGCCCACACGGGACTGTAGTTGTAGAGGGTGGTCGCCGAATAGACGTTGCGACCCGACAGCGTCAGCTCTGCCGTAGTTTGAAAAGCGTGTGAGTCAAAATTTCCCCCGAACCCTTTTGCAATCCAGAGGCGGAGGATCAGGACGGTTCCAAAGAGCACCAGGGCGCGACCACGGGTCAACCACGATAGGACCTCGGCCGGCGCACCTACTCCGCTCCCGTTTTGTATACGTGCTGGCATTGGCCGGTCGCGACACCCCTCACCATGAGCGCGCATTCAGGATCGGCCCGTCCGCCGATGGGGATCACCGGCGCAGGATCGTGCGCAAGAGGGATACGTTTCAGACTCGCCCGGCGCTTGGGCCCTTCAACGAGCGCGCGGCCCGTTCGATCCCGGTCAGGCGGCGAATCGGATTGTCAGTCGCGAAATCGCCGGACCCCGCTCGTCGGACGGGTGTCGTCGACCGCGAGGAGCGTCAGGAACAGGAGAATCAGGCTCAGCGAGTGATACAAGTCCACGGTCGGAGATCCTGCCGCCGACCGGCGACGATCACCGACCGGCCCCGGGCGGTTTGCCGGGTACGACGAGCTCCTTTTTCCGCTTCAGGTAGAAGCCGGGAGGCTGCGCGACGGAGCCGGCCGCTTCGACAGCGTCGAGAACGACCGGGGCTTCGCCGGCGAGGAGCTTCGCAACGCGGGCTCGAGCGGCGGCCGACGCTGGGGGTTTCGGTTGTTTCGGCATCTGATTTCCTTCTCTGTTCCTTCGCCTCGGGCGAACTGCCCGTGTGGTGTACCACGGGATCGCCCGGACGTGCGCGGCTGGAAAGGCCTGGTCCAGATTGGACGTAAGCCATTGGTGAAAAAATGGTGCGCCCGCCGCGATTCGAACGCGGGACCTTTAGCTCCGGAGGCTAACGCTCTATCCGGACTGAGCTACGGGCGCAAAGAACGACGCGAGAAACTTTTGGGGTGAGTGAAGGGGTTCGAACCCTCGACTTCCAGATCCACAATCTGGCGCTCTAACCAGCTGAGCTACACCCACCATCGGGCGGGGCAGTCTATAGGGATCGAGCGCGGGGGGTCAAACCGGCGCAAACGCCGGCTGGGCCTATTTGCGGGCGTCTTTGGCGTTATCGGCCAGGACCTTGAGCTCGATCCGGGCCAGGCCGTAGGTCGACCGGACGACGTCCCCGTAGACGATCAGGCGCACCGGGCCTTCGTTGTCCGGCAACGGCCCGGACCCGGACTCGGCCACGAGGAAGACCTTGGGATTGGCCCGGTTCATCCGCAGCTCGCCGATCGAAAAGGCGGCCGTGTAGCCGTCGCGGGCCGTGGCGAGAACGACTTCGGCCGCGGACTTGCGCTCGCCCGCCATCGTGCGCAGGTCGAGGC
Organism: Acidobacteriota bacterium; assembly: GCA_031360505.1. Classification (GTDB taxonomy): domain Bacteria; phylum Acidobacteriota; class Thermoanaerobaculia; order UBA5066; family Gp7-AA6; genus DAHUXD01. The sequence goes on from JANMBR010000326.1 coordinate 11,564, forward strand.
CGTTCTTCTCGAGGACGGCGAGCAGGGGAGTGCCGTGGTAGATCGTGACGCCGCCGTTGGCGTCCTCGAGGCGCACGTCGCGGGAGTCGCGGCCGAGCAGCGACTCGGGGGCGAGCGGTTTGTCGGAGGCTCCCGGCATTCGCAGAACCGGCGGCGGTTCGGCGGCGCTGAGCACGGCCGCGGCGAGAAACGCGAGGGCGAGGAGGCAGTGGCGCCGAGTCATGAAGGTGCCTGATTCTACTCTCGCATCGGCTGTTTGCTATGGTGCGACCGATGCGCAGGGGCCTTCGCCTTCTCATCCTTGCGGCGCTCGCGCTCGGCGCCGGGCTCTCGTGCGGGGGCGGCAAGGAAGCTCCGGTCGTCGCTCTGCCGATCAGCGCCGTCGAAGCGTCCGACGAAGCGGCGCGAACAAAGCGCGCCTCCGGTCCAACGCGGCCGGTCATCTGGATCGGCCTCGACGGGCTCGATTGGGAGCTCCTCGACCGGCTCGCGGCGCAGGGCAGCATGCCGAACTGGAAGCGATTCGCGTCCGAGGGATTCTCCGCGAAGCTCGAGAGCGAGCTTCCGCTGCTCTCGCCGATCCTCTGGACGACGCAGGCGACGGGAGTGACGCCGGACGTTCACCGCGTGCTCGATTTCCAGGAGGTCGATGCGGTCTCGGGGCGCAAGGTGCCGATTTCGGGCAACTCGCGTGCGGTGCCGGCGGTCTGGAACGTCGCCTCCGCCGCGGGCCGCAAGGTCGGCGTCGTCGGATGGTGGGCGACGCATCCGGCGGAGGAAGTGAACGGATTCTTCGTGAGCGACCACGCGAGCCCGATCCTGTTCGACAAGCTGCCCCTGGACGGGTCGACCTACCCGGCGTCGCTGTCGGCCGGCATCGCGCAGGTGAGTGGGCGCGACGGCCGCGTGGCGGCCTCGGACCTTGCTCCCTTTCTGGAGATGCCTTCGACCGAGATCGCGGCGGCCCTCGGCTCGGGCGGCGGGATGGACAACCCTGTCGTGGCGCTGTCGCGCATCCTCGGCGCGACGCGTGTCACGCAGCGCATCGCGCGTGACCTCTACGACCGCAACGTTCCGGATCTCACCGCGGTCTACTTCGAGGGCACGGACGAGGCGGGTCACGTGTTTGCGCCCTACACGCCGCCGCGCATTGCGTGCGCCGCCGTCCGGGACGAGGACGTGGCCCGCTTCGAGCGCGTCGTCGAGGCGTACTACGCGGTGATCGACCGCATCCTCGGACAGTGGATGCGCCGGGCCGAGGAGGACGGCGCGACGCTCATCGTGACGTCGGACCACGGTTTCAAGTGGGGCGATGACCGGCCATGCGGCTTCGCGTCGGGAAACTGGAGCACGGCTGCTTTCTGGCACCGCCCGGAGGGAGTCTTTGGCGCATGGGGCGCGGGCGTTGGCTCGCCCACTTCGGCTGGGCGTGGCGCAGTCTCGATCCTCGACGTCGCGCCGACGGTCCTGGCGCTGCTCGGTGTGCCGGCGGATCCGGCGATGCCGGGCGCGCCGATCCGCGCGGCGTTTCCTGGCATGCCGAATCTGCCGCGCGCTGCCGCGCCCTCGGGCCTCGTCGTACGGCGGGTCGCGGCGACGCCGCCTTCGGCCGAGGAGTCGAGCGAGTACGCGAAGAAGCTCCTGGCCCTGGGGTACCTGTCGCCCGGCGAGGCGCAACCGCTCTCGCCAACCGGAGGCGAGAAGCCGGGGATGACGGAGGGCGCGTGGAACAACCTCGGCGTCTTCCTGCGCGAAAACAGGAAGGACTTCCCGGGCGCACGCGCGGCATTCGAGAAGTCGCTCGCGCTGCGGCCCGACTATTACTCGCCGATGTTCAACCTTGCCGTTCTCTACCGCGAAAAGGGCGATTCCACGCTCGCTCAGGAATGGTTCTTCCGGTCGCTCGCGGCGGTCAAGGCCGATCCGTCGTCGGCGGTGGCGGGCTGGGCGCACGAGTACGAGAGGGACGGCAAGCGCGCGCCCGCGGCGGCATTGCTCGATCGGGCTGCGCGGGAGTACCCGGACAACGAGGCGATCGCGCGGGAACGCGGGCTCTTCCTGCATCGAGGCAAGGATTGCCGCGGCGCTGTCGCGGCGCTGACGCGCTTCGAGGCGGCGACGACGAGTCCGGAGACGCTGAACGACCTTGCACTCTTCGAAACGTGCCTCCAAAACCGGGATGCGGTCGAACGCCTGCTCGCACGCTCACTCACGTTGAAGCCGGATCAGCCCCTGGTGGCGCGGCTGCTCGAAGTCGTGCGCGCGGCGGGGCGTTCGTAGGACCGGATTCCCTGAGGTGCCGTAGGGGCGGCCCTTGTGGCCGCCCGCAGTAGTCACGGCGTTGCATGTGCGGGCGGGGGCAAGCCCCGCCCCTACGGCCGATCACGGTTGGTGCGGTGTCGAAAACAAAACGGCCGGAGGTCCTTGAGACCCCCGGCCGTGACGATTGGCTCGAAGCCCTTAGAAGTTGAACGTCGCGGAGATGACGAATCCTCGCGGCGGAGCGTAGGACGTGGCACGTCCGAAGTTGGGATTGGCGCCAGTGTTGTCGTCGTTGATGAAGAGGTCCTGGTCGACCGTCAGCGCAGGCTGCGAGTTGAAAACGTTGAAAACGCGCCCTTCGATCACGACGCTGGTCGGCCCGATCGGGATGGTCTGCGAGACGAGCAGATCGAAGTTCGTCCAGGAGGGCGTCGTGCGGGTGCCGGCCTTCTCGGCGTACCAGTAGTCGGTGCCGTAGATCGGATCGAACAGCCGCGCCTCCCAGGGGCGCCCACTCTGGTAGCGCAGGTAGCCGCCGACGGTGGTGCGCTCGGGGAACGTATAGCTGCCGAAGAGCTTGGCGACGTTGGTCCGGTTGCCGATGAGCGTGCCCTGGCGATTCGGGTCCTGGACGTAGAGCTTCGGCCCGTCCTGGATGTAGGACGAGGAGTAGAAGAGTTGCGTCGCGTAGTCGAGGTCCCAGTTGCCGGTCAGCTTCGAGAGGGTGTACGACGCGTCGAGCGTCCAGTTGTCGCCGGAGACCTTCTTGACCTCGATCGTTCCGCCCTGGTACTTGCGATGCGCCCCGATGTTGCCGTAGCGGAAGTTGTCCGGATTATCCGCGAGGCCGGTCCCCGGGAAGTCCTCGATGATGTTTTTGGTCTCGCGGAAGAGACCGTAAATCTCGGCCACCCAGCCGTTGCAGAACGGGCGCGCGTAGCCGATCGAGAACTCGTCCGTGTAAGTGGGATCGATGTTCGGCAGGACGATCTTGCCGGTGTTGTTGCCGCGGACGAACTGCGTGATGAAGTCGCCGGTCGTCTTGTTGAAGTAGGCGTCCACCCGGTAGAGGCGGATCGGCGCCGCGGCGCGCGCGAAGGACTGGTTGTCCATGTTGGAGTAGCGGCCATAATTCGCGTAGACCTTGTCGTGGATGCTCGGAGTGACCTCGTAGGCGACGCCCACGCGCGGCTGGAACTGCTTGCCGAAGGAGAAGACGTACTTGTCCGTGTACGTGCAGGCGGTTGCGAGGTGGGCCGGATCGGAACAGGCGAGCAAATCGTCATTCGGGACGGTGTAGTCCCCCCTGACGAAGGTGAACTCCCCGTTGTCGTTCGGAATGAACGTGTCCTGGTTCAAGAGAAACCCGATGTTGAGCGTGAACCGGTCCCACGTTGCCTGGTCCTGAACGAAGAGCCCGATCGTCTGCCCGCGCGAGATCTGCGGGTTCTGCGCCGGGGAGTACCGGGCGCGGTAGCAATCCTCGCCACCGCATCGGGAGTTGCTGGAGTTCGTGATCGTGCCCCAGCCGTTGGCGATTCGGGAAAGGTTTTCCTTGTTATTGCTGAAGTACGCGCCGAGCTTCATGAGGTGGCTCGCCCCGAAGAAGGTGGCGAGGTAGCTGCTGGTGATGTTGTACGTGTAGCGGGTGAAGCTGTCGTTGTTGGTGGCCAGCGACGCTCCGCCCGTGCAGGTCAGGCCGTTGCAGTAGAGGCCGGACTGCGACGGGTCCGCGGCGTTGAAGGCCGGCTGGTAGCCGAGCGGGGTGACGGGGCTGGCGCCGCTCGGGTTGTCGTTGACGCTGAACTTGGCCTCCAGGTTGAAGGCCTGCGTCGCGGTCCAGTACCAGGAGAAGAGGCCGACGCGGTTCAACTCCTTGGGGTTGTCACCGGTCGAGGCGGCGTCGAACGCGCCGATGTCCGCGTTGGTCTGGTTGATGCTGCGGTACCGGTAGGAGGCATCGAAAAGCTGGTTCTGCGTCGGGGTCGCCGACAGCTTGATGAAGTATTCGTTGATGTCGAGGTTCGAGTTGGGGATGGTCCCGAGATCGTTGACCCGGTCGCTTTCTTTCACGCGATAGAAGTTGAGCGAGCCGTAGGCAAAGAGATGATCCTTGATCATGGGTCCGCCGACGCCGACGCCGGGGCGGAAGCGCTCGATCTTGGACTGCAGGTTGGGGTCCTTGCTGTCGGCCTGGAATGCCGAGGGCTGGAATTCGATGCGGGCCTCGCCGTGCCAGTTGTTCGTGCCCGACTTGGTCACGCCGTTGACGATGAAGCCGCCCGTGCGTCCGCTGTCCGCGGTGACGCCGCTGCGCGTGATGTTGACTTCCTGGATGTCGAGCTCGGCGAAGTCCTGGTAGAGGTCGCCGAAGAACGGGTTGGTCACGTTGACGCCGTCATAGAGGTACGTGTTGTCCTGGCGGCCGCCAGCGGCGTTGACGCCGATGTTCGTGTTCGAAATGGCAACGCCGCTATCCGCGACGCCCGGCGAAAGCTGGAAGGTGCCGCTGAACGTGCGGGCGAGCGGGAGCTTTTCCATCGTCTGGCGGGTCGTGACGACCGAGACGTCGCTCGACTTGGTGTCCACGAGCGGCGCCGCGGCCATGACCGTGACGTTTTCGGCCGTCGTCGCGCGCAGGACCGGGTACACCTCGGTGTCCTTGGTCAGCTGCACGATGACTTCCTGGGTGAAGGAGGCCAGGCCCTGCAGGTCCGCCTTCAACTGGTAGGTCCCGGGCGTGAGGTTGAAGAACTGGAACACGCCGTCCGAGCGCGACGTCGCCGTGCGGCCGAGCGGCAGCTGCGGACCGACGATCGAGATGAGGACGCCCGGCAGTGGCGTGCCGCCCGAGTCGCGGGCGACGCCGCTCATGGAGCCGGTTGTCTGGGCCAGGGCGAGGGGTGCGACGAGAGCGAGAAGGCAGAGAAGCCAGACTGATCGCAGACGCATGCGTCCTCCCAAAAAAAGTTAAACGAATCATTCCGAAGTGAGCAATCGAGGAGAGTCTACACAACCTCGGGGCGAATCAGATCCTCGAATGTTTCTCGGCGGCGCACGAGACGCGTAGCGCCGTTCTCGACGAGGGCCTCGGCCGGCCGCAGGCGGAAGTTGTAGTTGGACGCCATCGCGAAGCCGTAGGCGCCGGCGTCGCGGATGGCGAGCAGGTCGCCCTCGTCGGCGCGGCCGAGCGCGGCATCCCGAAGAAAGCAATCGGCCGTTTCGCAAACCGGGCCCACGATATCGGCCACGATCATCCGACTATTTGGAGTGGAATCCACGTTTTCGATCCCGTGAGTGGCCTGGTAGAGCGCGGGGCGAAGCAGATCGTTCATGCCGGCATCGGCGATGACGAACATCTTGCCGCGCTCCTGCTTGACGTAGAGCACGCGCGTCAGCAGCACTCCGGCAGGGCCGGCGATCGCCCGGCCGGGCTCGATCAGGACGCGGAAGGGCCGGCCGGCGAGCGATGGGAGCACGGCGGCGGCGTAGGCCTCGGGCGACACGGCCGCCTCGCCGATCCCGATTCCCCCGCCGATATCGAGCGTCTCGATCGCAAAGCCCCCGGCAACAAGGGTTTCGGCGAGGCCCGACAGCTCGCGCGCCGTCGCCGCGAGCGGCCCGGCCTCGAGAATCTGGCTACCGATGTGGGCCTGGATGCCGACCATGCGGACGCCTGCGAGATTCCGCGCTTTCTCGAAGATCTCGCGGGCCCGCGCGATGTCCACGCCGAATTTGTTCTGCTTCAAGCCCGTCGAGATGTACGGGTGCGACTTCGCGTCGATGTCCGGGTTGACCCGCAGGGCGACTCGCGCCACCGCGCCTCGCCCCCGCGCGATCGCGTCGATCTTCTCGATCTCCCGCTCGGACTCCGCGTTGAAGGCGAGGATGCCGGCCGAGACCCCTGCCGCGATCTCTTCTTCCGTCTTGCCCACGCCGGAAAAGACGATCCGGTCGGCCGGAATCCCGCACTGGAGGGCCGCGCGCAGCTCGCCGCCCGAGACGACGTCGGCACCCGAGCCGAGGCGTGAAAGCAGCGCCAGGACCGCGAGGTTTGAATTCGCTTTCGCGGCGTAGCAGACGAGGTGCGGGACCGAGGCGAACGCCGCGTCGAACCGACGGAAGTTCTCCTCGATGAGCGCCCGGCTGTAGACATAGAGCGGCGTGCCGAACTTCCGTGCGGCGTCCTCGAGCGAGACGCCGTCGCAGAAAAGCTTGCCGTCTTGTCGCTCGAACCCCGCCATGACGTTGGGCGGGACGATAGCAGAGGTCTGTCTCGCCCCACTCCCATGGCGCGATTCTCTTTCGCGCCGTAGGGGCGGCCCTTGCGGCCGCCCGCAAGAGTCACGATGTCGCAGAGGCGGGCGGGGGCAAGCCCCGCCCCTACGGCCCGGTCCCGAGAAGTACCTTCCGCTCGCCGGTGAGGGCATCGAGGTAGACCAGCGAGCGCTGGCCGGGGCCGTAGAACAGCCGCGTCGCGTCGCTTCCGACGTCGACTGGCCACCACAGGGCGCGCACGGGCCGCAGGCCGTCGGCG